>DATILI010000226.1:0-43486 GCA_035476635.1 Burkholderiaceae bacterium | reverse complement strand
GGCTTGTTCGACATGGGCGGCGAGGACAGCCATGGCTCCAGTACGCAGGAGCCCGATCTGGTCGAGACCACGCCCTGGGGCGTGAAGGAGCGGCTGACCTTCGAGAAGACGGCCGTTGGTTTCTATCTATCGGGCCATTTGTTCGACGAGGTCACGCGCGAGGTACGCCAGTTTGTCAAGCGCCCGATCGACGAGCTGATCGATTCGCGCGAGCCGCAGTTGCTGGCCGGCATCATCAGCGACTTTCGCGTCATCAATGGACAGCGCGGCAAGCTGGCGCTGTTCAAGCTGGACGACAAGTCCGCGGTGATTGAAGCGACCGCTGACGAGGCCGTGATCAACACCTACCGTAATTTGCTGAAGGACGATGAGCTGGTGATCGTCATGGGCAAGCTGCAGCCCGATCGCTTTTCCGGCGGTTTTCGCCTGAGCGTGAACCAGGTCTGGGACCTGGCCACGGCGCGCTGCCGCTTCGGCAAGTTCCTGCGCATGCGGATCAACCGCAATGGCCTGGAGGGGGGCGCCGCGTTGCCGGTGCTGGAGCGGCTGTACCGGGACTTTCCGGCGAAGCGCGAGGTTTCGGAGCAGGGCGAGCTCCTGCGCGGCCTCGGCATCCGGTTTTCCCTGGTGTTTCCCGACTTCGTGGCCGAGGACAAGCTGCGGGTCGACGAAACCAAGTTCTTCCCTACCGACGCGGCCCTGGCCAGCCTGATGGCCCAGGCGTATGAGGGGCAGGCCAGCATCGTCTACGACTGACGTTCGCGATCGGCCGCATGGCAGTTGTGTGAACGTCATTGGTTTGTCATGCACTTGTCACATATCTTGCGGATACTGGCTGGGTGACTCTTCCGTTTGACCCAGGTGGTACGCACCCGATGCCCATGCACCACGCCGCTCGTTCCGCCAGTGAAGCGAGTCAAAAATTCCTTGACCGCGATCACAGCATCCTGGCGTTCAACGAGCGTGTGCTGGACTGGGCTCGGCGGGCCGATGTCCCCTTGCTGGAGCGCCTGCGCTTCCTGTGCATCGTTGCGTCCAACCTGGACGAATTCTTCGAGGTGCGTGCGGCGCCGCATTTGACGGCAGCGCTCAGTGGCAATGACAGTGGGCTGCACACGGTCGAGTCATTCGAAGTGCTCGCGGCCGCGGCGCACGACCTGGTGGCGCGGCAATATGCCTTGTACAACGAGGAGTTGCTGCCGACCTTCGCGCAGCATGGCATTCGCGTCGTTTCACATGGAGAACGCACCCCGGCGCAGCGGCATTGGGTCAAGGAGCATTACGAACGCAATGTGCGGCCGCTCCTGATTCCGGTCGCGCTGGATCCCTCCCACCCATTTCCGCAGGTGGCGAACAAGTCGTTGAACTTCATCGTGCGCCTGGGCGGGCATGACGCTTTCGGGCGCCAGAACGACATCGCCATCGTCAAGGTGCCGCGTGTGTTGCCGCGCCTGATCCGGATGCCGGAAAAGGTAGCGGGCAAGAAGCTGCTGTTCGTCTCGCTTTCCAGCGTCATCCGCGCCCATCTGGACGAGCTCTTTCCCGGCCGGGAGGTCGGCCAGTTTTCGCAGTTCCGCGTCACGCGGCATTCGGACCTCGCGGTGGACGAAGAGGATGTGCGCAATCTGCGCACCGCCCTGCGCCAGGGCCTGGAGCACCGGCATTTCGGGCAGGCGGTGCGGCTGGAGGTCTCCGCCGGCTGCTCGGAACATCTGTCGGCATTTTTACTCAAGCAATTCAGCTTGCCCGAGGCCGCGCTGTACCGGGTGCATGGCCCTGTCAACCTGGGGCGGTTGACGCAGCTGGTGGACCTGGTCAACGCGCCGCAGCTGCTTTTTCCCGCCTACCAGGCCAGGTGGCCGGTGCAGCTCAATCCGGCGCAGTCTTTCTTCGAGCGCTTGAAGCAAGGCGACGTGCTCATCCACCAGCCATTCGAGAGTTTTGGTGGCGTGCTGGCGTTCCTGCGCGAGGCGGTGAACGATCCGCAGGTTCTGGCCATCAAGCAGACCATCTACCGCACTGGCGCCGACTCGGAGTTGATGGACTTGCTGCGCGAAGCGGTCCGCCGCGGCAAGGAGGTCACGGCTGTCGTCGAGCTCAAGGCGCGCTTTGACGAGGAAGCCAATATCAACTGGGCCGAGATGCTCGAATCCATCGGTGCCCAGGTGGTATACGGCGTGGTCGGACTCAAGACGCATGCCAAGATGCTGCTGGTCACGCGGCGCGAGGGCCGGCACCTGCGGCGCTATGCGCATTTGTCCACGGGCAACTACAACCCGCGTACGGCGCGCCTGTATACGGACTTGAGCTACCTCACGGCCGATCCGGAGTTGACGGCGGACATCGAGCATGTTTTCGTGCACATCGCCGGCCAAAGCAAGTTGCCGCACCTGAACCAGCTCTTGTTGGCGCCGTTGCAATTGCACCGCAGGCTGGTCGAGAAGATCGACGAAGTCACGCACGCGGCAGCGCAGGGGCTACCGGCACGCATCGTGGTCAAGACCAATGCCCTGACCGACGAAGCGCTGATGCTGGCCCTGGTCAAGGCCGGGCGCGCGGGCGCCAGCATCGACCTGATCGTGCGCGGGGCCTGCATGCTGCCGGCCCAGGTGCCGGGATTTACCGACAACATCCGCGTGCGCTCGGTGATCGGGCGCTTCCTGGAGCATTCGCGGGTGTTTTACTTTCGCGCGGCCAAGCACGAGGAATTGTTGCTTTCCAGTGCCGACTGGATGAACCGCAACATGCTGCGGCGGATCGAGCTGGCCTGGCCGGTGCGCGACCCCGCGATTCGCCAGCGCATCATCGACGAGTGCCTGGTGGCTTATCTGCACGATAGCCGTGATGCCTGGGACCTGGAGTCCGACGGCACCTACCGGCGCGTGAATGCCAGATCGGGCGCGAACCAGCACGGCGCGCAGGATGCGCTGATGGCGCGCTACACGCTGGCCGACGCCACCAAGGCAGCCAAGGGAAGGTAGGGACGATGGACTTGATCCTGTGGCGGCACGCCGAAGCAGAAGAACAGGCGCCAAGCGGAAGTGACCTGGACCGCTCGCTGACGTCGCGCGGGGAAAAGCAGGCCAGCCGCATGGCTACCTGGCTCGACCGGCAATTGCCCGAGGGCGCCCGCATCCTGGCAAGCCCTGCGCGCCGCACAGAGCAGACCGTGCTGGCCCTGGGCCGCAAATACAAGCTGCGCGCAGAACTCGGGCCGGACGGCACGCCGGCCCAGTTGCTGGAATTGGTGCAGTGGCCCGACAGCAAGCTGACCTTCCTGGTCGTCGGGCACCAGCCTGTCCTGGGGCAAACCATCGCCCAATTGCTGGGCTTGCAAGAAGGCGAGTGCGCGATCAAAAAAGGCGCGCTCTGGTGGCTGCGCCATCGCACCGGGCGCCCGGGGCAGTCCAAGACCGTGGTGGTGACGGTGCAGACCCCCGAGGCGCTTTAGGCCGCCGGGGCGGTCGTGGGGCGGCCGGTCTTGATGGCCGGCACCGCCTGCACGGCGGCCAGGAAGCCGATGTCCGGCATGGCCGCGAGCGCCTTGATGCCGGCGCGCAACAGTTCGCTTTTCTTCACAGGGTGCGCCAGCTTGTTGGAGCGCTGCTTGAGTTCGTCCAGCACCAGGTATTCGGCTTTGGGGATGGTGAAGCTGTCGCGTACGAGCTTTGGTTTCTTTGCCTTTTCCGGCTTCTCCGCTTTCACCACCGTCACTGCCTTGGCTGCAGGAGCGCTGGCGACGGGTTTCGCAACCGGTTTGGCGGCAGGCTTGGCTGCGGGTTTCGCGACGGGTTTGGCGACGGCCTTGGCGACAGCCTTGGTCGGCGCGCGGGCTGGCGTCTTGACGGCAATGGAAGGCTTCTTGGCGGCGGGCATGGGGTGGTTTCCTCCTGTGATTTAAACGGTTTATACAGTTTATATTGTTTTCGCCGGCCGAGTCAAGCCAGGCATGCGGGTTCTGGCCAAGGTGCCTAGCCGCAAGTCCAATTCCATGGCGGCGTCAGGGTTGCCGCCGGGCCTTGTGCACAAGTTGGCGCGAATCCGCTTGAAAGCGGGAAAAGCGCCACCAATTCGACTGCATGCTGCAGTTTGCAAAACTGCTCTATAAAATGAATCCATGGCCACCCGAACCCCGCCCAAAACAGCTCCGACCAAGCCCGCATCCACTGGGGACGATGGCGGCTCGGTCGTCCTGGAGAGACGGACGCAGAAAATAAAGCCGCCGCAGATGCACCAGGTATTGATGCTTAATGACGACTACACCCCGATGGAGTTCGTGGTGGTGGTGATTCAGGAGTTTTTCAGCAAGGACCGGGAAACGGCGACGCAAATCATGTTGAAGATCCATCTTGACGGCAAAGGCGTGTGCGGGGTTTACTCGAAGGACGTCGCGGCGACCAAGGTGGATCAGGTACTGGAGGCCGCGAAGCAGGCAGGGCATCCATTGCAGTGTGTGAGTGAACCGGTGGAATAGCCGGTCAACGTTAGCGGGCAAGCACCCATTGATTGAGATAGAGTCATCCGTAACAGCTAGGCAAAAGGAAATCACATGATTGCCCAGGAATTGGAAGTTAGCCTGCACATGGCCTTCGTCGAGGCCCGTCAGCAAAGGCACGAGTTCATCACCGTCGAGCACCTGCTGCTGGCGCTGCTGGACAATCCGAGCGCCGCCGAGGTGCTGAGGGCCTGCTCGGCCAATATTGACGACTTGCGAAAGTCGCTGGCCAACTTCATCAAGGACAACACGCCCCAGGTGGCGGGTACGGACGACGTCGATACCCAGCCCACGCTGGGTTTCCAGCGCGTGATCCAGCGTGCCATCATGCATGTGCAGTCCACCGGTAACGGCAAGAAGGAAGTGACTGGCGCCAACGTGCTGGTCGCCATCTTCGGCGAGAAGGATTCCCACGCGGTCTACTACTTGCACCAGCAAGGCGTGACGCGCCTGGACGTGGTGAATTTCATCGCCCACGGCATCAAGAAAAGCGATCCGCCGGAGCCCGCCAAGGGCAATGATGCATCGCAAGGTGAGGGCGATGAAGGCGGCGAAAAGAACGAGAAGGCTTCGCCGCTGGAGCAATTCACCCAGAACCTGAATCAGCTGGCCAAGGACGGCAAGATCGATCCCCTGATCGGCCGCGAGTACGAGGTCGAGCGCGTAATCCAGATCCTGTGCCGCCGGCGCAAGAACAATCCGCTGCTGGTCGGCGAGGCCGGTGTGGGCAAGACGGCCATCGCCGAGGGCCTGGCCTGGCGCATCACGCAAAAGGACGTGCCGGAAATCCTGGCCGATTCCAGCGTCTTTTCGCTGGACATGGGCGCGCTGCTGGCGGGCACCAAGTACCGCGGCGACTTCGAGCAGCGCCTGAAGGGCGTGCTCAAATCGCTGAAAGACAGGCCGAATGCGATCCTGTTCATCGACGAGATCCACACGCTGATCGGCGCGGGCGCTGCTTCGGGCGGCACGCTGGATGCCTCCAACCTGCTGAAGCCGGCGCTTTCCAGCGGCGCGCTCAAATGCATTGGCGCAACGACGTTTACCGAGTACCGCGGCATCTTCGAAAAGGATGCGGCCCTGTCGCGCCGCTTCCAGAAGGTCGACGTGGTCGAGCCCAGCGTGCAGGAAACCATCGAGATCCTGAAGGGCCTGAAGTCGCGCTTCGAAGAGCACCACAGCGTGAAGTACGCGGCCAATGCCCTGCAGGCAGCGGCTGAGCTCAGCGCCAAGTACATCAACGACCGGCATCTGCCGGACAAGGCCATTGACGTCATCGACGAGGCCGGGGCAGCCCAGCGCATCCTGCCGCCGTCCAAGCGCAAGAAGACCATCGGCAAGACCGAGGTCGAGGAGATCGTGGCGAAGATCGCGCGTATTCCGCCGGCCAATGTCTCCAACGACGACCGCGGCAAGCTGCAGACGCTGGAGCGCGACCTGAAGAGCGTGGTGTTCGGCCAGGACAAGGCGCTTGAAGTGCTCGCCGGCGCGGTGAAGATGGCGCGCTCGGGCCTGGGCAAGGGCGACAAGCCGATCGGTTCGTTCCTGTTCAGCGGCCCCACCGGCGTTGGCAAGACCGAAGCGGCCAAGCAGCTTGCCTACATCATGGGCATCGAGCTGATCCGCTTCGACATGTCCGAGTACATGGAGCGCCACGCGGTGAGCCGCCTGATCGGCGCGCCTCCGGGCTACGTCGGCTTTGACCAGGGCGGCCTCTTGACCGAGGCGATCACCAAGAAGCCGCACGCCGTGCTGCTGCTGGACGAAGTCGAAAAGGCGCACCCGGACATCTTCAACGTGCTGCTGCAGGTCATGGACCACGGCACCTTGACGGACAACAACGGGCGCAAGGCTGATTTCCGCAACATCATCATTGTCATGACGACCAATGCGGGCGCCGAGACGATGAACAAGGCGACCATCGGCTTCACCACGGTGCGTGAATCCGGCGATGAAATGGCCGATATCAAGCGCCTGTTCACGCCCGAGTTCCGCAACCGCCTGGATGCGACGGTGAGCTTCAAGGCGCTGGATGAAACCGTCATCCTGCGTGTGGTTGACAAGTTCCTGCTGGTGCTTGAAACGCAGCTGGCCGAGAAGAAGGTCGACGTCACCTTCACCGACACGCTGCGCAAGCACCTGGCGAAGAAGGGCTTTGATCCGCTGATGGGTGCGCGCCCGATGCAGCGCCTGATCCAGGACACGATCCGCCGCGCGCTGGCCGACGAACTGCTGTTCGGCCGCTTGACAGAAGGTGGCCGCCTGACGGTGGACATCGCGGTCAAGACCGACGAAAAGGGCGTGGAAACCTCGGAAGTGTTGCTGGACATCCAGCCGCTGCCGAAGAAGGAAGGCCGGGGGGCCAAGCCGGAGGCGGAAGAGGCAACCGCAGGATAAAAAAGCGGGCTCCATCGCCGCCATACGCCGTGGCGGCAAAATAGCAGGCCGGTGGTCATCTGACCGCCGGCCTTTTTCTTTGATCCGGAACATGTCCACGCACACTTTTCTCTGGCACGACTACGAAACCTTCGGCGCGAATGTGCGCCGCGACCGGCCCGCGCAGTTTGCCGCCATCCGCACCGATGCCGCGCTCAACGAAATCGGCGAACCGCTGATGATTTATTGCCGGCCGGCCAATGACTTTCTGCCCGACCCGCAATCCTGCTTGATCACCGGCATCACGCCCCAGGTCTGCCTGGAGCGCGGCATTCCCGAGCATGCGTTTGCCGCGCAGATCGAGCAGGCCCTGGCACAGCCCGGCACCATCGGCGTGGGCTACAACACCATCCGCTTCGACGATGAGATCACGCGCTTCATGTTCTGGCGCAACCTGATCGATCCGTATGCGCGCGAGTGGCAGAACAACTGCGGGCGTTGGGACATCCTGGATGTGGTGCGCACGGCCTACGCGCTGCGGCCCGAAGGCATCGTCTGGCCGCAGAAACCAGAAGGTGGCGCAAGCTTCAAGCTCACCGATTTGACGGCTGCCAACGGATTGGTGCATGAGGCCGCGCACGATGCGCTTTCCGACGTGCGCGCGACGATCGCGCTGGCCAGGCTGATCCGGGACAAGCAGCCGCGGCTGTTCGAGTTCTGCCTCGGACTGCACAAGAAGGAACGCGTGGCCGCCGAGTTGGGACTTCCAACCAGCCCGCAGGCGGCACGCCCGTTTCTTCATGTTTCGGGCATGTTCCCGGCCGAGCGTGGCTGTCTGGGAGTGATGTGGCCGCTGGCCACGCATCCGACCAACAAGAACGAATTGATTGCCTGGGACCTCGCGCACGATCCGCGTGAACTGGGCCTGCTGGACACCGCCACCATCCGCACCCGCCTGTTCAGCAAGAAAGACGAACTGCCCGAGGGCATGACGCGGCTGCCGGTGAAAACCGTGCACCTGAACAAGTCGCCGATGGTCATGGGCAATCTGAAGACCTTGTCCGCTGCCATGGCGCAGCGCTGGGGCCTGGACGTGGATGCCGCGCTGCTGAACGCCCAGGCGGCGCGGGCGCTGCCGGACATGAGCGCAATCTGGCCCGAGGTATTTCAGCGGCCCGCGGCGGCTGCGCAAGATGTCGATGAAGACCTCTATGGCGGCTTCGTTGGCCATAACGACCGCCGCCGCTTGACTCAGCTGCGCGGCTTGACGCCAGAGGGGTTGACTACAGCGCGCGCCAGCTTCGAGGACGCGCGCCTGGGCGAGCTGCTGTTTCGCTACCGCGCGCGCAACTTCGCCCAGACGCTGACGCAGGAAGAAGCGCAACGCTGGGAAGAGCACCGGGCCGCGCGCCTGTTTGACGGCGAAGGCGGCGTACGCACCGTGGAGCAGCTGTTTACCGAGATCGACCAATTGTCGGAATCCGCGGACGAGCGTGGCGAAGAGATCCTGGGCGCACTCTACGACTACGCCGAGGCCATCGCGCCAGAACGATAGCCGTTGCAAGCCCGGCAGTGCTTTGCAGGCACCTACAATCCTGACCCTTACTTGAGACGCGCACCATGCAAATGACCGAGGCCGAAGACACCGGAGAAAAAATCCAGGAAGCCCGCCTGTGGCGGGACAACGGCTGGACGGCGTGTGTCGTCAAGAACGATGACGACGACGGCTGGGCCGTTGCCATGACGCCTGAAGGCCAGGTGGAGCCAGCGCTGGTCGGCCCCTGGACCATGGGGCGCGACAAGAAAAACCCCAAGCCGCTGGATGTGTCGGCGTTCAATACACTGGTCAAGACCGCCGCTGAATTTGTGCGCCGGCACGAGCAACAACTGCACGCTACGCTGCACCAGCGCATCGAGATCGCCCACCACACCGAACGCCTCAGCGTCGCCCTGGACATCGAGCCCGATGAGGACAATCCGTCCGCGCTGCTGCGTGCTCTGGATTCTTCCGGCGAATTGCTGGCGGAGGTTCGTGTTGCGCCTTCGTTCAAGCTCAATCGGGCGAGCGCGAGCGCCTGGGCTGAGGCTGGGTTCAGCGCGGATGCGGTAAAGGGGTAAGGCGTGATGTCCCAAGCGGTGCCAGGCGCGGAAGAGGTCCGCAACGCCGTGGAGTTGTTCCAGCAAGGCCTGGATGCGCAAGTGGTTCCGGCTGCGCGCGAGCTCACGCTTCGGTATCCGCAGCACGGTCTGGGCTGGATGCTGCTCGGTGCGAGCCTGAAGCGACAGCAGAAGTTCGAGGAGGCATTGCATCCGATGCAGCGCGCGGCGGACCTGATGCCCGGCCGCGCCGAGCTGCACAGCAACCTGGGGACCACCTACTACCAGCTCGGCCTGTACGGCGAGGCAGAGCGCTGCTATCGAAGTGCCCTCATGCTCCAGTACGGGCACGCCGACGCCTTGTTCAACCTGGGCAGACTGCAGACCAAGCAGGACCGCTTCGTGGAAGCGGCGGCCACCTTTGGCTTGCTGGTCCAGGCGCATCCGAACGATGCCGAGGCCCATGCTGAACTGGGCATCGCCCTGGCCGGCCTCGAACAGTGGATCGCAGCCGAGCGTTGCTACCGTCGCTCGATCGAACTCGGGCACCGGGACGCGGTCCTTTTCGACCACCTGAGCCGCGCGCTTCTGGAGCAGGGGCGACCCGAAGAAGCCCTGGCTGTGATGCGCGAGGCGCTGGCGCTCAAGCCGGAATCGGCGTCGCTCCTCGGCAACTTCCTCTTCGCCTGGAATCATGTGCCTGGTCCTGTACAGCCGGGCTTGCCTGCCGAAGCTGTCCGGCTCGATCAGCTGATGACGGCAGCGGCAAGCGCCGCGCACACCTCCTGGTCGTGCGAGGCCGAACCCGAAGTTCTGCGCATTGGCTTCGTCTCTGGCGATTTCCGCCGCCACCCGGTGGGAAGCTTTCTCGCCAGTTTCATCGGTGAAGCGGACAAAGGCGCGTTGGCCTTGTACGGCTACAGCACCAAGCAGGGTGAAGACACGGTGACCGCGCGGCTGAAGACGAACCTGGCCGCCTGGCGCAGCCTCGTCGGCCTGACGGCGGCCGAGGCCGCTGCGCGCATCGCGGCGGACGGTATTCACATCTTGATCGACCTCTCCGGCCACACCAGTCACAACAGACTCGACGTCTTCGCGCTCTCGCCGGCGCCGGTGCAGGTCACTTGGCTTGGAATTCCGGCGACAACGGCATTGAGGCGGATCGGCTTCATGCTCACCGACCGCTACAACAGCCTGGCCGGCGACGAAGCCTCATTCTCCGAGCGATTGTGGACGCTGCCTGAAAGCTGGTTCTGCTACGTTCCCCTCGATCCGGCACCCGAGGTCTCATCGCTGCCGGCCCTGGCGAACGGCCAGGTCACTTTCGGCAGCTTCAACAGCATGACGAAGATCAACGATGCGGTGGTGCGAACCTGGGCCGGCATTCTGCAGGCCGTGCCCGATGCACGGCTCGTCTTGCGCAACTGGCAGCTGAACGACGCCGCCATGGTGCAACTGATGCTGCGTCGGTTCGCGGCGCACGGCATTGCGGCCGATCGCCTTCAGCTCGAAGGTCCGATTGTCTCGCTGGCCGACCATCTGGCGCAATACGGGAAGATCGACATCGCCCTGGACCCATTTCCCTTTGTCGGTGGCACCACCAGCACGGAAGCTCTTTTCATGGGCGTGCCGGTCCTGTCGATGCGCGGAACCGGGCGGATGTTGCGGCTGGGTGAAAGCCTGCTGCAGCACGTCGGCCTGCCGGAGTGGATTGCCCCCGACGAAAAAACCTATGTGGCCAAGGCAGTCGCGTTCTCGTCTGAGCTGGCCCACCTCGGCGCATTGCGCGCTGAATTGCGAGGCCGCATGCAAGCGACGTCGCTCCTCGACGGGGCGCGTTTCGGGCGCCAGTTCGGAGATACGCTTTGGGCGCTGTGGAGGGAAGCAGGCGCGCCGCGGATGTGAACCCCGGACTTTTGCTGATCCACCGGTGCCGGCTAACTGGCAGGCAGCGAAAAGCCAACGCCTGGCGGCCGCCCGGGCAGTCGCAGTTGCGCCACCACCTCCGGCGTCTGCGCCACGAGCTTGCCTAATTTCCAAACCTTCAGGCGGTTTGCCCTGAGCCGGATCGCTTCAACCACGTCGCGCGCCTGCAGCAGCACAAAGCTCGCGTCGCACCCCGGTTCCAGCCCATAGCCTTGCAGGTGCATCGCCTTCGCCGCGTTCGTCGTTACCGCATCGAAGCAAGCCTGTATGCCGGCCTGGCTCGTCATCTGCGCCACATGCAAGCCCATGTGCGCCACCTCCAGCATGTCGCCCGAACCCAGGCCGTACCAGGGGTCCATCACGCAGTCGTGGCCGAAGGCGACGTTGACGCCGGCGGCCATCAGCTCGGGCACGCGGGTCATGCCGCGGCGCTTGGGGTAGGTGTCGTGGCGGCCTTGCAGGGTGATGTTGATCAGCGGGTTGGCGATGACGCCGACGCCACTCTCGGCGATCAGCGGAATCAGCTTGCTCACATAGTAGTTGTCCATGCTGTGCATGGAGGTGCAGTGCGAGCCGGTGACGCGGCCTTGCAGGCCCAGGCGCTGGGCCTCGAACGCCAGCGTCTCGATGTGGCGCGACAGCGGGTCGTCGCTTTCGTCGCAGTGCATATCCACCAGCTTGCCGCGGTCGGCCGCGATCTCGCACAGCAGCTTCACGCTGGCGGCGCCCTCCGCCATGGTGCGCTCGAAGTGCGGGATGCCACCGACTACGTCCACGCCCTTGTCCAGTGCGCGTTTCAGGTTGTCCACGCCGCTCGCGGTGCGCAGCACGCCGTCTTGCGGGAAGGCCACGAGCTGCAGGTCGATGTAGGGCGCGACCTGGCGCTTGACTTCCAGCAGCGCGTCCACCGCCAGCAGGCTGGGGTCGCTGGTGTCCACATGGCTGCGGATCGCCAGCAGCCCCCTGGCCACTGCCCAGTCGCAGTAGGCGAGCGCGCGTGCGACCAGCGCTTCTGCCGTCAGCAGTGGCTTGAGCTCGCCCCACAGCGCGATGCCTTCCAGCAGCGTGCCGCTTTCGTTGACGCGCGGCAGGCCGTAGCTGAGCGTGGCGTCCATATGGAAGTGCGGGTCGACGAAGTGCGGCGTGACGAGCTGAGCCTGGGCATCGACGATCTCGTGCGCCGGGGCTGCGAGGCTTTGCGTCACCTCGGTGATGCGCCCGTTCTGTACGGCGATGGACATGCCCGTGCGCCCGTCGGGCAGGTTGGCGTTGGTGACCAGCAGATCGAGCATCAGCGTTCGCCTTTCCGGTAAGGTTTCATCAGGGCCTGGGGATACGTGGCTTTTCTTGCCACGAGGACGAGAGCCAGGATCGAGAGCAGATAGGGCAGCATCAGGTACATCTGGTAGGGCAGCACCGCCGACCCCGATTGTTGCAGCCGCAGTTGCAGCGCGTCAAAGAAGGCGAACAAAAGCGCGCCCAGCAGCGCCTTGCCCGGCCGCCACGAGGCAAACACCACCAGGGCCACGCAAATCCAGCCGCGGCCGTTGATCATGTTGAAGAAGAAGGCGTTGAACGCCGACAGCGTGAGGAATGAGCCCGCAACGCCCATCAGGGCCGAGCCCGCTGCGATGGCCGCGGTGCGCGTGGCGGCAACCGACACGCCCTGGCCTTCGGCCGCCTGCGGGTTTTCTCCGACCATGCGCACGGCCAGGCCTACCGGCGTGCGGTACAGCACCCAGGCGATCAGCGGCACCAGCAGCAGGGCCAGCAGGGTCAGCGGTGTCTGGTTCGAGAGAATCGGTAGCCCGAGCCAATCCATTTCGGCGAACGGCGTGATGGTGGGCGGCGTGCTGACCTTCGGAAAACTCACGCGATAGCCGTAGTAGCTCAAAGCCGTGGCCAGCAAGGTGATGCCAAGCCCCGAGACATGCTGCGATAGCGCCAGGCCCACCGTCAGCAAGGCGTGCAGCAAGCCGAAGAGCGCCCCGGTCATGGCTGCCACAGCCACGCCCGCCCACAGCGGCGCACCGAGATAGACGGCCAGCCAGCCGGTGAACGCGCCGGCCACCATGATGCCTTCCACCCCCAGGTTCAGCACACCCGCGCGTTCGCACAGCAACACGCCGAGCGTGCCCAGGATCAACGGGGTGCCGATGCGCAACACGGCGATCCAGAAGGCCGGGTTGGCCAGAGTGTCGAGCAGTTCGGTCGGGTTCATCGGAGGCGCAGCCGGTACTGTGTGAGCAAGGTGGCCACCAGCACGGAGATCAGCGATGCGGCGACGATCACGTCGGCGATGTAGGTCGGCACGCCGATCGCGCGGCTCATGCTGTCGGCTCCCACCAGCACGCCGGCCACGAAGATGCTCGCGGCCAGCACGCCCAGCGGGTGCAGGGCGGCCAGCATGGCGATGACGATGCCGCTGTAGCCGTAGCCCGGCGACATGTCCAGGGTCACATAGCCGGTGCGCCCGGCCACCTCGATCGCACCCGCCAGACCGGCCAGCGCGCCGGAGAGCAAGGCGACCAGCACCACGGTGCGCGTGACCGGCACGCCAGCGAAGGCGGCAGCGCGCGCATTGGCGCCCATGGCACGGATGTCGAAGCCCAGCACGGTGTACTTGAACAGCAGCCACAGCGCCACCGCCAGCGTGGACGCGATCAGCAATCCGGTGTGCACGCGGGTCTGGGCCACCAGCTTGGACAGCTCCAGCGATTCCTGCAGCGCCACGCTCTGCGGCCAGCCCATGGACAGCGGATCTTTCATCGGCCCGTCCAGCAGCGCCGACACGGCCAGCAACACGATGAAGTTGAGCAGCAGGGTCGTCACCACCTCGTCCACGCCAAGCCGCGCCTTCATCAGCGCCGGCCCCAGGAGCAGCAGGGCGCCGGCCAGGGCCGCCGCCACCAGCATCAGCGGAAACAGCAGCCAGGGCGACCACTCGAGCCCGCTGCCGCCGTGCAGCCCACCGACCGCGACGGCCGCCAGCGCGCCGGCGTAGAGCTGCCCTTCGCCACCGATGTTGAACAGCCGCGCCCGAAAGGCCACCGCCGCGGCCAAGCCCGTGAGGATCAACGGCACGGCGCGCGTCAGCGTCTCGCTCAAGGCAAAGACCGAGCCGAAGCCGCCCTGCAACAGCAGGCCGTAGGTCTGCCCCACGGGTGCGCCGGCCCACAGCACCAGCAAGGCGCTCACGGCCAAGGTGAACGCCACGGCACCCACCGGCGCCAGCAGCAAGGCCGCAGCCGAGGCTTGCGTGCGTTTTTCGAGTCTCATGCGGTGGTCTCCACGCCCGCCATCGCCAGCCCGATTTCCTCGCGCGTCCAGTCTGCCGCGGGACGGGCCTCGGTCAGCCGCCCGTTGTGCATCACGGCTACGCGGTCTCCCAGCGCCAGCACTTCATCCAGGTCATCGGAGATCACCAGCACCGCGGCTCCCGCATCGCGCGCCGCCACCAGTTGCTGCTGCACATAGGCGACGGCACCGATATCCAGCCCCCACGTGGGCTGGTGCGCCACGATCAGTCGCGGTGGCCTGCCATCGGGTGCGAGCAGCGCGCGCCCCAGGATCAGCTTTTGCATATTGCCGCCCGACAGCGAACGTGCCTGCGCATACAAGCCGCCGCCCCGTACGTCGAAGGCCTGCAGCACCCTTTGCGCATGCTGCCGCGCTGCCCCTCGGCGCACCCAAAGCGCGCGTGAGAAGGCGGAGCTGCGCAGGCGTTCGGACACGGCGTTTTCCCACAGCGGCAGATCGGCGATCACGCCCACCTGGTGCCGGTCTTCCGGAATGCGCGCCACGCCTTGCTGTACCAATCGCGCGGGGGCCGCGGCCAGGGCCGCACCCAGAAACCGCACGCTGCCCGATACCGCCTTGCGCGTGCCACTGAGCAGTTCCGCCAGCGCCACCTGGCCATTGCCGGAAACCCCTGCGATGGCCACGATTTCGCCGCTGCGCAAGGCCAGCGAGACGTCCGCCAGCCGATCACGCCCGGTCGCGGCCGTGGCTACATGGTCGAGTTCGCACACCGGTTCGCCCAGCGCCGCTGGCGGACACCGCTGGGTTTGTGCAATCGCGTGGCCGACCATCCATTGCGCCAGTTGCGCCTGCGTGGTGCCCGCGGCATCGGCCTGGGCCACCAGCTTGCCCGCGCGCAGCACCGCGATGCGGCTCGATACGCGCAGCACTTCGCCGAGCTTGTGGCTGATGAAGATGATCGAAAGGCCCTGCGCCACCATCTGGCCCAGGGTGTCGAAGAGCGCCTCGCTTTCCTGTGGCGTCAGCACGGCCGTGGGTTCGTCCAGGATCAGGATGCGTGCGCCGCGGTACAACGCCTTCAGGATCTCCACGCGCTGGCGCTCGCCGACCGAGAGGCTGCCGACCAGCGCTTGCGGTTGCACCGGCAAGCCGAAGCGTTGTGCAACTTCTTCCAGGCGGGCACGGGCTGCGGCGCGGCGCGAAAACGGCTGCCAGAACGGCTCGGTGCCGAGCATCACGTTGTCCAGCACGCTCAGGTTGTCCGCCAGTGTGAAATGCTGGTGCACCATGCCGATGCCCGCGGCCAGAGCCGCCTTGGGGTCGCCCGGCGGCAATGGCGCGCCGAATACCTCGATGTTTCCCGCATCGGCCAGGTAGTGGCCGAACAAGATGGACACCAGGGTGGACTTGCCAGCGCCGTTTTCACCCAGGAGGGCCAGCACCTCGCCGCTGTGCAGCTCGAGTGAGATGGCATCGTTGGCCAGCAGCGGGCCAAAGCGCTTGCTGATGCCATTCAAACGGAGGACGGGGTGCGCCATGCGGGTGTCAAAAGAAACCAAAAAAAACGCCCCAGAACATGGGGCGCTTCAATCGTTTTATTTTTACTTGTCGCAGTTGCCTTGTCTCACTATGGACTTATTTCGCGGGCGATTTATTTCGCTGTTGATTTGGGTGCATTGTCGTCCACCTTCACGCTGTATTGACCATCCAGAATAGCTTTTTCTTTCGCTTTCACCTTGGCCACGATCTCGGCCGGTACTTTTTTGTCGAATGTTCCGAGGGGTGCGAGCTCCGAGCCCTTGTGTTTCATCATCGAATAGGAGCCGTAGTCCTCGGCCTTGAACTTGCCATCTTTCACCAGCTTGATGGCGCGGTCCACCGAGGGCTCCATGTGCCACAGAGCCGAGGCGACCACGGTATCGGGGTATTTGTCCTGCGTGTTGATCACGTTGCCGATGGCCAGCTTGCCCTTTTCCTTGGCGGCGTCGGATACGCCGAAGCGCTCGGCATACATCACGTCGGCGCCCTTGTCGATCATCGCGAACGCGGCTTCCTTGGCCTTGGGCGGGTCGAACCAGCTGTTGATGAAGCTGATGCTGAATTCGACCTTCGGGTTGGTTTCCCTGGCGCCGGCCATGAAGGCGTTCATCAGGCGGTTCACCTCGGGGATGGGGTAGCCGCCGACCATGCCGATCTTGTTGCTCTTGGTCATGCCGCCGGCGATCATGCCGGTGAGGTAGGCGGGCTCCTGGATGTAGTTGTCGAACACGCTGAAGTTGGGCGCCTGCGGTTTGCCCGAGGAGCCCATCACGAAGGCGGTCTTGGGAAAGTCCTTGGCCACCTTGCGCGCCGCGGCTTCCACGCCGAACACTTCGCCCAGCACCAGCTGGTTGCCACCGGTCGCGTACTCGCGCATCACGCGCTCGTAGTCGGCATTGGCCACGTTCTCGCTGGACTTGTATTCGATCTCACCGCGCGCCTCGGCCGCCTTAAGCGCCTTGTGGATGCGGCTGACCCACTGCTGCTCGTAGGGCACGGTGTAGATCGCCGCGACCTTCAGTTTGGCCTGGGCCAATGCGAGGCCGGGCGCGGCAACGGCGAGCGCGGCAGCCAGGGCGATGAGATGACGGCGTGTGGACATGGGCTGGATCCTCCTTGTTGAAAGTGCTTGCTGAAAAACCGGGTGTCTATTTGGTTCCAAAGATGCGGTCGCCGGCATCGCCCAGGCCCGGCAGGATGTAGCCGTGGTCGTTGAGCTGGCGATCGATGGCCGCGGTGTAGATCGGCACATCCGGATGCGCCTTTTGCAGCGCCGCGATGCCTTCCGGGCAGGTCAGCAGGCAGACGAACTTGATGGACTTGGGGTTCAGCTCCTTGAGCCGCTCCACCGCCGCGATGGCCGAATTGCCGGTGGCCAGCATCGGGTCGACCACCACCACGTCGCGCTCGTGCATCTCATGCGGCATCTTGAAGTAGTACTCCACCGCGACCAGTGTTTTCGGGTCGCGGTACAGGCCCACATGGCCCACGCGCGCACCCGGCACCACGCTCAGCATGCCTTCCAGGATGCCGTTGCCGGCGCGCAGGATGGAGACGAACACCAGCTTCTTGCCGTCGATCATGCGGGCTGTCATGGTCTCCAGCGGCGTCTCGATCTGCACCTCCTGCATGGCCATGTCGCGCGTGACCTCGTAGGCCATCAGCATGCTCAGCTCGTTGAGCAGGCGGCGAAAGCTGTTGGTGCTGGCCTCCTTCTTGCGCATCAAGGTCAGCTTGTGCTGCACCAGCGGGTGGTCGATGACATGTACGTTGCTCATGATTTTTCTATTGCCTTGTCAAAAAACGGTTCCATCGCTTTCGATGTTCAATGGCGGTGTGCCATCACGCAAGCGCTGTGCCAGCACTCTACCTGCCGCCCAGGTGCCGCCTTCGAGCACGCAGGCCAGCGGCATCTGCGCTTCGTCCAGGGCGAGCTTGCGGCGCACCAGCGGCGCGAGTTCGTCGAGCAGCGCCACGGTCAATGCGCGCCACTCGACGATGAGTTCGTCGCCGGCGTGCCAGCGGCGGCCGGCAAGCGCAGGGTCTTTCAGATGCAGCACACCCGCATCCAGCAGCAAGCCGCCATTGCGGTATTCGGGCAGGCCGGTCAAAACGTCCAGGTGCCTGACCTTGACGCCAGCCCACTCGAACGGCTCGAGCAGCGAATAGGTCAGCCACTGGGAGAGTTTGTGAAACGGCATCCAGCCGTCGCTCAGGCCTTCACCGCGCACCGCGGGGTGGCGCCAGCAGTCGCCCAAGGCGATGTTGCCGATGGCGTTCTGGGCCGGCCAGATGGGCGAAAGCGAGGCCAGCAACTCCGAAAGCAGGTCGTGCGCGGACACCTCGGCGGTGGGAGCCGGGTCGGGGCCGAAGGGCCCGGTGAGTGCATCGAACAGGCCGCCGGGCCGGCTGGCCGCACCAAACACCTCGGCATTGCCCGCCATGGTTTCGCCCAGGCGGTGCAGCAAGGTGACGCGCCCTTGCACGCCGATCAGCGGATTCGTCTCGGTGACCTGAAACGCCTGGGCCAGGTGGTCGGCCACCACGGCGCGCAGCCCTTTCGCATCCGCTTGCAAGGGGTGCCGGGAGTCGCTGGAAAAAAGACCGGCCGTGAAGGCGTGCCAGCTAGCAAGGCCCAGGCCTTCGGAGCGGCTGTAGGTCTGCTGCGTGGACTCTTCGTAGTAGCGCCAGTCGGGGCCGGCGCCGGCGTCCAGCAGGACGCTCACCAGCGCCAGGTCGATCTGCGCGCGCGCGCGTTCTGCCGCTGACACGTCGCCCAGCAAGCGGTCGAGCTGTGCCCTGCGGTCCACGCCGCCCGCCTCGAAATGGCGCCAGCGGCTGTGGTACGGAATCTTCAGCGAGGGGTAGCGGGTTTTCGTGACCTCGGCCACGGTGGCAGCAGCCGCGTCCAGCGCGGTGTCGTCCAATGCAAACCAGGTCGACTCGCCGCGCCGCGCGCGTGCCAGCAGGCCGGCCGCTCGTTCGCGGATGGCCGAGGTGGTTCGCAACGTGGCTGCGGCGGTTTCGGCCGCCAGGTGGGAAGACGTCATGCGCGTCACTCCGCAAGGCCTCGCCCCTTGGCCTTCTTGAGCTCATCCGCGTCTGGCACCGGCCCGGGCGTGAAGTAGCCGGCGGCCATCTTGGCGTCCATCTCCACGCGCGCATCGGCAGGAATGAGTTCGTCCGGAATATTCACACGGGTGCCGATCTCGATGCCCGAGCTGGTGATGGCGTCGTACTTCATGTTGCTCATGGACACGAGGCGGTGGATCTTGCGCACGCCCAGCCAGTGCAGCACGTCGGGCATCAGTTCCTGAAAGCGCATGTCCTGCACGCCGGCCACGCATTCGGTGCGCGCGAAGTACTGGTCGGCCGTGTCGCCGCCCACCTGGCGCTTGCGCGCGTTGTAGACCAGGAACTTGGTGACTTCGCCGAGGGCCCGGCCTTCCTTGCGCGAGTAGGACACAAGCCCGACGCCGCCACGCTGCGCGCCCTGGATGCATTCCTCGATGGCGTGCGTGAGGTAAGGCCGGCAGGTGCAGATGTCCGAGCCGAACACGTCCGAGCCATTGCATTCATCGTGCACACGGGCGGTGAGTTCCACCGCCGGGTTGGCCAGGTCCTGCGGGTTGCCGAAGATGTAGACGGTCTGCCCGCCGATCGGCGGCAGGAACACTTCCAGGTCGCTGCGGGTCACGAGCTCGGGGTACATGCCGCCGGTTTCCTCGAACAGAACGCGGCGCAGATCGGCTTCCGTGCAGCCAAAGCGCCTGGCCACTTCGGGCAGGTACCACACTGGTTCGATCGCCGCCTTGGTCACCATGGCTGCGCCGCCGGCGGTCAGGTACTTGCCGTCGGCCTTCAAGCGGCCGCTTTGCAGGGCTTCGATCACTTCGGGCAGGATGACATGCGCCTGGGTCACCGCAATGGTGGGCCGGATGTCATAGCCTGCGGCGAGTTCGGCGGAGAAAGCATCGGCCACCATGGCGCCCCAGGGATCCATCGAGACGATCTTGCCCGGCTCGCTCCATTGCGGGTGCGGTCCGATGAGGTCGGTGGGCGAGGTGTTCGTCAGGTCCGCCCGGTGTTGCGGCGACAGCGCGCCTGCGGCCACGGCCAGTGCGCGGTACACGCTGTAGGAGCCGCTGTGCGTGCCGATCACGTTGCGGTGGCTGCGCTTGGTGGTGGTGCCCACCACCGGGCCGCGTTCCACGGCGCTGGCCGCGCCCCATCGGATCGGCAGGGCGCCATAGCCACTGGCGTGGGAAGTCAGGCGGATGTGGCTGGGGGCGGGCTGGGTGCTCGGGGAACTCGGCGGCTTGGCGCCAACGTCAACAGGCATTGCGATTCCTCAAAAAATGCAATGTACCGATCTGTGTTGCGGCTGACAAGCCCCATGGAAGAAGGTGTTGCTAGACCAGCAGCTGTGCCAGGCGCTGCATGTCCACATTGCCGCCGCTGACCAGCACGCCAACCCTTGCTCCCTTGAGGTCCAGGCCCGCGTGCCGCGCGCCGGCAAGCGACAGGCAGCCGGTGGGCTCCACCACCATCTTCATGCGTTCAGCGTAAAAGCGCAGGGACTCCACGAGCTGGTCGTCGGTGACAGTCAGGATGTCGTCGACGTCGCGCCGGATGATGCCGAAGGTCAGCTCGCCCAGGTGTTGCGTCTGGGCACCATCGGCAATCGTGCGCGGGGTATCGATGTGCACGATCCTGCCGCTGCGAAACGACTGTTGGCCATCATTGCCGGCTTCGGGCTCGACACCGTAGATCCTGCACCCCGGCGACAGTGCGCGCGCGGCCAGCGCCGATCCGCTGAGCAAGCCGCCGCCGCCCAGGCAGACGAAAAAGTGATCGAGCTCACCCGCATCCTCGAACAGTTCCTTGGCCGCCGTGCCCTGGCCAGCGATCACGTCGGCATGGTCAAAGGGCGGGATGAGCGTCATGCCGCGCTCGGCCGCAATGCGCTGGCTGATCTCTTCGCGGCTTTGCGTGAAGCGGTCGTACGTGATGACCTCGGCCCCATAGCCGCGCGTGGCCGCCAGCTTGGCCGCAGGGGCGTCCAGTGGCATCACGATGGCCGAAGGCATGCCCAGCATGCGGGCCGACAGCGCAATCGCCTGCGCATGGTTGCCGGAGGAGAAGGCCAGCACGCCGGCCTTGCGCTGCGCCGGCGTGAAGCGCGACAAGGCGTTGAAGCCGCCTCGGAACTTGAACGCTCCCATGCGCTGGAAGTTCTCGCATTTGAAGAAGAGCTGCGCGCCCAGCAGTTCGTCGGCCGTGCGCGATCGCAGCACGGGTGTGCGGTGGGCGTGGCCCTTGATCCGCTCGGCAGCGGCGGCGACATCATCGAAGGTCGGCAAGGAGGAGGTGGGCAAGGCGGCCATGGCAGGTTCGGGTCCTGGGTTGTTGCAAAAGCGGCGCACACGGCCAGTGGCCGCGGCAAGACGGCCATTGTGCATCGGGCGCCGGCTGCGCGCCGCGCCCTGCCGGTCAAGCCAGGCGGAACGACGCCATGGCTTGCACCAGGCGTTGCGATTGCTCCTTCATGGTGCCGGCAGCGGCTGCGGCCTGCTCCACCAGTGCGGCGTTCTTCTGCGTCACGCCGTCCATCTGCGCGATGGCCTGGTCGATCTGCTCGATGCCGCTGCGCTGCTCTTCGGTGGCGGTGACGATTTCCCCCATGATGCCGGTCACGCGCTTGACGCTGGCCACGATCTCGTCCATCGACTGCCCGGCGCTGGCGACAAGCCCATTGCCGGCCTCGACCTTCTCCACGCTCGAGCCGATCAATGTCTTGATCTCGCGGGCCGCCGCGGCGCTGCGCTGCGCGAGGCTGCGCACTTCGCCGGCCACCACCGCGAAACCGCGGCCCTGCTCGCCGGCGCGCGCTGCTTCCACGGCCGCGTTCAGCGCGAGGATGTTGGTCTGGAAGGCGATTCCATCGATCACACCGATGATGTCGACGATGCGCCGCGAGCTGTCGTTGATGGCGCCCATGGTGCTGACCACCTTCGATACGATGTCGCCACCGCGCAGCGCCACACCCGCCGCACCGTCGACAAGTTGATTGGCCTGGCGCGCGTTTTCCGCGTTCTGGCGCACGGTTGCCGTCATCTGCACCATCGAGGCCGCTGTCTGCTCCAGGCTCGATGCCTGCGATTCGGTACGCGCGGACAGGTCGTTGTTGCCGCTCGCAATATCGGTGGCGCCGGCATCGATCTCGTCGATGCCGCGGCGCATGGCGTCGACCATGCTTGCGAGGTTCTCGTTCATCTCCTTCAGCGCGCTCAGCAGTTGGCCGGTCTCGTCTCCGCGTGCGGGACCAAAGTGAGAGGTCAGGTCGCCCGCCGCAATGCGCCGCGCCACCGTCACTGCCTCGGTCAAGGGTCTGCTGATCGAGTGCGCGATCAAGCGCAGCAGCCAGGCGGCCAGCGCCAGCAGCGCCGCCATCGCGCCCAGCATGGTCCAGCGCAGCGACCGGAAGTCGGAGATCTTGCGCGCCAACATCTGCTCCAGCGCAGTGTTGGCGGCGGCATTCAGCGCGAACTGCGCATCGATGGCGCGCGTCGTCAGGCCCACGTATTCGACGCCGGAATGGGTGAGAGCCTCGGCCTTGGCGATCTTCTCGCTAGCCACGCTCATGGCCTCGTTTGCCAGCGATTGCGCGGCGTTCATCGGTTCGCCGAGCTTCGCGCCGATGTCGGGATTGCTGGCCACCGCCTTGCCGAAGGCGGTGCGCATCTGCGCCAGGCGATCGCCGGCGCGGGCGATCAGTTCGGCCATGACCATCTTGTCTTCCTGAGTGGCTTCCTTTCTTGCAAGCAGGCCGGCGCCTTTGGCGCGCATCTTGCCAAGCTCTTCAGTGACATACGGCTGAACATAGAACATCGACTGGATCAACTGGTAGGTGTCGGCATCGGGGTCCAGGCTCAATCCGAACTGGTCGCCGACAAGCTCGTTGAGCAGCAGTAGCTTGGGAATCAGGCTGGTGTGCGCCTGGTAGCTTTGCGGCACGCTGATACTGGCGCGCGAGACACCGTCGCGCAGTGCCACCCAGTCCTGCTTCGGCTGGCGCCAGACGTCCTCGATCGCCTTGTTGCCCAGGGACTTGACCAAGACATCGAGCGCTTCATAGGCCGTGTCCGCTTCGCGTTGCTTGGCTTCGCGCTTTTCCTTCTCGGAGCTGACGCCGCCGAGCACCAGCGCCGACAGGCCGCGGTGTTGCTGCGTCAACTGGATCGTCTTCAGGACCAGTGCCATCGGTGCCAGCCCCTGGCGCTCAAGGACGGCGGCATCCCAGTTCTTGTCGGCCTCGCGCACGTAGAGCCAGGCCGGGATGCCGACGGCGACCAGCGCCAAGGCACCGACGATGGCAAATTTCTGCCACAACAGCAGACGGTTAAGCCAACTGGAGGAATGCATAAAGCCCCCTTGCCCGCGGTGAGGCGCTGGGTGACTCCCTGATCCTGGTGGCAACTTCTTTTGCTTCAGCCCATCCTAGGCGCGTCGGTGTCGAAAGTCCATCTATAGATGCGCGGCATCAGCGCCGCTTGCCACCCATGATGCTGCCCAGCACGCCGCGCAGGATTTCGCGACCCACTGTAGTGCCGATGGTGCGCACCGCGGACTTGGCCATGGTCTGCGCCAGGCCGTCGCGCTTGCCGCCGCGCGGGCCGGTGGAGCCGAACAGTATCTCGTTGAGGCCGCCGAGCATGCCACCAGCTTCCGCTTCGGCAGGTGCCTGGGCACCGGGCAGGGTGGTTCCGCCGGATGCACCGCCGCCGGCTGGAGCGGCCGGCACGCGGCCTTTGATCTTTTCGTAGGCGGACTCGCGGTCCACGGCCTTTTCATAGACGCCCGCAACCAGCGAACCTTGCACCAGGGCCTGGCGCTGCGCCGGGGTGATGGGCCCGATCTGGCTGCCGGGCGGCAGCACGTAGACGCGCTCGGTGATGCTGGGGCGGCCCTTGGCGTCCAGAAAGCTCACCAGGGCTTCGCCGACCGCCAGTTCGGTGATGGCCGTTTCGATGTCCAGGCCCGGTTTCTGGCGCATGGTGGTGGCCGTGGCCTTGACGGCCTTCTGGTCGCGCGGGGTGAAGGCGCGCAGCGCGTGCTGCACCCGGTTGCCGAGCTGGGCCAGTACCGAGTCGGGAATGTCCAGCGGGTTCTGCGTCACGAAATACACGCCCACGCCCTTGGAGCGCACCAGCCGCACCACCAGTTCGATGCGCTCGACGAGCACCTTGGGCGCTTCGTTGAAGAGCAGGTGCGCTTCGTCGAAGAAGAACACGAGCTTGGGCTTTTCCGGGTCGCCGATTTCGGGCAACTGCTCGAACAGCTCGGACAGCATCCACAGCAGGAAGGTCGCGTACAGGCGCGGCGAGTTCATCAGCTTGTCGGCGGCGAGGATGTTGACGACCCCCTGGCCGTCGATGGTTTGCATGAAGTCACCGATGTCGAGCATCGGCTCGCCAAAGAACTTGTCGCCGCCCTGGGTCTCGATCTGCAGCAGGCCGCGCTGGATGGCGCCCACGCTGGCCGCGCTGATGTTGCCGTATTCGGTGGTGAACTGGCTGGCGTTGTCGCCCACGTGCTGCAGCATGGCGCGCAGGTCTTTCAAGTCCAGCAGCAGCAGGCCGTGGTCGTCGGCGATCTTGAAGACCAGGTTGAGCACGCCGGACTGGGTTTCGTTCAAGTTGAGCATGCGCCCCAGGAGCAGCGGACCCATGTCGGAGACGGTGGCGCGCACGGGATGGCCTTGTTCGCCGAACACATCCCACAGCGTGGCGGGGCAGGCCTGGGACTGGGGCGGCACCAGGCCGCGCTCCTTGAGCACGGCGGCCAGCTTTTCGCCGATGCTGCCGGCCTGGGCGGCGCCCGTCAGGTCGCCCTTGACATCGGCCATGAAGACGGGCACACCGATCCTGGAGAAATTCTCCGCGATGGTTTGCAGGGTGACGGTCTTGCCGGTTCCGGTGGCGCCGGTGATCAGGCCATGGCGGTTGGCCAGCGCCGGCAGCAGATGGCATTCGATGTCTTTGTTCCTGGCGATAAGCAGCGGTTCAGCCATGGCGGGAGTCCCTCGGGGTGGAAAAGTAAAATCAGGCCTGTAGATTAAATCAAGCAAGAAGGGTTCTTCGTGGCCGGACACAGTAAATGGGCGAATATTCAGCACCGCAAGGGTCGCCAGGACGAAAAGCGGGGGAAGGTGTGGACCCGTGTGATCCGTGAAATCATGGTGGCGGCGCGCCAGGGCGGCGGCGACCTGAGCGCCAATCCGCGCCTGCGCCTGGCCGTGGAGAAGGCCAAGGCGGCCAATATGCCTGCCGATACTGTCAAACGCAACATCGACAAGGCCACCGGCAACCTCGAAGGCGTGAACTACGAGGAAATTCGCTACGAGGGCTACGGCATCGGCGGTGCGGCCATCATCGTGGACACCATGACCGACAACAAGGTCCGTACCGTGGCCGAAGTGCGCCACGCCTTCAGCAAGTACGGCGGCAACATGGGCACCGAAGGCTCGGTGGCGTTCCAGTTCAAGCATTGCGGCCAATTGGTCTTTGCGCCGGGAACGAGCGAAGACAAGGTGATGGAAGTGGCCCTGGAAGCCGGCGCCGAGGATGTCATCACCGGCGACGATGGCGCCATCGAGGTGCTGACCGCCTATGCGGAATTCGAAGCCGTGAAAAATGCGCTGGAGGCTGCGGGCCTGAAGCCGGAAGTGGCCGAGGTCACGATGCGACCCGAAAACACCATTGAGCTGAGTGGCGACGACGCTGCGAAGATGCAGAGAATCATCGACGTGCTGGAAGACCTGGACGATGTCCAGGAGGTCTTTCACAACGCCGCACTATGAACGCCGCACCATGAAAATCCTAGTCATCGGCGGCGGTGGCCGCGAACATGCGCTGGCCTGGAAGCTGTCGCAATCACCCAAGGCCCAGGCCGTCTATGTGGCGCCGGGCAACGGCGGAACCGCGCGCGATGCGCGGCTTGAGAACATTGATATCACCGATGTGAAGGCGCTGCGCGCGTGGGCGCTTGCCGAAAAGATAGCGCTCACGGTGGTGGGGCCGGAGGCGCCGCTGGCGGCCGGCGTGGTCGACGAGTTCCGCGCGCATGGCCTGCGCGTCTTTGGGCCGACCCGCGCTGCCGCGCAGCTGGAAAGCTCCAAGGCCTTCTCCAAGGCCTTCATGCGCCGCCACGGCATTCCCACGGCGGACTACGACACGTTTACCGACCCGGTGCCCGCGCATGCGTTTATTGAGCGCCTGGGCGCGCCGATCGTCGTCAAGGCCGATGGCCTGGCGGCGGGCAAGGGTGTGGTCGTGGCCATGACCCTGGCCGAGGCGCATGAGGCGGTGGACTTCATGCTGCTGGACAACAAGCTAGGTGTCACGCACAACGCCGGCACGGATGGCAAGGCTGCGCCGCGCGTGGTGATCGAGGAATTCCTGCACGGCGAGGAAGCCAGCTTTATCGTGCTGTGCGACGGCAAGAACGTGACGGCGCTGGCCACTTCGCAAGACCACAAGCGCTTGCTCGATGGTGACGAGGGCCCGAACACCGGCGGCATGGGGGCGTATTCTCCGGCACCGGTGGTCACGCCCGACGTGCACGCGCGGGCCATGCGCGAGATCATCCTGCCGACCATCCGCGGCATGGAGAAAGACGGCATTCCCTATACCGGGTTTCTCTACGCGGGCCTGATGATCGACGCCCAGGGCCATCCCAAGACGCTGGAGTTCAATTGCCGCATGGGCGACCCGGAAACGCAGCCGATCCTGATGCGCCTGAAAAGCGATCTGGTCGACGTGCTCTGGGCGGCCACCGAGCCCGGCCCGCACGGCAAGCTCGATCAGATCGAGCTGCAATGGGACCGCCGCACCGCACTGGGCGTGGTGGTCGCGGCGCATGGCTATCCGCAGGCGCCGCGCAAGGGCGATGCCATCACCGGCCTGCCCGAGGATGCCGATGACGCCATGGTGTTCCATGCGGGCACCGTTGAAAAGGACGGCGCGATTCTCACGTCCGGTGGCCGCGTGCTCTGCGTGACGGCCCTGGCCGACAGCGTGCGCCAGGCCCAGCAGCGTGCCTATGGCGTGGCGCAGGGCGTGCACTTCGACGGCATGCAGTACCGCAAGGATATCGGCCATCGCGCGGTCAAGGGTTGATGCGTCGCCTGCAGCGAAATGAAAACGGAATGAGCGATTCGACGCCCGAGACTTCCCAGCAGGACCGCGTACGTGCCTATCTGCTGCAATTGCAGGAACGCATCACCGGCGCGATCGCCGCGCTGGATGGCGCGCAATTCCTGAGCGATGCATGGCAAAAACCGCCTGGCGAGCCCCTGCAGGGTTCTGGCCTGACCAGGATCCTGGAGCAGGGCGCAGTGTTCGAGCGTGCCGGCTGCGGCTTCTCCCACGTGCGCGGGCCGAAGCTGCCGCCCTCCGCCACGCAGCATCGGCCCGAGCTTGCTGGCGCGCCATTCGAGGCGATGGGCGTATCGCTGGTGTTTCATCCGCGCAACCCCTATGTGCCCACGGTGCATATGAATGTGCGCATGATCGCCGCGACGCCGCCGGGCCAGGCGCCGGTCTGCTGGTTTGGCGGCGGCATGGACTTGACGCCCTGCTATGGCTTTGAAGAAGACGCAGTGCATTTCCACGCCACCTGCCGTGATGCGCTGGCGCCGTTTGGAAGCGACAAGTACCCGCGCTTCAAACAGTGGTGCGACACCTATTTCTTCCTCAAGCACCGGGACGAGCAGCGCGGCATCGGCGGCGTGTTCTTCGACGACTTTTCCGAGCTGGGCTTTGACGAAAGCTTTGCGCTGACGCGCGCGGTGGGCGATGCCTTCCTGCAGGCCTATCTGCCCATCGTCGAGCGCCGCAGGCAGGCGCCTTACGGCGAGCGCGAGCGGGACTTCCAGCTCTACCGGCGCGGCCGCTATGTGGAATTCAACCTGGTCTGGGACCGCGGCACGCACTTCGGCCTGCAGTCGGGTGGTCGCACGGAATCCATTCTCATGTCCATGCCGCCGCTGGCCAGCTGGAGTTACCAGCGCCAGGACGATGCGGGTTCGGCCGAGCATGCGCTGCTCTCACGCTTTCTCGTGCGCAGGGAGTGGGTTTGAGAATCGGCGTTTTCGGTGGCGCCTTCGATCCGCCCCATAGCGCCCACGTGGCGCTGATCGCGGCTGCATTCGAGCAATTGCAACTCGATGCCCTGCGGGTCTTTCCCACCGGGCAAGCCTGGCACAAGCCGCGTGCGCTGAGCCCCGCACCGCATCGGCTGGCGATGGCGGAGCTGGCCTTTGGCGGAATGCCCGGTGTGGCGGTCGACGGGCGCGAGATTCGCCGCAGCGGCCCCACCTACACCATCGACACCTTGCGCGAGCTGCAGGCCGAGGAACCGAGCGCCACGCTGGCGCTGATCATCGGCGAAGACCAGGCCTTGGCGCTGACCCAATGGCATGAGTGGGAGGCGGTTCTGGAGGCTGCTATAATTTGCATAGCTGGGCGCGTCCAAGCTGCGGGCACCGAACCGCAATTCGACCCTTCCAAACTGCCGCAAGGCCGTTTTCTGCGCCTGCAGCTTCCCGCCATGCCTGTGAGCGCGACCGAAATTCGCTCGCGTGTGGCGTCCCGCTTGGGAATCGACCCACTGGTTCCCGGCCCCGTTGCGCGCTATATTGCGCAGCATCACCTCTACCAAACTGCTTGATGACTACCGAAACCGCCGCCAAAAAAGACATCCAGAAACTCCAGCGTTCCATCATCGATGGATTGGAGGACGTCAAGGGGCAAGACATCCAGGTCTTCAATACCGAGCATCTTTCCCCCTTGTTCGAGCGCGTGATCATCGCTTCCGGCACATCCAATCGCCAGACCAAGGCATTGGCAGCCAGCGTGCGCGATGCCGTGCGCGACGCCGGTTTCGGCAAGCCGCGTGTGGAAGGTGAAGAAAACGGCGAGTGGATCATCGTGGATTGCGGCGCGGCCGTGGCCCACATCATGCAGCCCGCGTTTCGCCAGTACTACCACCTGGAAGAGCTCTGGGGCGAGAAGCCGGTGCGCCTGAAGTTCGGCGCGCCCAAGCCAATCGAGGCCATGGTGGAGAAGGCGCCAGCCAGGAAGACGGCGGGCAAGACGGCCGGCAAGGATGCCGCCAAGACCGGCGGCGCGGCGAAGAAGCCATCGCTTTCGATCCGGCGCGTGAGCTCCGCCAAGAAAGAGGCAGCGCGTCCGCCCATGGCCGAGGCGCGGCCGATCGCCGGTGTTGTTGCTGCGGCGCCTGCCAAGAAGGTCGCCGGGAAGACTGCCGTAAAGACTGGCGCAAAGACTGCCGTAAAAGCACCAGCCAAGGCAGTCGCCAAGACCGCGGCCAAATCCGCGGCCAAGACCGCACCGAAAACCGCGCCGAAAACTGCGCCCAAGTCCGTCGCCAAGCCCGCGGCCAAGACATCGCCGAAGAAGCCCGCGCCGCGCAAAGCCTGACGCTTGAGCGCGCATGAAGCTGGTGATCGTGGCCGTCGGCCAGCGCATGCCAGACTGGGCACGCACCGCCTACGACGACTACGCGAAGCGCTTCCCCGCTGAGCTGCGCGTGGAATGCAAGGCGGTCAAGACCGAGCCGCGCGGTTCCAAGAGCCTGGAAACCTTGTATGCCGCCGAGCGTGCGCGCATCGAGGCCGCCATCCCCAAGGGTGCGCGCGTGGTCGTGCTCGATGAGCGCGGCACCGCATTGACCACCGTGGCGCTGGCAGCGAAAGTCAAGCGCTGGCAGCAGGACGGCGATGATGTGGCGCTGGTGATCGGCGGCCCCGATGGCCTTGACCCCGGCTTCAAGCAGCAAGCACATGAGCGCGTGCGCCTGTCTGACCTGACGCTGCCGCATGCCATGGTTCGGGTGCTGCTGATCGAACAGCTCTACCGCGCCTGGTCCTTGAACGCCAACCATCCCTACCACCGCGAATGACTGTTTCACCCCAATTCATCTATCTCGCTTCGCAGAGCCCAAGACGACGCCAGTTGCTGGAGCAGCTCGGTGTGCGCCATGAACTCCTGCTGCCCGATGCCGATGAAGATTCGGAAGGGCTGGAAGCCATCCTCGGCAACGAGTCGCCCACGCATTACGTGAAACGGGTCACCGGCCTGAAGCTGGACGCGGCCTTGCAGCGCATGCAGCGCCGAGGCCTGCCCGCAGCGCCGATTCTTTGCTCGGACACCACCGTGGCATTGGGCCGGCGTATCTACGGCAAGCCCGCGGACGAGGCGGATGCGGCGCGCATGCTGCGTGCGCTTTCCGGCACCACCCACCGCGTGCTCACCGCGGTGGCAATCCAGCAAGGCCGCAAGCGGCGCGAGGCCTTGAGCGATTCACGCGTCACGTTCGCGCCCATCGGCGGCCGCCAGATCAGCGCCTATGTGGGCAGCGGCGAGCCCATGGGCAAGGCTGGCGCCTATGCGGTGCAGGGCCGGGCCGCTGCATTTGTTTCGCGCCTCAGCGGTTCGTACTCTGGCATCATGGGGCTGCCGATGTACGAGACGGCGCAACTGCTGCGCGGGTTCGGCTTTACGGTCTAGGTTTCCTTCTCTTTACTGCTCAGGAACATAAAAAGCGATGCAGCAAGATATCCTGATCAACTGGTCGCCACAGGAGACGCGCGTGGCGGTGGTGGAAAACAGCGCCGTGCAGGAACTGCATGTGGAGCGGCCCCTGGAGCGGGGACTGGTGGGCAATGTCTACCTCGGCAAGGTGGCGCGCGTGCTGCCCGGCATGCAATCGGCATTCATTGACATCGGCCTGGAACGCGCGGCGTTCCTGCACGTGGCGGACCTGATGTCGGCTTTCGCGGGGCCGAAGACCTCCGAGGAAGTGGCAGGCAGCCCACGCAATACCCAGCCCGCGGTCCCCATCGAGAAGCAGGTATTCGAAGGCCAGGCGCTGATGGTGCAGGTCGTCAAGGACGCGATCGGCACCAAGGGCGCGCGGCTGTCGACCCAGATCAGCATCGCAGGCCGGCTGCTGGTGTTCTTGCCGCAGGACGACCATGTGGGCGTGTCCCAGAAAATCCCGTCCCAGCAGCGCGAGGCCTTGCGTGCGCGCCTTGTCGCCTTGGTGGGCGACCAGGGCGGCGGCTTTATCCTGCGCACCAATGGCGAGGATTCGACCGATGCCGAGCTGGCCGACGATATCGCCTACCTGCGCAAGGCCTGGGCACGCATCAAGGAGGCGTCGCTGCGCATGCCGCCAAAATCGTTGCTGCACCAGGACTTGAGCCTGCTGCAGCGCGTGTTGCGCGACTTGGTGAGCGAGGCCACGCAGGCAATCCGCATCGATTCCCGCGAGCAGTTTGCAAGCCTGATGGCCTTCGGCCGCGAATTCATGCCGGCTGCAGCTGAAAAATTGCAACACTACAAGGGCGAGCGCCCGATTTTCGACCTGTTCGGCATCGACGAAGAGGTGGCCAAGGCACTGGGCCGGCGGGTGGAGCTGAAGTCAGGGGGCTATCTGATCGTCGACCAGACCGAAGCCCTGACCACCATCGACGTGAACACGGGTGGCTTTGTCGGTGCCCGCAATTTCGACGACACGATCTTCAAGACCAACCTGGAGGCGGCTCTGGCGATTGCGCGCCAGCTGCGCTTGCGCAACCTGGGCGGCATTGTGATCGTCGACTTTATCGACATGACGCGCGAAGACCACCGCGAAGCCGTGCTTGCCGAGTTCCGCAAGCAGCTCGCACGGGACCGGGTCAAGACCATGATCGGCGGCTTCTCGCAACTGGGGCTGGTGGAGATGACGCGCAAGCGCACGCGCGAATCGCTGGCCCATATGCTGTGCGAGCCCTGCGCCGTGTGCCAGGGCAAGGGCAGCGTGAAGACCGCGCGCAGCGTGGCCTATGACATCCTGCGTGAAATCCTGCGCGAAGCCCGGCAGTTCAACCCGCGCGAGTTCCGTGTCGTGGCTTCGCCGCAAGTTGTGGAGATGTTCCTGGACGAGGAAAGCCAGCATCTGGCCGGCCTGTCCGACTTCATCGGCAAGCCGATCTCGCTGCAAAGCGAGGCAGCGATGGGGCAGGAGCACTACGACATCGTGTTGCTTTGAGGACTCAGGCCACGAGCTTGTAGTGCTTGTGGCTCAGGTCCCAGCCGAACAGGCGTTCCAGTTTCATGGCGAGGCGGTGCTTCTTCTCACGGCGCGTGAGCGCATGGTCGGGGGAGGGCGTGAAGCTCGCCTGCGCTTCGTGAGCCAGCCATTGGGCCATGATGGCCGGGTGCGTTCCCTCGAAGCGGCGTAGCGACTGCGGGTCGATCTTTGCGTAGTCGACCTTGGGAGGCGCACCAGACCAGTAGCGGCTGACCTGGTTCATCTTCTGCTGCATGTAGTCCAGCCGGCGCACGTGCCCATAGTGGTAGATGTGGGCGTCTGCCAGCGCCGCCTGGGGCGTTCGACCGCGTCGATGCTTGTCCATGACCACCCAGAACTGCCCATCCGGCGCATAGCTGCGGATCGTGTTGCGGATCAGGCGGCATTCGCGCCGGTACCACGCCGGGCTGATGGCCAGCCATTCTGGGGAGCCGTAGAAGTGCAGGTAGTCGAAGACCAGCGCTTCCACGGCGCGGTTGGCATGGTGCCGGTCGACACTGGCGCGAATGCGCGGGAGTTCGTCTTGGTGCAGCACTTCATCGCCTTCGAGGTAGAAGGCCCAGTCGCCGGTGCAGGCGTATTGCGCGATCATCTTCTGTTGCGCATAGACAAAGCCGCGTTCGGCCATGCGCTCGTTCCACACGGTCTCGATGATGCGGATCCTGGTGTCGTTGATGCGCAGAATGCGCGCCAGCGTATCGTCGCGCCCGGCGCCAACCGCGATGACGAACTCGTCGACCAAAGGCAGCAGCGAGCGAATCGATTCCTCGAACGGGAAACCGAGCTCCACGCCGTTGCGAATGAAGGTAAAGCCGCTGATCGATGCCTTGCTGTTCAGGCTCACTGGGCTGGCTCCATGTTGTTCTGGTCTTCGGCAAAACCCGACTGGTGCAGCCGGGCATAGAGGCCGCGCCGCGCGGCGAGTTCGGCATGGCTGCCTTGCTCTGCTACCTGGCCGCCGGCCATGACCACAATGCGGTCGGCATGCTCGATGGTGGAAAGGCGGTGCGCAATGATGAGCGTCGTGCGTCCCGCCATCAGGCGTTGCAGCGCATCCTGCACCAGGCGCTCCGACTCGGTGTCCAGCGCCGAAGTGGCTTCGTCGAGAATCAGGATCGGGGCGTCCTTGTAGAGAGCGCGCGCGATCGCCAGGCGTTGCCGCTGCCCGCCGGAGAGCTGGGTGGCATTGTGGCCGACCAGGGTGTCGATGCCCTGGGACAGGCCGGCCACATGCTGGCCGAGATTGGCCGCCTTCAAACATTGCGTGACCCGTTCGCGGTCCAGGTCCCCGCCCAGTGCCACGTTGGCGGCGAGCGTGTCATTGAGCATCACCACGTCCTGGTTCACCATGGCGAACTGCTGGCGCAGCGAGGCCAATTGCCAGTGCGCGATGTCCTGTCCGTCCAGGATGATCCTGCCGGTGCCTGGGAGCACGAAGCGCGGCAGCAAGTTGACCAGCGTGGTCTTGCCCGACCCGGAGGGGCCGACGAGCGCAACCACTTCACCGGGTTCGATGTCCAGTGTGAGCTGGCTCAACGCGGGCGGCGCGTCGCTCGTGTATTGAACGGTCACGTCCTCGAAGCGGATTCGGCCCAGCGCTTTGGCCGTGTGGTACGTGCCGCCTGACTCCGCCGGCGTACGTTCGATCAGGTCCAGGCCGCGCTCCAGCGCAGCCAGGCCGCGCGTGATCGGATTGGCCACTTCGGACAAATGCTTGATCGGCGCCACCAGCATGAGCATGGCGGTGACGAAGGCCGCGAAGCTGCCCACCGTGACGCCCGAGCTGCTGCTTTGCCAGAGGGCGACGGTGATCACCGTGGACAACGCCACCGCCGCCAGCATTTGCGTCAAGGGCGTCATCGCGGCCGAAGCAGCGGTGGATTTCATGGCCAGGCGGCGCAGGGCATCGCTCAAGGCGCGGAAGCGCTCTGCCTGCGATGCCTGGGCCGCGTGCAGGCGCACCACGCGATGGGCCAGCACGTTTTCCTCAACTACATACGCCAGGCTGTCGGTCGCGGTCTGGCTGGCTTTGGTAAGGCGGTACAGCCTGCGCGACAGCGTGCGCATCACCAGCGCCACGGCTGGAAACAGCACCGCCACGATCAGCGTGAGCTTCCAGTTCAGGTAGAGCAAGTAGCCCAGCAATGCCATCAGCGTCAGGCTGTCGCGAACCAGGCTCAGCAGCGCATGCACCAGCAGGGCCGAGCCGTTCTGCACCTCGTAGACCACGGTATTTGAAAGCGCGCTGGCGGACTGGCGGGAGAACAGGCTCATGTCGGCGTTCTGGATGCGGCCAAACAGCGCTTGCCGCAGCGCGAGCATGCCGTCATTGGCCACCTTGGCGAGCGCGAACTGGGCGATGAATCCGCAGAGCCCGCGCAAGCCGAAGAGCAGCATCAAGGCCGCCGGCACCATCCAGAGCGCCAGCCCGTCCTGTTGAAAACCGCGGTCGAGCAAAGGCTGGAGCAGGCCCGGGATCAGCGGCTCGGTCGCCGCGCCAGCCAGCGTCGCAAGGAACGCCAGCAGCCAGGCCGGGCGCGCATTGCCAAAATAAGGCAGGAGCCGGCGCATGCGCTGCGCCAGCTTGTCGGCGGGAACGGGGGGGGTGCCTGGGGTCATTCGCTTGGAAAATGGGTCCTGCGTCGTCGTATTTCGGGGTGTTGCCGCCGGAGATCGGCGCCGCAGCCACCAAATTACAATCCGAGCTTATGCGCAAGTTTAACGAGTCACTCCCGGGCTCAACACTGACGGTGTGCCTTGGTCTGATTTGGGTTGGCAGCTTCATCCCTCAGGGTTATCCCGCTGCCTGGCTGGCCATCGCCATGTTCATGTCCCTGGGCCTATTGGTCGCTGGCGTGCCGCGCGTCAATGAAGAGGCCAGCCGGTACGCCGCGTGGCTGGCGGCCAGCTTTGTCTGCTATGCCTTGGTGTATGGCCTCGGCGTGATGGTGCATGGCGGTTCGTTCCGCGAGATGGACAAGCCGATACGGTTCGTCGTCGCGGCCATCGTGGTGTTGGTGGCGGTGCGGGTCCCGTTGCGGGCGTCCTGGCTGATCGCCCTGCTGGTCGCCGCCGCCGGCGCGGCGTTGGGCTATGCGGTGTATGACCGATTGGTCAACAACGAGGCGCGCGTGGGCATGTTCGTGAATCCGATCCAGTTCGGCGTGATGGCGGTTGTGGTGAGCCTGATGTGCGTTGTGCTGCTCATGGGGCTGCCGGCGCGCTGGGCGCGCTACAAGCCCTGGCTCTGGATTGGCACGGCGGCGGCACTGCTGGCAGGCATGCTGAGCGGCTCATTGACTGCCACGCTCGCGGTCTTGAGCCTGCCTTTCCTGGTCTTCTTTGTCTGGGGTCGGGGTCGCCTGCGCCGCAGCGCGGTCGTGGTTTCGTTGCTGGCATTGATGACGATCGTCGGCGTGACGGGAGCCCGCGTCTCGATGGCAGACCGAATCACTTCCAACACGGCGCGCCTGGAGAATTTTTCAAGTGCATGGGGTTTGTTCCTGAGTTCGCCCCTGATTGGCGTGGGACGCGACCGATTCATCAAGCTGCGGGAGGCCGAGCGTGCGTCTGGCAGTCTTTCGGCCTACGCGTCGAGTTTCAATGTGGCCCACAACGAGTATCTGGACGCGCTGGCCAAAAGGGGATTGCTCGGTATTTCAGGCGTGCTCGCGCTTTTCCTGATTCCCGGCTGGCTGTTTGCGTCGCTGATGCGAACGCGAAGGGGTAGCGAGCGCGCGTGGGCAGGCGCCGGATTGGCGGCAACCGCGGCGTTCGCGCTGGCGTCCTTGACGCAGAACGTCATCACGCATGGCAGTGGCAGCAACATGTTGGCGGGGACCCTGGTGGTGTGCCTGTGCCTGGCGCTTCAGCGCCCGACCGAAGGCAGCTAGCGCGATCCCGGCATGCGCCTTTCCGTGATCCTCATCACCAGGAACGAAGCGGCCAATATCGCCGCCTGCATCGCCTCGGTATCGTTTGCGCAGGAGGTGGTCGTCGTTGATTCGGGGAGCACCGACAGCACCGTGGCCATCGCCGAGGCCGCCGGTGCACGCGTGGTGCGAACCGCGGACTGGCCTGGCTTTGGGCCGCAGAAGAACCGGGCACTTGCGCTGGCAAGCCATGAATGGGTGCTGTCCATCGACGCGGACGAGCGTGTAAGCCCTGCATTGGCCGAGCAGATTCGCGCCGCGATGGTGCAAGGCGGCACAGAAGCGTTCGAGATTCCAAGGCTGACCCAGTTCTGCGGCCAATGGATTCACCATTGCGGTTGGACGCCAGACTATGTGCTGCGCCTGTTTCGCCGCGGCGTGGCCCGCTTCTCCGACGACCTTGTGCACGAACGGCTGCTGCTCAATCAGGGAACTCCCGCGCGGCTGACGAGTCCTCTGATGCATTACAGCTATCCAAGTCCTTCACACTACTGGCGCAAGCTGGAGCAGTACAGCCAGTTGTGGGCGCAGCAAAAGCACGCGCAGGGGCGCCGTACGTCCATGGCGCGAGCGGTGCTCTCGGGCGTGGTAGCCTTTGCCCGCAGCTATTTTTTTCGCCTGGGCTTCCTGGATGGCGCCATGGGTTTTGCCGTTTGCACCATGCAGGCGCAAGCCGCTTTCGGAAAGTACTTCGCTTTGTATTGCTTGAACAGACAAGAAGATGATTCACACCAAGTTTGAAGCCCGCCGCAGCCTGGTGGCGGGCTTGTTGATGGCCCCTGCCGCGGTAGCCTTGGCCCAATTCCGCGTCGAAGTCTCCGGCGTGGGGCTGACCCAGCTGCCGATTGCCGTTGCGCCGTTTCGTGGCGATGCGCAGTCGCCGCAGAAGATCGCCGCCATCGTGCAGGCCGACTTGGAGCGCAGCGGCCAGTTTCGCGCTGTCGATGCATCCGGCGTTGCGCTCGACGAGGCGGCCCGACCGGACGTGGCTCTGTGGCGCCAGCGGGCAGCGGATTCGCTGGCGACCGGCAGCGTGACACGGCTGGCCGACGGCCGGTTCGATGTGCGGTTTCGTCTCTGGGACGTGGTGCGCGGCCAGGATCTGGGGGGCCAAAGTTATACGGTGACGCAAGGCGACTTGCGTTTGGCGGCACACCGCATCGCCGATTTCATCTACGAGAAACTCACCGGTGAAAAAGGCGCTTTTTCCACGCGCATTGCCTACGTGACCAAGGCCGGGCCGCGCCATACGCTCTGGGTGGCCGACGCCGATGGCGAGAACAGCCAGGTGGCGCTGGCCAGCCCCGAGCCCATCATCTCGCCGAGCTGGTCGCCCAGTGGTGCGCAGTTGGCCTATGTGTCGTTCGAGTCGCGCAAGCCGGTGGTCTATGTGCATGACGTTGCCAGCGGCAAGCGCCGGCTGATTGCCAACTTCCGCGGCTCCAACAGCGCGCCGGCCTGGTCGCCCGATGGGCGCACGCTGGCGGTGACCTTGAGCCGCGACGGCGGCTCGCAGCTCTACACCATCGATGCCAATGGCGGCGAGCCGCGTCGCATCACGCAATCGGGCAGCATCGATACCGAGCCGGCATACTCGACGGACGGCCGCAGCATTTATTTCGTCAGCGACCGTGGCGGTGCGCCACAGATTTACCGCATGCCTGCGGGTGGCGGCAGTGCCGAGCGCGTGACGTTTACGGGGAGTTACAACATTTCCCCGGCCTTGAGCCCCGATGGCCGTTGGCTAGCCTACATTTCGCGGGTCGGCGGCGCCTTCAAGCTGCAGGTAATGGACCTTTCCAGTTCCACGGTGAATGCCATTACCGATACCACAGCGGATGAAAGCCCGAGTTTCGCGCCCAATAGCCGCCTGGTGGTCTATGCAACGCAGCAGCAGGGCAAGGAAGCCCTGATGACCAGCACTCTCGACGGCAAGATCAAAGCTCGCCTGGGTGGCCAGGGGGGCGATATCCGGGAACCGGACTGGGGCCCGTTCCCAAAGTAATGAATTCTTATTCTGGAGGTAAATGATGAAGCGTAAGTTGTTGGCCCTTGCCTTGATGGCCTTGGTCGCCGGATGCGGCTCCAATGTGAAACTCGACGATGTGCCGGTGGAGGACAAGTCGGGTACTTCGGTTTCCGCCCTGGGCAGCGGCGCCGGCACTGCAAACCAGGCTGGTGCGGGCGCGGCCCAGAGCAGCGTGGCGGCGGTGGATTTGAGCAAGACAGGGCAGGACGCGGCCGGGCCGGCCGGCGCGTCCCGCATCGTCTATTTCGATTACGACAGCTACGTGATCAAGCCTGAATTCCAGAGTGTCATTGATGCGAACGCGCGCTTCTTGAAGGCCAATGCCAACCGCAAGGCGGCGATCGAGGGCCACACCGATGAGCGCGGCGGCCGCGAATACAACCTGGCGCTGGGGCAGAAGCGTTCTGAAGCGGTACGCCGCGCCTTGGGCCTGCTGGGCATACCGGATAGCCAGGTGGAGGCGGTGAGCTTTGGCAAGGAAAAGCCCGCCGAACCCGGCAATGACGAAGCGGCGTTCGCCAAGAACCGGCGCGCCGAGATCGCGTACCGCTGAATGCCCCGCGAAGAAGCGAGAGGTCTGCCATGAGAAACCCAGCACGATTGGCTGCCGTTGTCCTGGCCTGTGCCTGCGCCGCCACGGCGCAAGCGGCCCTCTTCGGCGACGACGAGGCGCGCAAGGCCATTCTGGAATTGCGGCAAAAGGTGGATGCGAACCGGCAGGCATCGGACGCAGCCGCCCAGCGCTGGGTAGATGAGTTGCGCAAGGCGAATGACGATAACGCGCAATTGCGCCGCAGCCTGCTGGACCTGCAAAGCCAGATCGACGCCCTGCGTACCGATCTGGCCCGAGGCCGCGGGCGCGAAGAACAGCTGACGAAAGACATCACCGAGTTGCAGCGCCAGCAGAAGGACGTGGCGCTGGGCGTCGACGAGCGGCTGCGCAAATTCGAACCCTTGAAGGTCACGGTGGATGGGCGCGAGTTCAGCGCCGACCCCGCGGAAAAGCGCGATTTCGAAGCCGCGCTTGCGGCCTTCCGCAAGGGTGACTTCGCCGCAGCGCAAACGGCCTTCTTCGATTTCGTCAAACGCTATCCGCAGAGCGGCTACAACCCGTCTGCGCTGTTCTGGCTCGGCAATGCGCAGTACGCAACACGCGACTACAAGGAAGCCGTGGCCAATTTCCGTTCCATGCTGGCGCTGGCACCCGATCACGCCCGCGCGCCGGAGGCGGCACTTTCCATTGCCAACTGCCAGGTCGAGTTAAAGGACGCCCGCGCGGCGCGCAAGACCCTGGAAGACCTGGTCAAGGCCTATCCGCAGTCTGAGGCCGCAGTGGCCGCCAAAGACCGCATTGCCCGGATGAAATGAACGGGGCCGGCGTTGCTGCCGGCACTTTAAAATCCGGGGAATGCAAGCTTCCGATTTGTCTTCGCTCAACAGCCAGGTGCTTTGGGCCTCTTTTGCGCTGTCCTTCATTTTTGGTGCCATTGCGCAGCGCACGCATTTCTGCACCATGGGCGCGGTCAGCGACGTCGTCAACATGGGCGACTGGACCCGCATGCGCCAATGGGGCATGGCCGTGGGCGTGGCGATGCTTGGGTTTGCGTCGCTGGTGTATGCAGGTTGGATCGATCCGTCCAAGACGCTGTATGCGTCCAGTCGCTGGATCTGGCTTTCCGCCAGCGTGGGTGGATTGATGTTCGGTTTTGGCATGGTGCTGGCGTCCGGCTGCGGCAGCAAGACGCTGGTGCGCATCGGCGGCGGCAGCCTCAAGTCGCTGATCGTATTTGTGGTTCTGGCCGTTGCGGCCTTCGCCACCTTGAAAGGTATTACGGCGGTGGTGCGCGTTGCGACGGTGGATCGCGTGGCGATCGATTTTTCAACAACCGCGTCGCTGCCCCATTGGATTGCGGCCGCCTCTGGGCTCCAGGTCAAGCTCGTCGGGCTGGTCCTGGCCTTGATGCTTGGCGGTGCGCTGGTGGTCTGGGCGCTCATCGGTTTCCTGCGGTCGGACGACCGCTTCAACAACCTGCTGGCTGGCCTTGGCATCGGTGCCGTGGTGGCCGCGATGTGGTGGGTCAGCGGCCACCTGGGCTATGTGGCAGAGCATCCGGACACCTTGCAGGAAGCCTTTCTTGCGACCAACTCCGGCCGCGCCGAAGCCCTGAGTTTTGTCTCCCCCGTGGCCTATACCCTGGACTGGCTCATGTTCTTCAGCGACAAGAGCAAGGTGCTGACCGTGGGCATCGTGTCGGTGTTCGGCGTCGTGGCCGGCTCCGCCGTTTGCGCCTTGGCGATGGGTACATTTCGCTGGGAAGGATTCGGCAGCACCGAAGATGTCGGCAACCATATTGCGGGCGCCGTGCTCATGGGCGTGGGTGGGGTGGCAGCCATGGGGTGCACCATCGGCCAGGGCCTGAGCGGGATTTCGACGCTGGGCGCAACGAGTTTCGTTGCTGTGGCCGCGATTCTGGCTGGTGCCGTGATGGCGTTCAAATACCAGATCTGGCGCCTGGAGCGCATGGGCTGAGTATGGCCCCCACGCTTGTCACTTCGTGTACTGCGCTGGGCTCGCGTAGCGCCCGTGCGCGCAGCTGTACAGTGGAGCGAGCCCATTGCCGGGTCTACGCTATGCCCGTTCCGGCGCATGACGCTTCGACCCGGCCCCCCGAGGGGGCGTCAGTCGCCTTGGGGCGGCCCGGCGCCGACTGAGGCCATGCTGCAGCCCCAAGTTGTGGACCCAGGCATGGTGGACGCGGACTTGCAGCGCCGTTTCGGTGGTCTGGAGCGCCTGTACGGCGTGGCCGGTGCCGCACGCATCCGCGGCGCCCATGTGGCCGTCGTCGGCATCGGCGGCGTGGGCTCCTGGGCGGTGGAGGCGCTGGCGCGCAGCGGCGTCGGCCACTTGACCTTGATCGACCTGGACCACGTGGCCGAGTCCAACATCAATCGCCAGATTCATGCGCTGCAAAGCACGCTGGGGCAAGCCAAAGTGCTGGCCATGCAAGACCGCATCGCCCAGATCAACCCGGCCTGCCAAGTTACCGCCATTGAAGAGTTCGTCGAGCCTGGCAATTGGCCGCAATTGCTGCCGAGCGGTGTCGACGCCGTGATCGATGCCTGCGACCAGGTCAAGGCCAAGACGGCGATGGCAGTCTGGGCGCGCCAGACCAAGACCCTCTTCATCGCGGCCGGGGCTGCAGGTGGCAAGCGCCTGGCGCACAAGGTGGACATCGATGATCTGGCCAACACCACGCACGACCCGTTGCTGGCCCAGCTGCGCTACCGTTTGCGCAAGGAGCACGGCGCGCCGCGCGAGGGCAAGAAGATCGGCGTAGCCTGCGTGTTCAGCCGCGAGGCCGTCGCGCCGCCCGATGCGTCCTGCGCCGTCGAAGGCGATGGCTCGCTCAATTGCGCGGGCTATGGCTCGACCGTGAGCGTGACCGCGACCTTCGGCCAATGCGCCGCAGGCTGGGTGCTGGAGCAGCTTGTAAGCCGGAAAATCACATAAACCACGCTATAATCATTGGCTTTGCTGCGCTGCGAACAAGTGCGCGGCAAAGCAGTGGGACGTTAGCTCAGTTGGTAGAGCAGCGGACTTTTAATCCGTTGGTCACAAGTTCGAATCTTGTACGTCCTACCACCATATCAAGGCCTTGTGCGATGCACGAGGCCTTTTCTTTTTTGCGCGCGCAGGTAAGCCATATTGACGCTCGTGGCTCGCAAGGGGTACTCTTTTCCCATCGCTCGAATTGAGCGCTTCGCGGAGCGGTGATGGATGCAAACAATACTGCCCACTTTGAGCCCACGGTGGATGAGCTGGCCATTCTCAAGCAGATGGAACTGGTGTCGTCCATGACGCTTTCCGCGTCCTTGCGAAAACACCTCTCGGGACGGCTGTACCAGCGCGGCTACCTGGCGCGGACGCCGGAAGGCAACCTGACCATCACGCAAAGCGGCCGCGACCTGGTTCGTCGCGCCGAGGGTTGATATTCTTCGCCGCAGTGACCTGCTGCGGCGTGAACTCAAGCAACTGTGCGGCCTGCGCCACGCGCACGCAGTCCTTCATGTGCTCCTCGCCGAGATAGCGAATGGCCGAGTAGCCAATCAGCGCCGACACCGCCTGTCCCGCGATCGGGACATATTTGGCGACTTGCTGTGTCGTCAGGCGCACACCCAGGGTCCGGGCGGCCTTGAGGACGAGGTCCTTGGTGATGAACTTTCCGATCAGGACCGACCCCACGATCGCCGCGGCTTTTTGCACCTGCTCGCGCTTGTTGGGGTCCAGCCGGTCCAGCTGGGCGGGGGTCAGGCCGAATTCGGCATTGATGCGGGGAACGAGGTTTGACAGCAACGCCGCATCGACCGCCCAGTCCAGGCCCGGCACCGGAACAGCGCCTGCGACCGCGGCTACCAGGGCGCGCTTGTGCAGCAATGCGCGGCTGCGGCGCACCGCGTCGACGAGCGCCGGGCTGCCTTCGGCCAACTGCATTGCGGTGAGCATCGCGCAGGCCCCTTTCTTTCTTCTCTCAACTGGTGGATTTGCTCTTGATCAGGCCGTAGATCACGAGCAGCAGGATGGCGCCCACGATGGATGCAATCCAGCCCGCGGCATCGCCTTGCTTGTACCAGCCGAGCGCGGCACCGGCATAACCGGCGAGAAACGAGCCGGCAACGCCCAGTAACGAGGTCATGATCAGCCCGAGCTTGTCATCGCCCGGCTTGAGCGCGCGAGCGATCAGGCCAACGATCAACCCGACGAACAAGGTTCCAAGAATAGACATCATGTGCGCTTTCCTCCGTGTGCATTGCTGGATTTGCCAATGTAACCGGATGCCGGCGCGCCCGGTGCCAAGAAAGATGTCACAAATGGTTGCCCCCACGGTCGCTCACTGCGTATAGCTCCCTGCCCCCCGAGGGGGCGCGTTTCGCCTTGGGGCGGCCCGGCGGCGAAACATGATGTCAGGCAGCGGCTTCGGCCTGCTCGATCTGTTCCGACAGGGCCAGCCAGCGCTCTTCAATCGAGGTGATGCTGTCGTGAATCGCCTTCATCCGTTTACCGGCTTCGGCCATTTCAGCTTGGGAAATCGGTTGGCCCAGGCGGCTTTCCAGCGCGGCCTTTTCCTGGTTGAGGTTGGCCATCGCGTGCTCGGAGCGCTCAAGCTCGCGCTTGAGCGGCTTGATGCGGTCGGCCAGTTGCTGGCGCGCCAAGGCGTCCAGTCTGCGCTGGTCGCGATTGCTGGCGGAATTGTCTGAAGCGAAACCGCCGATGGCGCGGGTGCTTTGGGCATTGGGCTCGACACTCTTTTCCGCCTTCGCCACGGGGCGCGCAGCCGCATCCTCCGCACGTGCCGTTTCCCGCGCCAGTTCACGCTGGCGCTTGGCTTCATCCAGCAGGTAGCGCTGGTAGTCGTCCAGGTCGCCATCGAACGGCGACACGCCGCCGCGCGAAACCAGCCAGAACTCATCGCAGACCGAACGCAGCAACGCGCGGTCGTGGCTGACCAGCATGACAGTGCCTTCAAATTCGTTGAGCGCCACGCTCAAGGCCTCGCGCGTAGCCAGGTCCAGGTGGTTGGTGGGCTCATCGAGCAGCAGCAGGTTGGGGCGCTGCCAGACCAGCATGCACAGCACCAGGCGCGCTTTTTCGCCGCCGCTCATGGTGCCTAC
>DATILI010000225.1:0-3041 GCA_035476635.1 Burkholderiaceae bacterium | reverse complement strand
CTCCCAGTGGCGCGTGTGGATCTCGTGCAGGTGGTAATGCACGTTCTTGCCGCGCAGCGCCATGGCCAGCTTGGCGCGGCGTGGGCTGATCTGGTTGGGGCCATTGCCGATGATCGGCCAGGCGGAGAGAACGTCGTACAGCGGCGTGAGCCGGTAGCCGCCGCCGCGTTCGAGGAAGATGGAGAAGTTCTTGGCGTGGCCGTCGGTAGCGGCCATGATCCAGAAAGCAAGCAATGCCCTGACGAATGTGGCTTTGTCTTTCGGTGCCATGCTGCTGTTGTCCAGCACCCGCAGCAGATCGCGGACGCCGGGGCCACCATCCGACTCGTACTTGCGCGTACTGGCCACGCCCATCGCCTGGCAGAAGTCCTCCTGCGGTAGGCGAGCCAGCCACTCGGGTTTGCCAGGCGGAGACTCCAGCACGCGGTCGAACCGCTCCACCACGAGTACCTTTCGGCGCCCGAAAGCGGCGACGTGGCAGGGCGCCACGTCGAAACCCAGCAGCGCCAGCAGCCTGGCACATAACCATTCATTCTCGACGGAAGCATGCATGTCCGCGCGCATGTTGCCCACCAGCCCGAGCGGCAGCTTGAAGATGTGCGTGGTGGGCGTGGAGTTGAGCGGCCTTTGCCATCGACCTTCGTGCCAGAGCAGGGCGGTTTTTTCCTGCGCCCCGGCGATGGAGATACGGAAGTCATCTTCTCCCTGCTGACCCAGGGCGCGCGAGCCCGAGACTGCGCTGTCAATGGCCCTCTCGACGCCTGCCTCGTCCAGGGGGCTTGCCTCGATACGGTCAAAGCCGACCGGATGCTGGTCTGGTGGCAGCAGTTGGACCGCACCCACACAGTCGCGCCCCAGCGCTGCCAGGAGATCGAACGTGCCAGCACTGGCAGTGGAAAACTTTTCCGCGACTCGCCTGCGGATCGCGTCGCTATCGGGAAGCAGGTTATCGAAATAATTGCGCACCACATCGCCGCGATGAGGCACGTTGCCCGGCGTGAAGGGCAGCGACAAGGAAAGCCGCCGTCCAGCCGGCGACGTGATCCACTGCGCGTCGTACTGAAACCGGTGTTCGCCCTTGGTCAGGGACCAGGTGCCAACGCGGGCACCGTTGGCCCACACGCCGAGCATGTTGTCCTGTGGATGGGTGCGGGGACGGCGGAACGTGACCATGCCCGCTACCACTTGGGCGTGTATTCGGCGGGCTCGGCTTCTGCGGCGCGATGCCGCGGTGGCTCTTCGATCACCAGGCGGCAGCCCATCGCCGATACCATGCGCGAAATCTGGTCAAAGGCGGTGACTTCAGGCGCCGCCTCGATGCGCGCGATGCGTTTCTGGCTGACGCCCATCATTTGTCCTAACTGGGCCTGCGTCATCCCGCGCGATTGCCGCAGGGTCCGCAGGATGATGCGCAATTGCTGGGGGGTGTCTACGGGGTACACGGTACGCCTTGCGAGTGGTCAAGGCCATGATACTCCTTTAATGGAGTTAAAGCAATTAACTACTTTAAGGAGGTATTCCGGAGCACCTCAAGCAAACCGCACCACCAACCCCAGCACATACAGCCCCGTCGCCGCCACGATCCCGCGAAACGGCACGCTGAACCAGTACAGCCGCCCCAGCACCACATAGCCGGCCAGCAGCGCCAGCCCGGTGCCCAGCAGAAACCACGACGCGAACAGGAAGGAGGCGTGCCACAGCGCCAGGTAGCCATACACCAGGGCAAACAGGAGGGCGCCGAATGAATGACTGGCATTGAAGCCGATCCAGCATCGCCACATCGTCGTCTCGCGCGTCAGCCCCGGCGCGACTTCCTGCATGCGCGCCTTCAACGCCGGGTCCCGCGGATGAAGCTTGCGCCCGCGGAAGGTGAAGAGCAGGTGCGCCAACCCCAGTACAAGCAGGATGGCCGCGCTGGCGGCAACGAAGAGTGAGGGCAGCATCGCGCCATTTTGCGCCTGAGCTTGTCAGCAAGTGCCCGCGGCCTTGGCTTCTTTCTGCGCCTGCGTGGCCACCATGGCCTTTTCGCCCGACTTCGATCCATGCTCATCCGCATAGACCTTGGTGAACTCCGCACCCAGCAGGAAGATCTGCGCGGCGTAGTACACCCACGCCAGCAGCACCACCAGCGAGCCGGCCGCGGCGAACGCCTCGGTCACGCCGCTCTTGCCCAGGTACAGACCGATCAGCAGCTTGCCCACCTCGAACAACACGGCCGTGACCCAGGCGCCCACCCACACATCCTGCCACCGTATGCGCACCGAGGGCATCAGCTTGAAGATCATGGCGAACAGCAGCGTCTCGATCGACAGCGACACGGCGATGTTGATGAGGTGCAGTGTCGTCTCCCAACCGGGCATGCGGCCCCCCGCCCAGGTCCCCAGTGCCGCCACCCCTGCACTTACGGCCAGCGACACCATCAGCAGGAACACCAGGCCCAGGATCAGCCCGAATGACAGCAGCCGCGCCCGCAGGATGGCCCAAAGGCCGGACGGCTTCTGCGCCTCGGGCACGTGCCAGATGCGATCGAGCGCGCTTTGCAACTCGGCAAACACCGTGGTGGAGCCGACGATCAGCACCCCCAGGCTGATGAGGCTGGCGATGAGCCCCTTGTCCGTGTCGCTGCCGGCCTTCACCAACCCTTCGACCAAGGAAGCGCCCTCATGCCCGATCAGGCCGGAGAGCTCCGCCACGATCAGCCCCTGCACGGCCTCACGCCCGAATGCCGCGCCCGCCATCGCGATGACGATCACCAACAGTGGCGCCAGCGAAAACACCGTGTAGTAGGAAATGGCGGCCCCCATGCTCGGCGCATAGTCGTCCACCCAGGCCTGCCCGGCCTTGACGAACAGGTGGAACCACCGCCGGGGCCTGATCATGAAGCCGTACCTCCGCTGCGTGAAAGGGGAAGAATTTTTATAGCCGAGCCAGCGCCGCCGTGGGGCAGGCGCGCGCCGTTTAAACGCCATTGACAGCCGCCCGTCTCGGCGTAATCCGCCGCCTACGCGCCGACGTTGGGCCCACTGACACACAGCCGTGCA
>DATILI010000224.1:0-7220 GCA_035476635.1 Burkholderiaceae bacterium | reverse complement strand
CGGTCGCCGGTGCCGTGGCCCACGCTGTCGTTGATGGCGCGGAACGCGTCCAATCCGACCAGGGTGAGTACCGCGCGCCTGGGCTCGGTCCATGCGGCCTGCTCCAGCAGGCCGCGCCGCGTGAGAAGCTGCGTCAGGCTGTCGTACATCAGCTGCTCGCGCATCTGGTTGAAGGACTGCTGCAGCCGCTGCGCCATTTCATTGAAGGCGCGCAGCAGGATGGTGGTTTCCTGCAGGCCGCTGCCCTTGTCGATGCCGGGTTTCCATTCACCGCGCGCCAGCTTGTTGGCGGCCGCTGCCGTCATGAGGATGGGCCGGGTCACCCGCTGGATAATCCACAGGCCCAGCAGCAGGCCCAGCAGCGCGATGCCGATGACTCCCAGCATCGAGCGCCGGCTGGCATCGCGCACGTCGCCCAGGAGATAGGACTCCGGCACCAGGGCCACGATGCGCCAGTCGATGCCGCGCGCATCGGCATAGGGCGTCACACGGCCGAAGTACATTTCGCCGCTGTCGTTGAGCCGAAACGCCAGCCCCCCGGCGACAGGCGCTCGCAACGCATACTGCGCGGCAGCGCGAATCTGTGGCGTGGCGCTTTCGGACATCAGCAGGCGTTCGCCGCGCCTGAGCGCACCGCTGCCTTGCGAAACCACGGAACCGGCTTCCGAGTGCGCGACCAGGCGACCGTCCCGGTCGGTGATGAAGATCAGCCCCTTGCCGCGCAAAGGCTCTGAGCGCAGGAACTGGTTCAGGCTGTCCAGCCTGACATCGGCTTCGGCCACGCCAATCAATTTGTTGCCGGCCCGCACCGGCGTGGCCGCGGAGATGGTGACGTCGCCGCGTTCGCCGGCGACGGTGTAGATGGCCGACCAGCCAGGCTTGCCGGACGCCGCCACCGGCGCATACCACGGCCTGCCGCGCGGGTCGTAGCCGGGGAAGGCCGCTGCCACCTCGCGCGCAGTATCGTCCCTGTAGACGTTCATCATGCCGTGGGTGGAAGCGTCCTTGAGGATCAGCTTGAAACCGGCGACCTCGCGTCGCATGCCCGCGTACTCGCCGGCCTGGCTGCCGAAGCTCAGCAGGCTGATCTGGTGCCGGTCCAGGTAAAGATCTTGATAGACGCCGCGCAGATGGTCATAGATCGGCTTCAAGTCACCCTCCTTGTAGAGGGAATGGCGCCCAATGGCATCGGCGATGTCGCGCTGGATGCGAAACGGCTCATCCAGGAACTCCACCAGGCGATTGCGCGAGGTGGCGGTGATCGCGTCCAGCAGGCGCACGCTTTCCTGGTCGATCAGATGGCTGATTTGCTGCTGCTGCGTAATGGCCTGCAGCGCCACGGTGGCAGCGAACAGCAAAGCGAACGGCACCGCGATGGCGGTCCTCAGCGAAAGCCGGAAAACATTCATTCACGCCTGCCTGGTTGGATCGGCCACATGCGGATCATAGTGTCGCAGCAGCGCCTACTGCTCCAGGCCCGACATCAGGCGCTGACGCATCTCGCCTGCACTCACGCCAAACCAGCGCTTGCAGGCGCGCTGCAGCACCGGCGGCTCGGCAAAGCCCAGTTGCTCGCTGATCAGCACCAGGGGCAGGCCACGGCGCAGCAAGGCCTGCGCCACCTGCTTCTTGGCGTCGTCCAGCAGATCGCGAAAGCTCGCCTCTTGCGCATGCAATTGCCGCTGCATCGCGCTTTCAGTGACGCCCAGTTGCGTGGCCACTTCCTCCAGGCTCGCGCCCTGGTGCGCCAACAGGCGTTGGGCGCAGGCCTCGCGCACCTGCTCGGCCAGCGACAGCGTGCGCGGCGCTCGGGCCAGGCGCGCCTGGGCCTGCTGCTCCAGAAAATGCTTGAGGTAGGAATCGGCCCGGGTCATCGGCCGATCAAGATGGGCCCGGGAAAAGCTGAAGCGGTCGTGCGGTGCGCCGAATCGAACCTCGCAGCCCAGGCGCTCGCTGTACTGCGCCGTGTCGGCCAGCGGCTGGTGGCTGAACTGCACGGCACTGAGGCCCGCGGCGCTATCGGTGAAGCGGCGCAGGCAGGCCAGCGCCAGGCAGGCATAGTGCTCCACCAGCCACGGCAGGTGAAACCGCACGTCCAGGCTGCGGTATGCCAGGTGCGCGAGATCGCCCTCCTCGCGCAGCACCAGTTCATCGCTCGCACACACCAGGCCGGCATAGCGGCACCACAGGCCCAGAGCCTCGCGCAAGGTGGCGGCGCGCACCACGATGTGGCCGACGAAATGCATCTGCTCAGGCAGGAACTGCCGCATGAGCTGCAGGCCGATGGCGGGTTCGATGCGCGCGGCGATGCGCCAGAGCTCGCCGAACACCGGCAACGCTACCTCGGCGTCGGACTCGGCCAGGCTGGCGATGGTGACCGGCAATTGCTGCAGCGCGGCAAGCGACGCCGCATCACCCCGCGCGGCAATGAACTGCGCCAGCACGCACGCCGCGACCGAAGTGGTCACTGGTTCTCGCATCATTTTTTCGGGTTCTCGCGTCATCGACAGCAGCCAGGGCGGACCCTAGCATCTCCTCATCGCAAAACACAACGTCCACGAAAGGCACCAGCGCCATGACCGAAGAAGGCAAAAGCCTGCAACAGATCCTGCGCCGCCCACGCGTGGAAATCGACCACGAACATTACTACAAGGACGTGGACATCGTCTTCGATGCGGGCAAGAACCTGGGGTGGGCCGAACCCTCCCCCACGGTGCCGCGGCGCCTGACGGAACATTCGCGCAAGCTGGCGCAGCGCATCTACCGCGTGGCCGATCGCGTCTACAGCGCCGTGGGCTATGCGATTGCCAACGTGATCTTCGTCGTCGGCGACAGCGGCGTCGTGGTCATCGACACCACCGAACGCCTGGAGTCCGCCGAGGCCGCGCGCGATGATTTCTTCAAGGCCTGCCCCGAAGCCCGGGGCCTGCCGTTCGTCGCGGTGATCTACACCCACAACCACACCGATCACATCGGCGGCGTCCGCGCCTTTGCCACTGACGAGTCCGTGGCCAGCGGCGCCTGCCAGATCATCGCGCACGAAACCCTGATGGAAGCCGTGATCAACAACGCCGTCGTGGTCGCACCCATTCTCGGCCTGCGCGCGGCCTACTCGTTCGGCAGCCTCCTGGAGGTCGGTCCCGAGGGCCAGGTCAACAGCGGCATCGGACCGAAGTTTGCCGATGGCCGCACGACCTTCATCGCGCCCTCGCGCACCTTTGCCGAGCAGCTGGACATCACGCTGGGCGGGTTGCACTTTGAGCTGCGGCACGCGCCCTCGGAGTGCGACGACGAGATCATCGCCTGGCTGCCGGACCTGGGCGTGCTGGTCAGTGCCGAAGTGGTTCAAGGCGAATGCCTGTGCAACGTACACACCATCCGCGGCACACGCTACCGCGACCCGCAGCAATGGGTGCGCACGCTGGACTTCATGCGCGGCTATCCGGCGCGCTGCATGGTGCCCTCGCACGGGCGGCCGGTGGCGGGGGCGGACAACGTGGCCGAGTTGCTGCAGGTGTACCGCGATGCGATCGCCTTCATCCACGACCAGGCCGTGCGCTTCATCAACCGCGGCGCCACACCCGACGAACTGGCAGACCTGCTGCCCGCCCTGCCCCCGCACCTGGCGCAGCACAGCTGGCTGGGCGAGTACTACGGCACGGTCAAGCACTCGGTGCGCCAGGTGTTCACCGGCCAACTGGGTTGGTTTGACGGCGACCCCACGACCCTGGACCCATTGCCCCCGCGCGACCGGGCCGCCCGCTGGATCGCCCTGATCGGCGGGCGCGAGGCAACGCTTTCGCGCGTGCGCGCGGCGCTGCAAGACAACGATCCGGACAGCCTGGACAACGCCCGCTGGGGCGCGGAGCTGGCCTCGCTGCTGGTGCGCGTGGACACGCAGGACACCGACGCCAGGGCGCTGAAGGCGCAAGCGTTGCGGACACTGGGCTTTGCCACGGAAAACATCAACTGGCGCAACTGGTACCTCACCGGCGCGCGCGAACTCGAAGGGCGCTATGAAAGCCGGCCCATGCCGAGCGGCGGCGCGCTGGCCGCGCCCGACATCCTGCGGGCCATCCCGCCGCGCCAGTTGCTGGAGATGCTCTCGGTGCGCGTCGCGGCCGAGCGCTGCTTTGACGAGCACCGTTTCATCCGATTCCGCCTGACCGATCTTGCGCAAACCCTGCGGCTGGAACTGCGTCGCGGGGTATTGCAGATCCATGAGCACGCGACGCCTGTTGCAGCGGGCCTGGAACCCTGCCTGGCATTGAGAAGCACGGTGCTGGGCAAGCTGCTGCTCGGCGGCATCACCGCTTTCCCGGAGCTGATGGCCGAGGGACAGGTGCAACTGGAAAACGGCAGCTTGCAGGACCTGGCTGCATTCTTCTCGCTCTTCGACCCGCGGCCAGCGAAATTGCCGCAGCTCGCCAGCCATTGAACCGCAACCACAGGAGTTGAACACATGGGCCGCAAGATCCTTTTCATCACCACCGACCAGCAGCGCTACGACGCCCTCGGCTGCAATGGCGGCATGGTCGGCCGCACGCCGGTGATCGACACGCTGGCGCGCCAAGGCATTCGCTACACGCGCGCCCACGCCAACAGCGTGGTCTGCCAGCCGGCGCGCTCCACCATCCTGACCGGCCAATACACGCGCACCCATGGCGTCACGATGAACGGCATGGAACTGCCGCACAGTGCACCGAGCGTTGCCGAGCATCTGCGCCAGCATGGCTACCGCACGGCGCTGATCGGCAAGGGCCACTTCGATCCGCTGATGGACCCGATGGCGCGTTTCGCCGAAACCAGGCTTTGCATGGGCGGCACGACCGGTCCCCTGCGCGGTTTCGAGCATGCGGTGCTGGGCACGCACACGGTGCAGGGCTGGCTGCACTACGCGCTGCACATGCGCCGCGACCATGCCGACCTGTGCGATGGTTTCTACAAGGTGATCGACCCGGCCACCCTGGACGTGAACGGTGAAGGCGGCGGCGACACCGGCGCGGTGCAGGTCAAGCACAACCCGGTGCCGCGCGAGCTCTACCACACCGACTGGGTGGCCGACCAGGCCATCGCCTGGCTCAACACGCTGGACGCCGATGCCGACTGGTTCTGCTGGCTCAGCTTTCCCGACCCGCACCACCCCTGGGATCCGCCGCAAAGCGAATTGCACCGCGTGCCCTGGCGCGAGCTGGACACGCCCGCGGGCTACCTGCCGCCGGGCCAGGCCGAGAAGGTGCTCGCGAACAAGCCGCGCCAGTGGCTCGACTGGTACAGCGGCAAGCTCGTCACCAACTTCGAGGCGCCGCCGAAATGGGTGCCCGCCGCGATGACGGCCAACCAGTTGCGCGAGGTTGACGCCATGAACCATATCGAGAACGAGTTGATGGACGAGGCCTTGGGCCGCGTGATGACGGCGATCAAGGCCAAAGGCTGGGAAGCGGATACCGACGTACTCTGGACCGCTGACCACGGCGAGCTGCAGGGTGACTTCGGCCTGCTGTTCAAGGGCCCCTACCACTGCGACGCCTTGATGCGCCTGCCCATGGTCTGGCGCCCTGCCTTGAGCGCAAGGATTGCGCCGGCCGAAGTCAGCGCGCCGGTGCAGCAGGTGGACCTGGCGCCGACCTTCTGCGCCATTGCCGGGGTGCCCGTCCCTGACACCATGCAAGGCCGGGCCATGCCCACCAGCAACGCTGCGGCCACGCGGGACTGGTCGCTCACAGAATGGGACAGCAATCTGCGCAACATCGAGCAGCACCTGCGCACCGTCTATCACGCCGATGCGGGACGCCAATGGATCGCCACCTTCTACGAGGCGGGCAGCATCCACGATGGCAGCGAAGGCGAGCTCTACGACCTCGCCAACGATCCGCTGCAGCATGACAATCGTTTTGACGACCCGGCCACCAAGCCAGTGCGCGAACGCCTGCGTGAGTTGCTGGCCAGCCAGCTGCCGCCGCAAGGGCCGGTGCTGGAACGCATGACACCGGTGTAGACATGGCAATGCACAACGACGACGGAGACCACATGAAGAAGTTCGTGCATTGGCCGGGATTGCTCGCCTGGGCGCTGGCCGGCCTTGCGGCTGCGCTGCCCGCGCAGGCCCAGACAGCGCTCAGGATCATCACCTCCGACCAAGCCGGCGGCGGCATGGACGCGCTGATCCGCCCCGTGGCGGAGAAGATGGCCACGGCCATGGCGCGCCCGGTCATCGTCGACAACAAGCCCGGCGCGCAAGGCCGCATCGCGGGCCATGCGGTGGCGGCAAGCCCGGCGGACGGCAACACGGTGCTGATCACCGTGCAGGCCGGCGTGGTCATCAACCCGCACGTCTACAAATACCCGTATGACACCTTGACCGACCTGGTGCCGCTCACCGACCTGGGGCGCGGCAGCCTGATGCTGCTCACGCCAACCAGCCTGCCGCCCAACAACTTCAAGGAGCTGGCGGATTGGGCCAGGGCGCAGCCCAGGGGCCGGGTCAACTACGCCACCTACAGCCCCGGCACCATCTCGCACTTCGGCGGCATGCTGCTGGCACAGGAACTGGGCGTGGAGATGACGGCGGTGCACTACAAGGCGTCGGGCGACGCGGTGAAAGACCTGGTACCCGGCACCGTCAACTTCCTGTGGACGGGTGTGGCGGGGCCGGTGGTACAACTGGTCAAGGCCGGCAAGCTCAAGGCCCACGCCTACATGGGCCCCAAGCGCCTGCCCTCTTTCCCTGACGTGCCCACCATCCGCGAGCTGGGCTACCCCAACATCGAATCGGACGGCTGGATCGGCATCTTCGTGCCCAAGGGCACACCGCCTGACGTCGCCGCCAGGCTGCAGGCCGAGTTCGCCAAGGCCTTGAACGCCCCAGAGGTGCGGGCCATGTACCTGAACTTCGGCTTCGAGCCAGGCGGCATGCCCACGGCCGAGTTTGCGAACCTGGTGCGCAGCGATCACCAGCGCTGGGGCGGTTACCTGAAGAAGATCAACTACAAGCCCGAGTAAGGCGCGCCACCAAAAAAATGCGCCGAATGCCAGGTGCCTGGACTGCGCGCTGCAGGCCTGCCCGGATGCAAGCACAATGCTGCGTTTGATCACCAGGGGACCGCAATGCAGACACGTCAACTCGGCCGCTCCGGCCTTCAGGTTTCGCCACTGTGCTTCGGCGGCAATGTGTTCGGCTGGACCATCGACGAGGCCACTTCGTTCTCGCTGCTCGATGC
>DATILI010000223.1:0-2839 GCA_035476635.1 Burkholderiaceae bacterium | reverse complement strand
CTGGTGGCCGTAAGGCTCGCCGGCTGCGATGGAGCGGCGGCCATCGTCGCGCCCGTCATCGTGCTGGGCCTGGGCCATCGAGGTCGCGCCGATCGCGCTGAACGCGATGGCTGCAGCAATGAGAGGTTTGACGCAGAAGTGGCGTTTCATGGAAGCTCCTTGGTGGTTGATGGAGCTATGGTGCGACTCGGCCAATGAACGCGCGCTGAACGGCTGGGCGCGGGAGGTTTCGGGGAGGTAAAGCTGCAGGTTAACCAAAAAACACGTCGAGGGTGGGAAAGCGATCTTGGCCGCGGATGCAGTCCCACAGATAGATGGCAAAGCCAGGATCGCCCGTCCACAGCGAATATCTCATCTGCCCGTAAGCCTCATGGGCAGCATCGGTCTGCTCGATTCCCCGCATGGCGAACGCTCTGGCGCGGTCCAGCCATTCGGTGTTGCCGGTGCGGCGATAGAGCTTGAGGAAAGCGTAGCCATTGCCACCGGTTCCGTGGCACAGGTTGGAGCCCTTCTTCAGCGGCCCCGCGGCCCAAGTGGCTTGCGCCCCGGCGATCAGCAGGTCGTCCAGCGAGTCATCCGGGAAATCCGCCAGACAGATCACGAACCCGGGCGCGCCATGGCAAAACTGCATCAGTTTGAGATCACCCCGCGGCGAGGAAAGCCGCACGCGCCAGCTGGCGAGCTCGCCTTCCCACTGCGCTGTGCGCCGCACCGTATTGGCGATGCACTCACGCCAGCGCTCCCAATCGGCGGGCTTCAACAGGTGGTGCCCTTGGATGAGGGGCGAAGCGGTCGCCACAAAACCATGCACACCGTCGATATAGCTCGAACGCTCGCCATACAGGTCCTGCGTCCAATAGTGGCATGAGTGTTCATCGGACCATTCCAGCTGCGACCACAGCACGGCGGCGGTATCGCGGAACAAGTCAGCCCATCGCGATTCACCCGTGCGCTGCTGCATGAACAATGCGGCCAGCAGCGTGCCCGGAGACCCCCACATCAACTCGCGGGCGGGATGGTTCCTGGTCGCGTCGATCAGTCGCGCCAGCTCCGATGCCAGCGCGTCGGACGGGTTCGCCCAGTACTCCAGAAGCCGGATGCTGGTGTCCCCCATCAGGTACGCGCCAAAAGGCGCACCGTCGGCCACGCCCATTTGCGCCCTGTTCGGCGCAAGCAAGCCCGGGATCACCGCGGCGTAGTCCCTGGACAATGAGGCCGCGCCTTGCGCCTGCAGATACTGCAAAGCCCAGATCACCCCACAGGCGCCCATGTACAGCGTGTACTGAGGCTCAGGGTCCTTGGCATCGAGCGGATGCGCCGGCCACAAGGTGGCAGGCGAAAAGCGCTGCTCGGTGTCTTGCACAATGCGCCGAATCGCGTCGCGCGCACGGGTTTCGTCCCAGGCGACGGTGGGAGTGAGCTCGTGACGGTCTGGCGCAAAAAGCATGGTGAGTTCAATTGTTTCTAGCGACTATCATCCAGCAGGCCGAGGTAAATCGCACTTCCGTGCCGCGCACGAACGGATCGAAGGCGGGGCGGACAGCGTCGATGACTCGTTTGCGTGTGGCCTCATCCACATCCCGCAGCGCCGTGGCGACGGGGCCGAGGCGCGTGAAGTGGCCCACCAGTTCCTTTTCGGGCATGACGCTTTCGACATCGATGGGCTGGATGTCGATGCCACTCCAGCCGCTCTGCTGCAGGATTTCGGCGACGCGCTGCCGGTCCGCGAAGCCGAACTGCCCCGGTCCGTCCGGCTTGCGCGGCGGCAGGTTGGGCAACAGCGGCGCCGCGGCGCGCTCGGCCGTGGTCATGAACGGGTTCTCGTCGGCGTTGCGGAAGGCGATCAGCCCCGTCGATGCGCCGGCGCTTGCCGCTCGGCGCAGGTTGCCGAATGCCGCCACCGGGTCATCGAAGAACATCACGCCGAAGCGCGAAACAATCATGTCGAAGCCAGCAGGCTCGAACGCGTGAACTTGCGCGTCCGCGATGACGAAGTTGGCAGCCACGCCATCGCGTGCCGCGCGAGCCCGGGCGGCCTCGATCATCGGCTGCGAAATGTCGACGCCCGTGCACTGCCCCTTGTTGCCGAGCAGCCGCGCGATCGCGACGGTCGTGCCCCCGGTGCCGCAGCCCACGTCGAGCACGCGGCTTGCGGACGCGGCCCGCACCGCTCGACGAGCAGGTCTTCGAACGGCTGGAGCACCTGGTCGAGCAGGGCCTGCGAGTCGACCCAGGCGTTGCCGCCGGGGCCGTTCCACGCGGCCGACTGCCCCGGCGCGGCGGGTGGGGTGGTAGTCATCTGCTGGCTCCTTGGCTTGACCCGAAGGCGAGAGCCATACTGTGCCACTTCAGGGCGACTTGAGGTCAAGCGGCGGCTCCCGCCAGCCGTGCCTGGCAATCAGCGCGCGAGCATCGACTTCAGCTCGCCGCTGTCGATCAGCCTCTGCAAATCGTTGTAGCCGCCCACCAGCGTGCCCTTGACGAACACCATGGGGAACGTCGGCCAACCTGTCCACATCTTCAGCGCGCTGCGCTGCCGCCAGGTACTGAAGTAGCTGCCGTAGCCGAGGTATTTGTACGGCTGACCGATCGCGTCGAGCGCCTTGCGCGCCTTGGCCGGAAACGGGTTGATGTCCATGCCCACCACGACCACGTCGTTGGACCGCACGGCGCCCTGGACTTCTTCGACGATCGCGTTGTTCCAGCCGGCGACCTTGGCGCGGATGGCGGGGTGGATGAGGGATTCGTCGAGGACGGGGCGCGGCATGGGTGTCTCCGTTGGTTTGCGTGCCGCACGGTACCACCCGCGAGTGAGCCGACAGTTAGGCGCCGACGGACG
>DATILI010000222.1:0-18407 GCA_035476635.1 Burkholderiaceae bacterium | reverse complement strand
TTCATTCTCGATCAGGGCCGCGTCGCCAGTCGTCAGCTTGTGGCCGTTGACTTCGAGCTCGCCGCGCACCAGATGTACATAAGCCTTGCGTGCAGGGTTCAGAGCGAGTTGAGCCGATTCAGTTCCATCAATCAGGCCCGCGCGCAGCGATGCGTCGGCGTGGATGGTCACCGAACCTTCGGCACCATCGGGCGAAGCCACCAGCCGCAGTGCCCCGCGCTTCTCGCTTTCGGCAAACGTCTTCTGTTCGTAGCTGGCGGGAATCCCGGTCACATTGGGCTCGATCCAGATCTGCAGGAAATGCGTGGTCTGGTCCTTGGCGTGGTTGAACTCGCTGTGCTGCACGCCGGTGCCAGCGCTCATGCGCTGCACATCACCGGGCGGAATGCCCTTGACGTTGCCGATCGTGTCCTTGTGCGCCAGGTTGCCGCTGAGCACATAGCTGATGATTTCCATGTCGCGGTGGCCGTGCGTGCCGAAACCCATGCCCGGCGCGATGCGGTCTTCATTGATGACCCGCAGGTTGCCGAAGCCCATGTGCTGCGGGTCGTGGTAGCCGGCAAAGGAAAAACTGTGAAACGACTTGAGCCAGCCGTGGTCGGCATAGCCGCGTTCCTGGGATTTGCGAAGCGTGAGCATGGTGCAGTTCCTTTCGATGCCCTGACTTTAGGCCCTATGGCCAGCTTTACCATCCACCGGCTTTGATGGCATCATTCAAATTATTTGAACGATTGAGCCGAAACAATGCAAACTGCGCGTGACGTGCTGACCCCGGACGCATTGGCCATGCTGCAAGCCATCGCCGAAGCCGGCAGCTTCGCGGCCGCGGCGCGAGCCTTGGGCCTGGTGCCCAGCGCGCTGACCTACCGCGTGCGCCAGATCGAGGATGCGCTGGACGTGCTGCTGTTTGACCGCAGCTCGCGCCAGGCACGTCTGACCGAGGCAGGTACGGAGCTGCTGCGTGAGGGTGCGCGCCTGTTGGAGGAGATCGATGCCGTGGCCAATCGGGTCAAGCGGGTCGCCACCGGGTGGGAGCCGCAGCTCACGATCGCGGTGGACAGCATCATCTCGCGCAACACCCTCATGGAACTGTGCGAGGCATTCTTCGCACTCAATCCGCCGACCCGTCTCAAGCTGCGCGAGGAGGCGCTCTCGGGTACGCTGGCCGCGCTGACTTCGGGCCAGGCCGACCTCGCCATCGGCGTCGCGCTGGAAGCCGGCACCCTCGCAAACCTGCAAAGCCAACCTTTGGGGTCGATGGCCTTTGTCTACGCCGTGGCGCCACACCACCCCCTGGCTACGGCCGACGAGCCGCTGTCCGATGAGTTGCTGCGCCAGCACCGCGCCGTTGCGGTAGCCGATTCGGTCCAGCGCGGCGGTGGCGTCACCATCGGTCTCATCGGAGGCCAGGATGTTTTCACCGTGCCCGGCATGCCGGCCAAGCTGCAGGCCCAGTTGCGAGGCCTGGGCGCCGGCTTCCTGCCGGAAAACCTGGCGCGTCCGCACATCGAAACCGGCCGGCTGGTGGCCAAGCTTGTTGCGCGGCCAACCCGCCTGGTGCGCGTGAGCTATGCGTGGCGTACCCCGGGCGATACGCGGCGCGGCCGCGCGCTGCAATGGTGGCTCACGCAACTCAAGAGCCCGGCCACCCGGCAAGCGCTGCTGGAAGGACACCACGGGCTTGCCCTATGAGTTTTAAGAACACAGCGTGTAGAGTGTGCCCAGGCCCTTCATACCATCTACCATCAGAGACATGACACCTTCCACCCGCGCTCCTGCCTCGATTCGTCACTTCGCCGTCATCGGCGCCGGCATGGCCGGCATCGCCTGCGCCCGCACCTTGGCGCAGGCCGGCCACCGCGTCAGCGTGTTCGAGAAGAGCCGCGGCTTCGGCGGGCGCATGGCCACGCGCAGCACGCCATTTGGAACGTTCGACCACGGCGCCCAGTACTTCACCGTGCGCGACCCGCGATTCGCGCTGGCACTGGAAACCACCGCCGCCGGCCTGTGCAAGCCCTGGAGTGCCAACACCGTGCGGGTGCTTGATGCACATGGAATGGTCGCCGCCGCGGGCCTGCCCGCGCGCGAAGCGCACTGGGTGGCCATGCCGGGCATGAATGCGCTGGTGCGGCACTGGGCACAGCCGCTGCACCAGGCGGGTGCGGTGGAATTGGAGACCCATGTCACGCGAATCGAGGCCGATGCGCTGGACCCCAGGCGTTGGCAACTGCGCACCACCGGGTCCGCGGACTCACAGCATGTGTATTCCGGGTTTGATGCCGTCTTGCTCGCCATGCCCAGTGCGCAAGCGCACAGCTTGCTGAAAAATTCAAAGCAGGATGGCAAGCTGGCCGCGCAGATCGCCAAGGTCGACGTGGCGCCCTGCTGGACCTTGATGCTGGCGTTTCCCCAGGCCATGCAACCGGGCTTGAGCGCGCTGGGGCCGCAATGGAATGCGGCACGCAGCACGCACCACCGCATCGCCTGGCTGGCGCGCGAGTCGTCCAAGCCGGGCCGCGAATCGGTGGAGCGCTGGACCGTACAGGCCAGCGCCGCCTGGTCGAAGGAGCACCTGGATGACGACGCCGCGCGTGTGCAGGCCAAGCTGCACCGCGCCTTTGCGGAGATCACCGGCATCCGCGCCGAGCCCGCGCATGCGGAAGTGCACCGCTGGCGCTATGCGCAAACCATGCAGGCGCTCGGCCGCTCGCACCTGCGGGACGCCAAGTCCGGCATCGGCGCCGCCGGCGACTGGTGCATCGGCCACCGCGTGGAGGATGCCTTCATCTCGGGCCTGGAACTGGCGCTCGCCGTCGCCTGATACGCACGGGCATGGCGCCAAGATACGTCGGTCGTTTCGCGCCCTCTCCCACCGGACCACTGCATGCGGGTTCCCTGGTCGCCGCGCTGGCGAGCTGGCTGGACGCGCGTGCCCATGGCGATGCGGCGCAGGCGCAGTGGCTGGTACGCATCGAAGATGTCGACACGCCGCGCTGCGTAGCCGGCGACGATGCGGTCATCCTGGGGCAGCTCGCCGCCTGCGGACTGCTGCCCGACGAGGCGCCGCTGTACCAATCGCGCCGCGCCAGGCCCTACCAGGCCGCGCTCGACCAACTGGTGGCCCAGCACCAAGCCTACCCTTGCGGCTGCTCGCGCAAAGACATAGCGGCTGCGCTCGCGGCGCAGGGCCTGCACCGCGCACGGCATGCGGAGCTGGTCTACCCCGGCACCTGCCGTGCCGGGCTGAACGGCAAGCCTGCGCGCGCCTGGCGCTTGAACACATCCGTGGCGCTGCAAGAAATGGCCAGCGCAGTCGTCCACTGGTCCGACCGTCGGCTGGGTGCCCAGCAGCAAGACGTACCAGCGCTTGTCGGTGACTTCGTGCTCCGACGCGCCGATGGCCTGTGGGCCTATCAGCTTGCCGTGGTGGTGGACGACGCGGCGCAGGGCGTCACCCACGTCGTGCGCGGCGAGGACCTGACCGACAACACTGCCCGCCAGATCGTGCTGCAGCACGCGCTGGGCCTGCCCACGCCGCGCTACCTACACACGCCGCTGGTGCTGGCGGCCGATGGCCAGAAGCTGTCCAAGCAGAACGGCGCGCAGGCGCTGGATACTGCCCAGCCACTGGCCGCACTCAACGCCGCTGCCGCGGTGCTGGGCCTGCCGGCGGCCGCGGGCCCGGTGCCGCAGGCGCTCGGCCATTGGGTGCGGGCCTGGTCGCATCTCTACAATCCTGTCCCGTGAACGATGCAACCCACCCCCTAGAGCCGGCCGCGCCGGCTGAATCGGCCGCAGCCCCCGAGCGTGCCGGCAACGCGCCACCGGGCGTGGCTTTCCCCAAGACCATCAAGAGCTATGTGCGCCGCGCCGGGCGCACCACCACCGGCCAGGCCAAGGCCTTCGAGGAGTTCGGGCCGAAGTTCGTGCTGCCCTACCGGCCGGCCGCGCTGGACCTGGCCGCTGCCTTTGGCCGCAGCGCGCCGACCATTCTCGAAATCGGCTTCGGCATGGGCGATGCGACAGCGCATATCGCAGCGCTGATGCCGGAAAAGAATTTCCTGTGCTGCGAAGTGCACGAACCCGGTGTCGGCGCACTGCTCAAGCACATCGGCGAGCGCGGCCTTGCGAACATCCGCATCCTGCAGCATGACGCGGTGGAAGTCCTGGACCACATGCTGCCCGAACAAAGCCTGGCCGGCGTGCACATCTTCTTTCCCGACCCCTGGCACAAGAAAAAGCACAACAAGCGCCGGCTGCTGCAGCCGCCGCTGGTGGCCAAGCTTGCGGCGCGCCTTGCCAGTGGTGCCTATCTGCATTGCGCGACCGATTGGGAACCCTATGCGCAGCAGATGCTGGAAGTGCTTGGCGCCGAGCCGTTACTGAAAAACTCGGCCGAGGGCTATGCCTTGAAGCCCGGGTACCGCCCGCTCACCAAGTTCGAGAACCGCGGCCTGAAGCTGGGCCATGGGGTGTGGGACCTGGTGTTCGAGCGCGTCTAGGTTTCGCCGCCGGGCCGCCCCAAGGCGAAACGCGGCCCCCTTGGGGGGCAGGGAGCTACACGAAGTGAGCGACCGTGGGGGCCATATTTTTTTCAAACCAACGCCAGTACGCGGTTTCGCCCCTGGGCCTTGGCCGCGTAGAGCATCGCGTCGGCGCGCGCCAGCAGGCCCATGCTGTTTTCGTTTGCATGGCACTGCGCCACGCCAAAGCTTGCAGTCAGGCGAATGTCCTGACCCTCGCCGTGCACCAGCGCCGCCTGCGTCAGCAGGCGCAGGCGCTCGGCAATCACCCGCGCCGCCTGCAGGTCCGTCTCCGGCAGCACAATGAGAAACTCCTCGCCGCCGTAGCGGGCGATCCAGTCCACGCTGGAACGCATTTCGCTTTGGTAGAGCTGTGCGATGGTGCGCAGCACCGCATCGCCGGCGGGATGGCCATGGCGGTCGTTGATGTTCTTGAAGTAGTCCAGGTCGGTGAACACCACCGAAAGCGGCCGGTTGTAGCGTTGCGCACGCTCGACTTCGGAGGGCAGCCGGGCCTCGATCGCGCGGCGGTTGAAGCAGCCGGTCAGCGTGTCGGTCAGCGTCAACTGGCGCAATTCGTCCATCACCAGTTCCAGCTGACTGGTGCGCTCGGCCACCAGGCGGTCGAGGTTGGCGATGTGGTCCTGCAAGCCGCCCTGCAGCTTGCGAAAACCGTCTGCCACCAAATCGATCTCGTCCAGCTGCGCACGGCTTGGCCGATTCAACTCCAGCGGCGTCATGAGCTGCTGCGGCTTCAACTCGGCCGCAAAGCGCGCGATGCGCTCCAGCGGCGTTTGCAGCTCGCGGCGCAGCATGAACGCAATCAGCGCGCAGACCAGCAGCGTGAAGGCGCCGTAGCCCAGCAGCAGGGTCCAGGTGTCGGCAAGCACGGTGCGATAGAAGAAATCGGAGTTGCCGATGATTTCAAGCTTGCCTATTTCACCCGTGCCGTGCGGATAGGGAATCTGAAGCTGCCGCGTGACCGGCGCGTCGCCCAGGCGTGCCTGGCCGGCCGCGAAGCGCTGCCCGGTCCCCGCAATCAAACGCACGTAGCCGATCTCGGGACGCTGCGCCAACAGATCCACCTGCAACTGTATGGCCTTGGGCTCGATATCCCAGAGACTCACGGAAAGCAAGGGCACGCTGGTCTGGGCGATATCGTTGACCAGTTGCGCAAAGCGCTCGTGCTGCTCATGGAATCTCACCACCGCCTGCACCGAGAGAACGACCAGCATGCACAGCACGCCCAGCACGACGGTACGCTGAATCAGGACGCTCGCAAGCGGGCGGAATGGAAGGGTCGGCATCGTCGGTCAGGCTGCGTCACCGCAGCAACTGGGCAAAGCCGAACTCATAGCGCCGCAAGCGCGGATTGAGCACCTTGCTGTAGCTGCGAAAATCCAGGCTGTCATAGCGCTCGCCGAAGCGGGCCAGGAAAACGTCGGCAGAGGCCGCATCGAATAGCGTAAACATCGAGCGGTCCAGCTCCAGCCCTTCATCGGCGAAGTCGCGGCCGTGGTGGTAGTCGTAGATCATCACCAGGCTCCAGGCGCCGGCAATGAAATGGCCGCCGGCCAACGCGCTCAGGCGCCCCGACTTGATCGCGTCCATGGCTTCGCGCGATGTGTTGATGCCGCTGAACCACATCGTCTGCCCGGGCTTGCCGCCGCGTTTTTCCAGGCTTTGCATGGCGCCGAAGGCCATCAGATCATTGCCGGCCCACACCAGACGCGCGGCGGGGTGGCGCTCGAACAGCCACTCGCTTTGCTCGGCGGCTTTTTCGCGCGTCCAGTTCGCATAGACCTCCTGGTCGAGCACGACATCGCCCGCTTCTTCCACGGCCCGGCGCATGCCGGCGTTGCGGCGGATCGAGCTGGTCGTCGAACGGTCGCCGGCAATCGCCAGCAGATGCAGCTTGCCATCGGGCCCTCGCGCCTTAGCCTGGCGCCCGCGCTCGATCAGCGCCTTGGCAGTGAGGTAGCCAGCATCCTCGGCACGCGGCTCCAGCGAACCGATCCAGCCCTTGTAGCGCTGGCGCGGCTCACCGGTCTGCGCACGCTCGGCGGACACCGGGCTGCTGTAGGCCATGAAGCATTTGATGCCCGAGCCGTCGAACAGCCGCAACAGTTCCGGGCCAGTGGCGTAGTCGTTGGAGAACACCACGTAGTCGGGCTGCTTGCCCTTGGGCCGCGCCAGGATTTCACGCGCGATGGCGAAGACGCGCGGGTGCTCGCGCTCGGCAAAATGCACCTCCAGCTGAACGTCCAGGCTGGCGGCCGCGACCTGCATGGCGCGCGCCGCAGCCACCCAGTAGGCCTCGTCCGATTTGCCCGGATTGATGAACGCCACCGCAAGAGCCCAGGCAGGCGCGGCAAGCAGCAGGCTGGCAACGACAACAAAAATGCGGATCATGCTTTCCCAAATCTTTTTGCCAAACCGCACTCCCCGGTTCGGCGCTCGGCAGGCGGTCAGCCTGCCTTTTTTGTCACGATCCTTATTGGTGTACCGATTATGCGATCGGGCATCGCACTGCGGCAAGCCCGTTGCGTCCCAGCGTCGCCACCGCCGGCCTCACCCAGCCGCCAGCGCCTGCAGCCGCGCCAGCGAGGCAATTGCGATGCGTCCGTAGCCCAGCGAAATGGCGCCCTGCGCGACCAGCGCCTTGAGCTCGCGCGACAAAGTCTGGCGCGAGACGCCCAGCATCATGGCCAGGGCCTCTTGCGACAACGCGAGTTCGCGCCGGCTTATTGGAGCCTGGGTGGCGTCGCCACGCGCCAGGAAGAGCAGCCTGCGCGCGACTCTTGCGCGCAGGCTGCGCAGCGTGGCATCTTCCAGCAGGCCGTAGAGCGCGCGCACGCGCCCCACCAGCAATGCGGCCATGGCCTGGGCGAAGGCCAGGCGCTGCATCAGGGCCATGAAGGCCTCCTGCTGCACCACCAGGATTCTGGCCGGACCCATGGCCGTGGCGTCGTGGATACGATGGGTCTCGCCGGGCACCACGATTTCGCCGAACCAGTTGCCAGGCTCGAGCACGACCAGGATCGCCTCCTTGCCATCGGGGCGCAGGGTGGATATCTTGATTTCGCCTTGAAGCAGGCCGAAGAAGCCACCGCCCGGCCCGGGCACGGCATCGCCCTGGCGAAACAGCATTGCACCCTTGGCCAGGCTGATTTGCTCCGATGCGGCGAGCAGGGCCGCGCGCTCAGGCGCCGGCAGGCCGGCAAACCAGGGGTTGACCGCCAGGGCGGCGAGTAATTCGGGCGTGGGCTGCATGGATCAGGAAGGCAGGGTATGCCCTGAATTGTCAAATTTCTGACAGTTGGGAGTCAAGCACGCTTCTACAGTGGCCCCAACGACCCTCAGGAGACTCAATGGACCCCCACGCTCACATTCGTTCGCTGCCCCCCGAGGGGGCCGCTGCCTCCCTAGAGGCGGCTCGTCGGGAGGGCACATGAACACCCGCGCCCAATTCACCCGCATGCAAGACAGCACCCAGCAAGACTGGCAACTGATAGGCGCCGAGTTCATGCAGTTCGCCAAGGGCTTGCCCGAGCGCGTGCTGGTGCACCTGAAGCTGCTTGAAGGCGACTATGGCGGTTTCCCGGTGGACCGCTACACGCATTCGCTGCAGACCGCGACCCGCGCCTTGCACAATGGACGCGACGAGGAATACGTGGTTTGCGCGCTGCTGCATGACATCGGCGACACGCTGGGCACGTTCAACCATCCGGACATCGCCGCGGCCATCCTGAAGCCCTTCGTGAGCGAGGCCAATTTGTGGATGGTCCAGAACCATGGCATCTTCCAGGGCTACTATTTCTTTCACCACATCGGCATGGACCGCGACATGCGCGAAAGCTCCCGCGGCCATCCCCACTTCGAGCGCACGGCCGAGTTCTGTGCGCTCTACGACAACCCCGCCTTCGACGCGAAAGCCCCGACGCTGCCGCTGGCCGAGTTCGAACCCATGGTGCGCCGGCTGTTCGCACAGCCGCGCAATACCATCTACAAGGCCGCCGTTGCCCCCCAAGTGAATTAAGGAGACCTTCATGAACGCCACATCCGCCCCCGAAATCCGCCAGCTCGTTTCCGCCGAAGAATGGCAGTTGCGCGTCGACCTTGCCGCCTGCTACCGATTGGTTGCGCTGTATGGCTGGAGCGACCTGGTCTTCACCCACATCAGCGCCAAGCTGCCGGCGTCCGTGTCCGGCGCCGACCATCAATTCCTGATCAACCCCTACGGCCTGATGTTCGACGAGATCACCGCGTCCAGCCTGGTCAAGGTCGACATGCAATGCAACAAGTTGCTGGAGTCGCCCTACCCCGTCAACCCCGCCGGCTTCGTGATCCACAGCGCGGTGCACGAGGCACGTGAAGACGTCGGCTGCGTGCTGCACACCCACACGCGCGCCGGCGTGGCGGTGAGCGCGCAAAAGGCCGGCATCCTGCCGATCAGCCAGCAGTCCACCTTTGTACTGTCTTCACTGGCCTACCACGCCTACGAAGGCGTGGCGTTCCGCGACGACGAGAAGCCGCGCCTGCAGGCCGACCTGGGAACCGCCAACTACCTGGTCCTGCGCAACCATGGCCTGCTGACCTGCGGCAAGACCATTGCCGACGCATTCCTCTCGATGTACACCTTCGAGAACACCTGCCGCATCCAGCTCGACGCGCAAGCCGGCGGCGAGCTCACCGAGGTCAACCCGCTGATCGTCAAGGGCGTGGCGCAGGCGATGAAGGTGCAGACCGGCGGCCTGGGTGGCGCCTTCGTCTGGCCGTCGCTGATCCGCAAGCTGGACCGCGCCGACCCGTCGTACAAAGACTGAAGCCCCAAGGAACCGCTGCCTTATGGACGCAACTGTTGTCGTCACCCAGTTCCTGCTGGGTGCTCTCGCGCTGATCATGTTCGGCCTGGGGCTGTCGCTTACGCCCGGGGACTTTCGGCGCCTGCTGCAACAACCCAAGGCCGTGCTGATCGCCTTGCTGCTGCAGGCCGTGGCACTGCCCCTGGCCTGCTACGCGATTGCGGTCGCCTTCCAGTTGCCGCCGCTGTTCGCCGTCGGCCTGATGCTGCTGGCGGCATCGCCGGGCGGAGTCTCGGCCAACCTGTTCTCGCACCTGTTCGGCGGCAACGTCGCCATGAACATCTCGCTGACCGCGATCAACACGCTGCTTTCCATCGTAAGCCTGCCCTTGATCGCCAACCTCGCGATCGCGGCGTTTGCCAAGACCGGCCAGGTCGTGCCCGTGCAGACGGCCAAGCTGATGGAGGTCATCGCCATCGTGCTGATCCCGGTGTTGCTGGGCATGTGGGTCGCGGCCAGGCGCCCTTCGTTCGCGGCAAAGATGGAAAAACCGATGAAGATCTTCAGCGCCGTGGTGCTGGCGCTGATCGCGGTCATCGCCATTGCCAAGGAATGGACCGCGCTTTCCAATTCGTTTGCGCAGATCGGGCCGGCGGTCGTGGGCTTCAATCTGCTGAGCCTGCTCGCGGGCTTCTACGTGAGCCGCGCGGCGGGTCTGGACAAACCGATGGCCACCGCCATCAGCTACGAGATCGGCATCCACAACTCCACGCTCGCCATCTTCGTGGCCGCCAACGTGCTGGGCAGTTTCCAGATCGCGCTGCCGGCTGCCATCTATTCGGTGAGCATGTACATCACGGCCACGCTGTTCGGCTTGCTGGTACTGCGCAGGCAGCCGCAACGCGCCGTGGCCTGAACGAAAAGCCGGAATCAGGCCCGCTCGGCCACCCAGGCCTGAACCGATGCCAGGGCGCCTGCGAGCTTGCTCGCATCGGTGCCGCCGGCCATGGCCATGTCGGGCTTGCCGCCGCCCTTGCCGCCCACCTGCTGCGCGACAAAGTTCACCAGCTCGCCGGCCTTGACACGGCCCATGCTGTCGGCCGTGACGCCGGCCGCCAGTTGCACCTTGTCGCCGTCCACGGCGGCCAGCACGATGGCGGCGGTCTTGAGCTTGTCCTTGAGCTTGTCCATGGTCTCGCGCAGGGTCTTGGCGTCGGCACCTTCGAGCCTGGCGGCCAATACCTTGATGCCCTTGACATCGACTGCCTGCGCCATGAGTTCGTCACCCTGCGAAGAAGCCAGCTTGCCCTTGAGCTGCGCCACTTCCTTCTCGAGCGAGCGCACCTGCTCCAGCACCTGCGTAATGCGCCCCTGCAGCTCGGCAGCCGGTGCCTTGAGCGTACCGGCGGCTTGCGCCACGGTGCTTTCCAGTTGCTGCAGATAGGCCAGTGCGTTGGCACCCGTCACGGCTTCAACCCGGCGCACGCCCGCAGCCACGCCGCCTTCGTTCACCAGCTTGAAGAGCCCGATGTCGCCGGTGCGCTGCACGTGCGTACCGCCGCACAGTTCACGGCTGGTGCCGATGTCCAGCACGCGCACGTTCTCGCCATACTTCTCGCCGAACAACATCATCGCGCCGGTCTTCTGGGCCGATTCGATGTCCATCACGCGCGCCTGTGTCGCGGCGTTGGCCAGGATCTCGGCATTCACGCGTTTCTCGATTTCGCGGATCTGCTCTGGCGTGACCGGCGCGTTGTGGGTGAAGTCAAAGCGCGTCTTGTCGGCATCGACCAGCGAACCCTTTTGCGCCACATGGTCGCCCAGCACCTCGCGCAGGGCCTTGTGCATCAAATGGGTCGCGCTGTGGTTGCGCACGGTGGCGGCACGCTGCGCCGTGTCGACCTGCGCCGTGACCGTGTCGCCGAGCTTGAGCGCACCGCTGGCCAGCTTCCCGTGGTGGCCGAACACGTCGGCCTTGATCTTCTGCGTGTCGCTCACTTCAAAGCGTGCCGCGCTGTTGGCGAGCACACCCTCGTCGCCCACCTGGCCACCTGATTCGGCATAGAACGGCGTGGAGTCCAGCACGACGACGCCGCTCTGGCCGGCCTTGAGCTCGGTGGCTGCCGTGCCATCGATATACAGCGCCACGACTTTCGCGGCGGCCTGCTCCAGCTGGTCGTAGCCGACAAAGGTGTTGCCCACGCCCGTGTACTCGAGGGCGCGATCCATCTTGAATTTGCCCGCCGCGCGCGCCTGGGTCTTCTGCTTTTCCATTGCAGTATTGAAGCCGGCTTCGTCCACCGAAAGGCCGCGCTCGCGGCACACATCGGCCGAGAGATCCAGCGGAAAGCCATAGGTGTCGTGCAGCTTGAAGGCCACCTCACCGGGCAGCACGGTCTGGCCGCCGGCCAGGGCCGCGTCAAGAATCTCCATGCCGTTTTCCAGCGTCTCGAAGAAGCGCTCTTCCTCGGCCTTGAGTGTCTCGGTGATGCGCTTCTCGCCGTTCTTCAGGTTCGGATAGGCATCGCCCATCAGGCGTACCAGGTCAGGCACCAGCTTGTGGAAGAAGGGGGTCTTCTTGCCCAGCTTGTAGCCGTGGCGGATGGCGCGGCGGGTGATGCGCCGCTGCACATAGCCGCGGCCCTCGTTACTCGGGATGACGCCGTCGCTCACCAGGAAAGCGGTGGCCCGGATGTGGTCGGCGATCACGCGCAGGCTCTTGTTGTCCAGGTCCTTCTCGCCAGTTTCGCGCGCGGCGGCCTTGATCAGCTGCTCGAAGATGTCGATCTCGTAGTTGCTGTGCACATGCTGCAGGATGGCGGCCAGGCGCTCCAGCCCCATGCCCGTGTCCACGCATTGCGCCGGCAGCTTGACCACACTGCCATCGGGCTGCATGTCGAACTGCATGAACACGTGGTTCCAGATCTCGATGAAGCGGTCGCCGTCCTCGCCCGGGCTGCCGGGCGGGCCGCCCGGGATGTGGTCGCCGTGGTCGTAGAAGATTTCCGAGCAGGGGCCGCAGGGGCCGGTGTCGGCCATCATCCAGAAATTGTCGGACTTGTACTTGCCGCCCTTGTTGTCGCCGATGCGGATGACGCGCTCGGGCGGCAGGCCGATCTCCTTGGTCCAGATGTCGTAGGCCTCGTCGTCCTCGTGGTAGACGGTCGCCAGCAGCCGGTCGGCCGGCAGCTTGTACACCTGTGTCAGCAGTTCCCATCCCCACTTCAGCGAATCGCGCTTGAAGTAGTCGCCAAAGCTCCAGTTGCCCAGCATTTCGAAGAAGGTGTGGTGGCGCGCGGTGTAGCCCACGTTTTCAAGGTCGTTGTGCTTGCCGCCGGCGCGCAGACAGGCTTGCACCGAAGCCGCGCGCACGTAGTTGCGCTTGTCGGAACCGAGAAACACGTCCTTGAACTGCACCATGCCCGAGTTGGTGAACATCAGGGTCGGGTCGTTGCCCGGCACCAGCGGGCTGGAGGCCACGACCGTGTGACCCTTGGAGGCGAAGAAGTCGAGGAAGGTCTTGCGGATATCAGCGACCGACATCGGGGTCGCGGCGGACTTGGATGAACTCATGGTGTCTGGGGTGCTCGCCGGTCATGGCCGCGAGACGGAAATCGCTCGGGCTGCCAGCATTGGGGCAAAACGGCAATTATCCTAGAAACAAGAGCCCGGGCCGAACCTCAGCGGCTGCGATTGGCGGCCGACTGCTCCCGGGCGACTTCGATGAATTCATAGACCACTTCACGCGTCCGCGTTCCCCGCCGCCATACCAGGCCCACATCGATGCTGGGCACGGCATCGCGCAGGTTGCGCACTTCGATATGGTCGGCGTCCAGCGTCCAGGGGCGGTAAAGAAAGTCCGGCAGGATGGTGATGCCGGCCCCTACCCCTACCAGCGAACGCGCAGCTTCCAGGGACGAGGTTCGCAGCATGACTTCGGGCCGCAGCTCGTAGCGCGCCCAGACCGAACGCAGCACGTCCCCTACCCGGTCGGCTTCCAGCACGATCTGTGGCGCCGCGGCGCATTCGGCCAGCGTCAGCTCGGCGTGTTCCGCAAGCGGATGGCTGGACGACAGCCAGATGCGGTTCGGGGAACTCGTCAGCACCTCCACCACCAGGGCCTGGGGGTCGCCCAGGGCGTTGGACACCATGATGGCCAGGTCGACTTCGCCATTGATGAGCAGGTGCTCCAGGAACTGGGGTGCATCCTCGATCACGGTGATCTTCACCGACGGGTGCGAACGCTGAAAGCGGGCGAACAGTTCGGCCAGGTAGTAGCCCGCCACCAGACTGGTCACGCCGATCGTCAGCGCGCCGGTCAGCGCTTCCTGCCGGCCCCGGTCGATCATTCCGGCCTCGGCAACCGCGGAGATGACCTTGCGCGCGCTGGCCTGAAAGCGGTGCCCGGCCTGGGTCAGCACCATCCCCTTGCGCGTGCGCTCGAACAGGCGCATGCCCAAGGTGTCCTCCACCTCCTGCACGCTCTTGGTCATGGCCGACTGCGCGATGTTGATCATGCGCGCCGCGGCGGCCACCGAGCCGGTCTCCGACACGGCCAGGAAGTAGCGGAACTGCTTGAGCGTGAGATGGCGATGCACGAGGGTGAGTAGGTGTTCGAGTGGTCTAAAAAATCGCGGGTTAACCCTAGATATCTATAAAACAGATAGCTTTGAAGCCGAATATTGAACTTTCCGCCCCGGGGGGTCAAGGCTACATTCGCGAAGCTTTTGGCGAAAGCAGGTGGCCTGTGTCCATCGACCCGGCCTGATTTTGTTCACTTCAACGGAGTACAACCCATGAAACTTTTGAAGATGGCGGCTGTAGCGATGGGCGTCACGGCCATCGGCAGCATGAGCTTGGCGCAGCAGCCCGTGCAGAAGCTGGGCAAGCCTGAAGGCAAGGTCGATATCGTGGCCTGGGCCGGCTATATCGAACGCGGCGCCACCGACAAGAATTTCGATTGGGTGACCGATTTCGAAAAGAAAACGGGCTGCAAGGTCAACGTCAAGACCGCCGGCACCTCGGATGAGATGGTTGCGCTGATGAACGAAGGCGGCTTCGATCTGGTCACGGCCTCCGGCGACGCCAGCACGCGCCTGATCCGCGGCAAGAAGGTCAAGCCGATCAACGTCAGCCTGATCCCGAGCTACAAGAACATCGATCCGCGCCTGCAGAAAGCGCCCTGGCACTACGACAACAATACCCACTACGGCGTGCCGTACCAATGGGGCTGGAACGTGCTGATGTACAACACCAAGGTCTTTGGCGACAAGAAGCCGACCTCGTGGGCGACCGTGTTCGAAGAGCAGACCCTGCCGGACGGCAAGTCCAACAAGGGCCGCGTCCAGGCCTTCGACGGCCCGATCTACATTGCCGATGCGGCGCTGTACCTGATGCAGAAAAACCCGGCGCTCGGCATCAAGGACCCGTATGAGCTCAACGAGGCGCAGTACAAGGCCGCGCTCGATTTGCTGCGCGGGCAGCGCAAACTGGTAGGCAAGTACTGGCACGACGCCTTCGTGCAGATCGACGACTTCACCAACGAGGGCGTGGTGGCCTCCAGTTCCTGGCAGTTCCAGGCCAACATCCTGGGCTCCAAGAAGGCACCGATCGCCACCGTGGTGCCAGTGGAAGGCGCCACCGGATGGGCTGACTCGACCATGATGCATGCCGAGGCCAAGAACCCGAACTGCGCCTACCTCTGGCTGGAGCACTCGCTCAATCCCAAGCTGCAAGGCGACCTGGCGGCCTGGTTCGGCTCGGTACCGTCGGTGCCCGCGGCGTGCAAGGGCAACAAGTTGTTGAGCGACGAAGGCTGCGCACGCCAGGGCTACAACTCTTTCGACAAGATCGCGTTCTGGCGCACCCCTACCGCCCAGTGCAAGACGCAGAACAACCAGTGCATCCCGTACCACAAGTGGGTGTCCGACTACATTGCCGTGCTCGGTGGCCGTTGATTTTTTCGCACGTTTTTCTGGCCCCCACACATCGGCAGGCCGCAATGGCCTGCCGATGCCGCCCACCTCACACGAAAGACTTCTCACCATGACGCAAGCCGTCAGCCTGCACCACGTATCGTGTGTCTTCAGTTCGTCCGGCAAGGAGGTGCGCGCCGTCGATGACGTCAGCCTCGATGTGAAGCCGGGCGAGTTCTTTACCTTGCTCGGACCTTCCGGCTCGGGCAAGACGACGTGCCTGCGCATGATTGGCGGGTTCACGCTCCCCACCGCGGGCAGCATCGCCATCCATGGCCAGGACGTCAGCCGGCAGCCGCCCTATGCCCGGCCGGTCAACACCGTGTTCCAGGACTATGCGCTGTTTCCGCACATGAGCATCCTGGAAAACGTCGCCTACAGCCAGATGGTCCGAGGCGTTCCCAAGGCGGCCCGCGAAACCCGCGCGCACCAACTGCTGGAGATGGTCCGCCTGCCCGATGTCGCGCAGCGCAAGCCGGGCCAGTTGTCGGGCGGGCAGCGCCAGCGGGTCGCGCTCGCGCGTGCCTTGATCAACGAACCCCAGGTACTGCTGCTGGACGAACCGCTGGGCGCGCTCGACCTGAAACTGCGCGAGCAGATGCAAAGTGAGCTCAAGACGCTGCAGCGCAAGCTCGGCATCACCTTCATCTTCGTCACGCACGACCAGCATGAAGCGCTTTCCATGAGCGACCGCATCGGCGTGTTCAACCGTGGCCGCCTGGACCAGGTGGCCACGCCCGACACCTTGTACAACGCACCGGCGACGCGCTTTGTCGCCGAGTTCGTGGGCGTGGCGAACCTGTTGCACGGCGACGAGGCCATGCGCCTCGCCGGCAGCCCTGCCGCCATGGTCCGGCCCGAACGACTGCGCCTGGGCACAGCGCAGGGCGCGCGCGCCAGCGGCGTCGTCTCGGAGGTCCAGTACTTTGGCTCGTTCAGGCGCGTGCACATCGCACGGCAGGGCACGGGCAGCCTGCTGGCCGACGTCCCGGTGACGGATCCATCCCCGCCCACCGTGGGCGAAACGGTCTACCTGCACTGGAACGACGACGCCGTGCATGCGGTCGACGCGCGGGCGGCCTCGGCGCAGGAGGCGCTGGCAGGATGAATATCCCGTCCACCGCCCCCGCCGCTGCCACGGTCGGCGCGCCGCTGCGCGCCATCGGCACCACCGGCCTGGCCGACCGGCTCTCAACGCTGATCTATACGCGTCGCGGCCTGCTGCTGGCCTTGCTGCTGGTGCCGCCGCTGCTGTGGTTTGGCGTCATCTACCTGGGCTCGCTGTTCGCCCTGCTGGCCAACAGCTTCTTTCGGCTCGACGACTTCTCCGGCCAGGTGGTGCGCGAGCTGGGCCTGTCCAACTTCCGCGAGATCTTCGCGCCCGCCAACCTGGACGTGGCGCTGCGCAGCACCCTGATGGCCACGCTGGTCACGTTCGCCTGCGTGGCCATCGGATTCCCGATGGCCTATTACATGGCCCGCTACGCGCGCGGGCCGCAAAAGGCGCTGCTCTATGTGGCTGTGATGCTGCCGCTGTGGTCCAGCTACCTGGTACGGCTGTACGCCTGGAAGATGCTGCTGGCCAAGGAAGGCGCCATTTCATGGGTCCTGCAAAGCCTGCACCTGCAATGGCTGCTCGACGCCTTGCTGGACACGCCGATGATCGGCGGCCATTCGCTGAGCTTCTCGCCCATGGGCACCTTCATCGTGTTCGTCTATATGTGGCTGCCCTTCGTGATCCTGCCGATCCAGGCCGCCATCGAGCGCATTCCCGGCTCCTACCTGGAGGCTTCGGCCGACCTGGGCGCGAATCCGCGCCAGACCCTGGCGCGTGTGATCCTGCCGCTGGCCATGCCGGGCGTGGCGGCCGGCTCGATCTTCTCGTTCTCGCTGACCTTGGGCGACTACATCATTCCGCAAGTCATCGGCAACTCCACGCTGTACATCGGGCAAGTGGTGTACCGCCAGCAGGGGGTGGCGGGCAACCTGCCGTTTGCCGCGGCGTTCTCGCTGGTGCCGATCGTCATCATCGCCGCCTACCTGTGGCTGGCCAAACGCAAGGGGGCCTTCGATGCGCTCTAAATCGCCCGTGCGCGGCGCGTCGTTCGGCCTGAAGGCGGCCACCGGCCTGGGCGTTCTGTTCCTGCACGTTCCGCTGGCGCTGATCCTGCTGTACGCCTTCAGCAGCGAAGACAAGAGCTATGTCTTCCCGCCCCCTGGGCTGACCACGCAATGGTTCGCGGTGGCGCTGGCGCGTGACGACGTCTGGGACGCCATCAAGCTGTCGGCCCAGGTCGCGTTGTCGGCCACCGCCATCGCCCTGGTGCTGGGAACGCTGGCCGCCGGTGCGCTGGCGCGCGCGCAGTTCTTCGGCCGCGAGGCCATTTCGCTGCTGCTGATCCTGCCGATTGCGCTGCCTGGCGTGGTGACCGGGATTGCCCTGCGCTCGGCCTACCACACGCTGGAGATTCCATTCAGCTTCTGGACCATCGTCATCGGCCATGCCACGTTCTGCGTGGTTGTGGTCTACAACAACGCCGTGGCGCGGCTGCGGCGCATCAGCCCCTCGCTGCTGGAAGCCTCGATGGACCTGGGCGCCAACGCGTTCCAGACCTTCCGCTACGTGCTGTTGCCGCAACTGGGCTCGGCCTTGCTGGCCGGGGCGCTGCTGGCATTCGCGCTCAGTTTCGACGAGGTCATCGTGACCACGTTCACCGCGGGGCAGCAGACCACGCTGCCGATCTGGATGCTGCAGGAGCTCATCCGCCCGCGCCAGCGCCCCGTCACCAATGTCGTTGCCGTTTTCATCGTCGTGCTGACCTTCATCCCGATCCTGGCAGCCTACTGGCTGACGCGTGCCGACGAAGACAGCCACAACCGCTGAACCATTGACTTACACACAAGGAGCCAGACCATGGGCCACACGAAAGACCTTGCCATCAGCTTTCCGACCGAGCTTCTGATCGACCACCAGCTGGTCAAGGGCCAAGGGCCTGCGGAGCCGATCATCAATCCGGCCACGGGCGAAGTGCTGTGCGAGGTCGCCGAAGCCTCGCCCGAACAGGTCAGCCGCGCCGTGCTGGCGGCCAGCCGCGCCTACGAAG
>DATILI010000221.1:0-44003 GCA_035476635.1 Burkholderiaceae bacterium | reverse complement strand
CGGGCAGCAGCTCGTATTCGTTGAAGTTCCAGAAGCTGACCATCAAGGTCAGCGCGAGCGGAATGAGAAAGAACACCACGAACACCGCCGCGAACGGACTGGCCTGCCACCAGGCGGGCGTGGTTCGGGCGATGTTGGTGGATGTGCTCATTTCACGCAGCGACGAATTCGTTCCACTTCTTCACCATGTACTCGTTCTCGTCCATGATCGCGTTCCAGCAGGCGATGCCGCCCATGCGCGCCTCGTAGCTGCCGCCGTCGCGCACCGCGCCGGTCTTGGCCAGCACGTCGCCGTTCGGGCTCTTGATGTCTTGCGTGGCGGGCTTGCCTTCCATCCAGTAGGCCCACTCGTAGGCTTCCATCTTGGCCTTGGCGGTCTCCAGAACGGCGCTGTAGTAGCCCTGGCGATTCAGGTAGGCGCCGGCCCAGCCGTCGAGAAACCAGTTGATGAATTCGTAGGCGCCGTCGAGCTTGCGGCCCGACAGCGTGGCCGGCAGGCCGAAGCCCGCAGCCCAGGCGCGGTAGCCTTCCTTCAGCGGCTGGAAGTTGCAGGCGATGCCCTTGGTGCGCACGGCAGTGACGGCCGGCGACCACATCGACTGGATCACCACCTCGCCGGAGGCCATGAGGTTCACCGATTCGTTGAAGTCTTTCCACAGCGCGCGGAATTGCCCGGCCTTCTTGGCCTCGATCAGGGTCTTGATCGTCAGGTCGATCTCGGCCTTGGTCATGTTGCCCTTGTCGGGGTACTTGTACTTGCCCGTGGCTTCCACCACCATGGCCGCGTCCATGATGCCGATGGATGGAATGTTCAGGATCGCGGCCTTGCCCTTGAACTCGGGGTTCAGCAGCTCCGCCCAGGAGCTGATCGGGCGCTTGATCAGGTCGGGCCGGATGCCCAGCGTGTCGGCGTTGTACACCGTGGGGATGAGCGACATGAACTGGGTCGGTGCCTTGGCGAACACCTTGCTCTTCTCGCCTTCCAGGAAGATCACCTTCTTGGGCGCCGTGCCCTGGTCGCCCACCGCCTTGCCGGCCACCATGCCGCTGGTGAAGAGCGAGGTGATCTTGTCGGCGTTCTTGATCTTCTTGGTGTCTATGCCCTTCAGGTTGCCGGTGGGCACGATCTTCTTGAGCGAGAAATACTCGGTGTCGATGAGGTCGAAGCTGTTGGGCGCGGTCACGGCGCGCTTGGTCACATCGTCGGTGGTCACGGCCACGTACTGGATGGTGATGCCGGTGTCGGCCTTGAACTTCTCGGCAATGGCCTTGTCCTGGTTCACCGCCGTGCCCAGATAGCGCAGGGTGATCTTTTCCTGCGCGTGGATGGCGGGCGCCATGCCCGTCGCCAGGATGCCGGCCGTGCCGGTCAGCAGGGAGCGGCGCTTCAGGCCGTCAGGAAAAGGCGCGGAGGAATCGGACATGGTGGAAGCTCCTTGTGAAAGTGAAGGTAAATCGGAGAGGGCGAGGGACGGAGAAATGCCTGAGAAAGCGTCAGGCGACGTTGGAAACGGAAGCAGGGGACGGCCCGGCGAGTGCATGCGCAGCCTGCCACGACAGGTGCACCGACTCGCCCAATGCGTAGGGTCGGCTGGCAAAGTACGCTTCGGGCAGCATCACCGATACGCTGGCCGGGCCGGACGCCGACTGGGCCTGCAGGCCGAGCAGCACATAGGTGCCCTGGTACTCGACATCGGTCACGGTGGCGCCCATGCCCCCGATGCCGCTGACGTAGGCGGTCGGGTCGGCCGGGGCGATCTGCATGTGGTCGTTGCGCACGGCGACCTTGCCGCCGGGCGTGTCGATCACGTTGTGGCCGCCCATGAAGCGCGCCACAAACTCGTTGGCTGGGCGGTTGTAGATCTCGTGCGGCGCACCGGCCTGCTCGATCAGGCCATGGTTCATCACCACCATCGTGTCGGCCAGCGCCATGGCTTCTTCCTGCGAATGTGTGACGTGGATGAAGGTCAGGCCCAGCTCCTTCTGCCAGCGCCGCAGCTCGGCCCGCATCTGGATGCGCAGGAACGGGTCCAGTGCCGACAGCGGCTCGTCCAGCAGAAGCACACGCGGCTGCGTAATGAGCGCGCGGGCCAGCGCCACGCGCTGCTGCTGGCCACCCGAGAGTTCGCCCGGCTTGCGCAGCGCCAGATGGCCCATCGCCACGCGCTCCAACAGGTCTTGCGCTTGCTTGTGCCGCTCGGCCTTGCCCACGCCCTTCATCTTGAGGCTGAAGGCCACGTTGTCCAGCGCCGAGAGGTGGGGAAACAGCGCGAAGCTCTGGAACATCATCGCCGTGCCGCGCGCCGCGGCGGGCAGGGTGGTGATGTTGCGGTTTTCCAGCAGGATGTCGCCGCTGGTCACGGATTCATGCCCTGCGATCATGCGCAAGGTGGTGCTCTTGCCGCAGCCTGACGGCCCCAGCAGGCAACAGTAGCTGCCGCTGGCGATGCGCAGGTTGATACTGTCCACCGCGGGCTGGCCCTGGGCATAGCGCTTGGTCAGCGCGACCAGTTCAACAGCGGCGGGGGCAAGGTGGGTGGTCGAGGTAACGGCGGTCGGGGCAGCGTCCATTGCTGCTTGGTATGCACGTGCCGTGCCAGCTTTGTACGCAATCCGATGCTTCAATTGTGTACAAAATGCACGCTAGCGGTGCGTGGCCGCACCGCATCCGGGCGCCCGATAGCGCCGAGGCTCATTTGAAATTAATCGACCCCAAGCCAAACAGGCCGATCAGTCCGATCGCGATCAGGTAGATGGCGACGATGAAATTCAGGAGTTTCGGCATGACCAGGATGAGAATCCCGGCGAGCAGCGAAATCAGGGGCGTCAGGCTGAGGTGGATGTTCATGGGGGTCTCCAATGCGATTTGATGGGAGAAAGTGTACCTACGCCAGCCCCGCCTCATTGCGATTCGGCGTGTCTTCAAGCGGCCGTCCTACGCGCCGAGGGCACCTAGACCTTCACGGCCAGCGCGCGCAAGGCCTGCAGGAACTGCGCGCTCGCCGGCGTCAACCGCGCATCGCGCCGCATGACGATGCAAACCGACAGCGGCGGCAGTTCCTCCCGCACGCGGATCGGGCGGATGCCGTGCTTGACCAGCTTGCGCTCCACCAGCGGCAAGGAAAACAAGCCGATCAGGTCGGTCTTTTCGATCAGGCTCTGCGTCACCTCGAACGAGCGGCTGATCAAGATGCGCTCTGGCGTGGGCAAGCCATGCTGCGCGTACAGCGTGCCGATCATCACGCGGTCCCAGCCGATCCATTCCTCCGGCAGCAGCGCCGCCAGGCTGCGTGCGCGCAACCTGGGGTGAGTGCTGCGCGCGGCGACGGTGAGCGGCGTGGTGAACAGCACCTCGGCGCTCAGGTCCTTGTCGACCACCTCGGGAATCGCCTGCGTGATCAAAAAGTCCAGCTCCCCGCTGCGCAGCAGCGGCGTGCCCACCGGCAACTGGCCGTCATAGCACTGCAACTCGGCTTGCGGCATCTGTTTGCGAAACAGCGCGAACGCGTCGGGTAGCAGCACCATGGCCGGCAGCGAAGAAACGCCGATGCGCACCAGCCCGGTCATGCCGCGCTTGAGCTGCTGCAGTTCCTCGCGCGCGCGGCGGGCTTCTTCCACCAGCAGCCGGGCGCGAATATGAAAAGCCTTGCCGTACTCGGTGAGCTCAACGCCGCGCGAGCCGCGCATGACCAGTGGCACGTCCAGGCTGGCTTCCAGCTCGCGCACCGTGCGCGTCACGGCCGGCTGCGAGACGAACAGTTGCCGCGCCGCGGCGCGGATGCTGCCATGTTCCGCCACGGCGAGAAAGGCTTGGAGTTGATGCGGTTTCATGACAACAAAATGTTATCACTCAGACATATTTTTTGCCTTGTGGTTTTCTGCCAGCTGCCTACAGTGCCGGTTCATGAGACAAACCCCAAGCTCCACCGCCACGCCAGCGGTTTCCCAACACTTCTCGTCCAGCTACCGCGAGGCGCGGGAAAAGTTCCAGGCTGCCGCAGCGCGGCGTGGCTTGGCCGCGCAGGCCCACGTGCATCCGGCGCAGCGCGGCGCCGAGGGCGAGGAACTCGCGATGGACGTGCTGCGCATCGGACCCGCCGACGCGCGTTCCCTCCTGGTCGTGACCTCGGCCACGCACGGCGTCGAAGGCTTTTGCGGTTCGGGCTGCCAGATTGCGCTGCTGCACGACGATGAGCTGCTGGCGCGCGCGGAACGCTCGGGCACGGCGCTGCTGCTGGTGCACGCGGTCAACCCCTACGGGTTCTCGCACCTGCGCCGGGTCAATGAGGACAGCATCGACCTGAACCGCAACTTTCTTGACTACAGCGCGCCGCTGCCGCAGAACCCGGCCTATGCCGATGTGCATCCGCTGATGCTGCCCGCGCAATGGCCGCCCACGGCCGATGACGAGGCTGCGGTCGAGGGCTACATCGCCACGCACGGCGCACGCCGTTTTCAAAGCGCCGTCTCCAGCGGGCAAAGCACCCATCCCGACGGACTGTTCTACGCCGGCCTCGCCCCGGCCTGGAGCAACACCACCTTGCGCAGCGTGCTGCGCGCGCATGCTGCCAGTTGCGCCCAACTGGCGTGGATCGACATCCACACCGGCCTCGGGCCGCTGGGCCATGGCGAGAAGATCTTTGGCGGCCGCAACGACCCGGCGGAACTTGCCCGTGCGCGCGCCTGCTGGGGTGCGGATGTGTTCTCGCCTTTCACGGGCGATTCGTTTTCCGAGGTGGTGCGCGGCGCCGCGGCCTCTTGCGTGTACGACGAATGCCCCGGCGCCAAGACGATCGCCATCGGGCTGGAGTTCGGCACGGTGGCCTTCATGGACATCATGGAAGCGATGCGCGCCGACCAGTGGCTCACGAACCACCCGAAAACACCTGAAAGCCAGCGCCGCCAGATCAAGCAGGCCCTGCGCGATGCGTTCTGCATCGACTCGCCCGAGTGGCGTGGCATGGTTACGGCGCAAACCCGCGTCGCCGTGCTGCAAGCCTTGTCCGCGTTTTCATGATCTGCCATCCCACCAAACCCGAACTGAAGGAGCCCCCACGTTGAACAAGAAAACCTTCCTGCGCGCAACGCTCGCACTGGCAGCCGCGTGCGCAGCACCCGCCTTCGCCCAGACCCCGGCCACCGGCACGCCCATCTCCATCGTCGTCCCATACCCCGCCGGCGGCATATCCGACATCTTCGCGCGCGCCCTCGCGCCCACCCTGGGCAAGATCCTCGGCCGCAACGTGGTGGTCGAAAACATCACCGGCGCATCCGGCAGCATTGCCGCCAGCAAGGTGCTCAATGCGCCGCCCAACGGCAACCTGCTGTTCATGGGCTCGCCCACCGAGGTCGTGCTGGCGCCCGTCACGCTCAAGGCCGTGAAGTACCAGGCCTCCGACTTCCGCCTGCTGGGCCTGGTGACGCAGGCGCCTTTGGCGCTGTATGTGCGCGGCGACTTGCCCGTCAACAGCGTCGATGAGTTGCTGGCCTATGCCAGGAAGCCGGGCGCCAAGGAGCTGAGCTACGGCAGTACCGGCCCCGGCTCGCTCTACCACCTGGCCGGGGAGGGCTTGCGCGAAGCGGCAGGTCTGCACGCCGTGCACATTCCCTACCGCGGCGGCATGCCGTTGCTGCAGGACCTGATGGGCAGCAGCGTCGACATGACCCTGCTGCCCGCCGACGGCACCATCGCCAAGATGGCGGAAGGCGGCAAGATGAAGGCCATTGCCGTGGCCGCGCCGGCACGCTCGCCGCGCTTTCCGAATGTGCAGACTTTTGCCGAAAGCAAGGCACTGCCCCAGTTCACTGCGCAGGGCGTCTGGGGCGGCGTGATGGTGCCCGCCGCCATGCCCGAGGCGCTGGTCGTGCAGTTGCACAAGGCGCTCAGCGAAACCCTGGCCTCGCCCGAAGTACGCCAGGCCCTGGACGCCGCCGGCGGCGCCATGCCGCCCATCATGTCGCTGGCCCAGGCCGCGGCCTTCTACCAGACCGAGAGCACCAAGCTCATCGCCGCCGCCAAGGCCGCCAAACTTGAGCCAAACTGATTGAACACCCCCGAAGCGGCTGGCGCCGTTGAAGCGGCCACAATATCGCCTGCGCCCTGAGTTTTTTATTGAGAAAGACCGCCTTCATGGAATTCGCCACCCGCCTCAACAACGTAGAGACCTCCGCCATCCGCGAGCTTTTCAAGCTGCTGGGCAAGCCCGGCATCATCAGCTTTGCCGGCGGCTTTCCCGATAGCGCGATGTTCGACGTCGAGGGCTTGAAGGAGGCCGTGAACAAGGCCCTGGCCGAGGAGCCCGGCGGCGCGCTGCAATACGGCGCCACCGAGGGCTACAACCCCCTGCGCGAGCAGCTCAGTGCCTTCATGGCCACCAAGGGCGTGGCCGTCAGCGCCGATGGCCTGATCGTCACCACCGGCAGCCAGCAGGCGCTGGACCTGCTGGGCAAGACCATGATCTCGCCCGGCGACAAAGTGATCGTCGAGGCACCCACCTTTCTTGCCACCATCCAGTGCTTCAGGCTCTACGGCGCCGAGCTCATCACCGCGCCGGTGGACGAGCATGGTGTGAAGACCGACGAACTCGAAAAACTCATCGCCGAGCACAAGCCCAAATTCGTCTACCTGATTCCCACCTTCGGCAACCCAAGCGGCGCCATGCTGAGCCTGGAGCGCCGAAAGCGCGTGCTGGAGCTGGCGGTGAACACGCAAACCTTGATCGTGGAAGACGACCCCTACGGCGACCTCTACTTCGGCGCGCCGCCGCCGCCCTCCATCCTGTCGCTGTGCAAGGACCTGCCGGGCAGCCGCGATCTCGTGGCGCACTGCGGATCGCTCAGCAAAGTACTGAGCCCCGGCCTGCGCATCGGCTGGATGATCGCGCCGCCCGAGCTGCTGGCCAAGGCCACCATGTGCAAACAGTTCAGTGACGCCCACACCAGTACGTTCACCCAAGCCACCGCCGCGCAATACTTGAAAGCCGGCCGCATGCCCGGCACGCTGGCCAACGTGCGCAAGGTGTATGCCGAGCGCGCCCTGGCCATGGGCAATGCCCTGAAGCGCGAGCTGGGCGATGCCATCGCCTTCGAGCAACCCGGCGGCGGCCTGTTCTTCTGGGCCCGGCTCACCGGCGCCAACGGCAAGATCAAGGACGCCAACGAATTCGCCAAGCGCGCGATCGAGCAGCTCGTGGCCTTTGTGCCCGGTGCGCCGTTCTATGCGAGCAACCCGGATCTGTCGACCTTGCGGCTGAGCTTTGCCACGGCGGATGTGGGGAAGATTGAGGAGGGGGTGGCAAGGCTGGGGAGGGCGGTGTAACGGGCACATTGCCCAATCGTTATTGTGAGTAAGATATGCGCATGACATACGCATAGAAGACTTCCCATGCATGCATTCGTCTCTCCTGGCCGCAAACGCCCCGTGAACCTGACCCTCAGCGAAAGCCTGGTCGCCGAAGCCAAGGCCTACACGAGCAACCTTTCAGCCACCATGGAAACCCTGTTGGCGGGCTATGTCGCCAGCCAGCAGCAGGCACGCTTGAGCCGCCAGCAGATGGCAGACACCTGCGCGGCCGACTGGAATGCGGTGCACGAGGCGGTGGGCTCGTTCGCCGACGAGCATTCGACCCTGTAGTGGCGCAGTTCGACGTCCACCGCAACAAGGGGCTGCTCAAGGCGACGATTCCCTTCGTCGTGGTGGTGCAGTCGGCGCAATTCGACCGCTATCGCCGACGTGTTGTCGTGCCCCTGGTGCACCGCAGCGCACTGCCCGCCAATACGCCCACCGTGGGTTCGCGCATGAATCCGGTGTTCCGCATCCAGAACACCGATGTGGTATTGCATCCGTTGGATACCGTTTCCGTGGCGCTGGATGATTTGGGTTCCAAGGCAGGTTCACTGGCGGAGCATGGGCAGGCCATCGCCGACGCCCTGGACGAATTACTCAGCCGGTCTTGGCGTTGAGACTGGCAACGTGAATGCGGAGGCGAGTCTGGGAAAATCGCTGTATTCGTTCGAAAGAAGTTCCCATGCCCCTGCCAGCCCCCCAACCCCGATCCCACCTGCACACCCGCGCCGTGGTCTACCGCGGCTACCACCGCGAGGATGGTCTTTGGGACATAGAAGCCGAGTTGTCCGACACCAAGGCCTATGCCCTGGAGCGCACCGAGCGCGGCCACATGCCGCCGGGTACGCCCGTCCACGGCATGTTGATCCGCGTGACGGTGGACGACGCCATGACGATCCGCGAAATCGCCAGCGCCATGGAGCACACGCCATTTGGCGAATGCCAGCAGGGCACGGAACCGATGCAGCGCATGGTGGGCGCCACCATGGGGCCGGGATGGCGGGTGGCGATCGAGCGGGCGCTGGGTGGCACGCGCGGCTGCACGCACCTGCGCGAGTTGCTGTTCAACATGGCCACCGCCGCCTACCAGACCATTCCCGGCTATCGCGAGCACCTGCGCCGCCAGGCCGGCACTCCGCCGACGCCAAGCGAGCAGCCGCCCTACCATTTGGGCAAATGCCTCGCCTGGGATTTCGACGGGCCGGTGGTGCAGCGGCACTACCCGCGCTTTGCCGGCTGGCAGCCGCTGAAGCGCCAGGCCAAACCAGGTGTCTCGCATGGCTGAAGCCATCATCACGACCGGCACCTACAAGCTGTTCCCGTCGCCGCGCAACGCGCACCGCACGGTGTTCCTTCATGAAGTGTTCGTGCCGCATCCCTATGCCCTGATCGACCTGCCGAGTTTTGACCTGGCCGGCAAGTACAGCCTGTTCGGTGCCTACCGGCTGGCGGATGGGAAGAATGGGCAGTTGGTGACGTTTGAACTTGAAGAAGACGCGGCCAGGTTCAACGCCAGGTTTGTGCCGGATTGACACGAGGATTACCGCCATGACGCCTGACGAACTTCTCCACCACTACGACCAGGCCAGCCTGTGGCCGCAGGCCAGCGGGCTCGACGTGCCCACGGCCTATGCGCGTGCGCTGGCGGTGCGCGCACAGCGTGTAGCCCGGGGCGAGCGGCCGATGGGCTACAAGGTGGGCTTTACCAACCGCAACATCTGGCCGCGCTACCAGGTCTTTGGGCCGATCTGGGGTTCGGTGTATGACACGACCACGTCGTTTTGCGACGGGCAGGGCGAGGTGTCGCTGGCCGGCACCAGCCAGCCTCGGCTGGAGCCGGAGTGCGTGTTCGGCATGGCGCGTACACCGCCGGCCGAAGCTTCATTGGATGAGCTGCTGGCCAGCGTGGCATGGGTTGCCCCGGGATTCGAGATCGTGCAGTCCCATCTGGCGGACTGGAAGTTCGCAGCCGCCGATACCGTGGCCGACGGCGCGCTGCATGCGCGCCTGCTGGTGGGTCCACGCGTTGTGGCAGCCGAAGTGGCGGGCAACGCGCAGGAGTTTGAAGAGCGCCTTGCCCGCGCGCGCATCGTACTGTGCAGGAACGGTACGCAAGTGGATGCGGGCGTTGGCGCCAATGTGCTGGATGGGCCCTTGCACGCGCTGCAGCACTTCCTGCAGGAGTTGCGCGCCTGCCCCGGCGCGCCTGATCTGCAGCCGGGTGATGTGGTGACCACCGGCACCTGGACGGATGCCTGGCCGGTCTTGCCGGGCGAGCAATGGGTGGCGGAGTTTGAGGCGCCATTGCTGCGGCTGGAGGTTCGCTTTCGATAGCTGCGGCGACTGGACCACCCGGTGATACTGCCCGTGTTGGCTATGCTGTACAAGTTAGCTAGTTTGTGAGGAGTGGTTCATGATCACCGTGACTTCTGTCGAAGCCCAGAACCGTTTTGGCCAGTTGCTCGATACAGCCCAGCGCGAGCCGGTCATCATTACCCGGCATGGCCGCGCCGCTGCGTTCATCGTGTCTCCGCAGGACATGGATGAACTCATGGACGCGCGTCGCAAGCGCAGCAAGGCTGTGACCGAGTTGGAGGCGTGGAGCAAACGGGCCAGCCAAAGCGCGTTGCCTGCGGCCACCGGATTGACTGAGAAGGACATCGTCCGTCTGGTGCGCGAAGCACGATGAGCGTCATTCGGCAGTGACGCGGACCTATTGGTGTTGCATCCATGGAATGGCGTGCAAATTCTGGCGCCGGCGGCATTTCTGGGTTTGCTCACACCGTAAGAACGTGCGATGAAAAATGGCGGCAATGCCTAGAATGCTCGCCATGATCAAACTCTACTTCCACCCTTCGCCCAATCCTCTCAAGGTCGCGCTCTACCTGGAAGAGGCGGGCTTGCCTTACGAGTTGATCGCAGTGGACACGCGCAAGGGCGAGCAGCACACGCCGGCTTTTCGTGCCATCAACCCCAATGGCAAGACGCCGGCGCTGGTGGATGGTGATGCCACGGTGTTCGACAGCAATGCCATCCTGTTGTACCTGGCCGAGAAGACCGGCAAGTTCCTGCCGCCCGACACACCGGCTGAGCGGGCACAGATGCTGTCGTGGCTGATGTTCGTAGCCACCGGCATTGGTCCCTATTGCGGCCAGGCGGTTCACTTCAAGCTGTTCGCGCCCGAGCCCAAGGAGTACGCGCTGAATCGCTACAGCTTCGAGGCCGAGCGGCACTGGGGCATCGTCAATGACCATCTGGCCACGCGCCAATGGATGCTGGGCGATACCTACACGCTGGTGGATATGGCGGTGTGGGGCTGGGCCCGCATGATCCCGCGCGCGATGGGTGTGGAGGCTTGGGGCCAGTTACCGCATGTCAAGCGCCACTTGGACGAGATCAACCTGCGGCCGGCAGCGCAGCGGGCCGAAGCGTTGAAAGACCGCTTCAGCTTCAAGCAGGACTTTGACGACGAGGCGCGCAAGGCCTTGTTTCCGCAGAACGCGCGGCTGGCTGCGGCGTAGGCCGCAATCCGTCCCCCATCCTGGGGATGACGCGCCCGCGGTTCAGGGCTATCTTTGCCTCACTTTTTATAAGAAGGGGGTCGAGATGAGCGACAACGTTTTCTGGGGTACGCACAGCGCGCTGGCTGCTAGCGCCGCCCCATCCATGATGTTGATCGGGGATTCGTGGTTCTGGTATCCCTTCAATAACCTGGCGCGTGAAATAGGCGTGCGCAGGCCGCACCAGCAGCTCCTGGTGGTTGGGCGCAATGGCGCAGAGGCCGCGGAGTGGGACACGAAGTACCGCAAGGACATCGACTTCGCATTTGAAATGTATGGCAACAGCGTCAGCACCTTGCTGCTGAGCGGCGGCGGCAACGACGTGGCCGGGATGAACGATTTCCTGCGCTTGCTCAAGGACGATTGTTCAGAGGAAAACGACGTGCCGGGGTGCTACCGCACGGCCCAGCCCGAGGCGCTGCTGGCGATGATCATGGGTTGCTATCGCGCGTTGATCACCAAGTTTCGTGCCTACAACCCGATGGCACCCGTCATCCTGCACCAGTACGACCATGCGTGGCCCTCGGGGCAGGGGGTCTTCGGCCCTGCCAAATGGTTGCGCGCCCCGATGGAAAGAGCGCAGGTGCCCGAGGACTTGCGCAAGGACCTCTTTACCGACCTGATCAGGCAATTGAAGATCGCCCAGAGCAAACTGGCAATGGAGCCTGCCCTGGGCAAGGTCTTCGTGGCCAATACCGCGGGCGTCTTGCCCGATGACGCCGATGTCTGGGCCAACGAGCTGCATCCAACGCCCGAGGGCTTTGCCCTCCTGGCGCGCGAAGGGCTGGAGCCGCAACTCAGGCGCGTGCCGGTCTGAGGTATCGGCGGCTTGAGGTCGCTCAAGCCACCAAGCGTTTTTGCGTTGCCGGCAATTCGCGCATGCGCGGCGCCAGGTGCTGCAGCACGCTGTGTAGCCGCAGCGCCGCGCTTTTGACTTCACGCCGCCACACCAGCCGCCAGGGCCGCAGCAGCGGGCCCGAGGCCATGCGTCTGGCGACCAGGTCGCCGCGGCGCAAGTGGGGCGCGGCGATCCACTCGGAGAGCACGGCAATGCCCATGTCCGCGCGCGCGAAATCGAGGATGGCCTCGGTCAAGGGCACGTGCTGAAAGCGCAGGGGCTTGCGGCCTGTGCTGCGCATGGGCTTGTGAAACCAATGCATGTCGGGCGTGGGCAGGTGCGCCGTCAACAACGGGCGGTTGCTGAGGTCGGCTGGCGTGAGGGCAGCCTTGGCGGCCAGCGGATTCTCCGCGGCCATTACAAACACCACTTCATCCGCAAACAGCGGCCGCTCCATCAGGGCACCGCGCGGCATGGCGGCGGCGGTGACCAGCGCCACGTCGATGTCGCCGGCCTCCAGCGCCGCCATGGGGTTCCTGGTGTGCTCCAGGGCGATCGCCAATTCCAGGCCGGGCATGCTGGCCTGCAGCGTCTCGACCACGCCGGGCACCCAGTGGTAGGCGGTGTAGCACTCGCACACCAACCGCAGCAGCACGGGTGATGTGGCCGGCGTCTTCACCCGGTATTCCAGGTCGGCCAGCTCGGCCAGCAGGCGCGATGCGCTGTCCAGTACCACCAGGCCGGCGGTTGTGGGCTCCAGGCCTCTCGGTGTCCTGTCGAAGAGTTGCACGCCGAGCTTCTCTTCCGTCGCGATCAGGGCGCGGCTGACCGCGGGCTGCGTGAGGTGCAGCACCGATGCCGCACCGGCTGTGGTGCCCGCGTTGGCCAAGGCGGCAACCAGGCGCAAGTCGCGGGCATCGATGCGGCTGATGGGAGGAACGTCAATGCGATTCATGCATTGAGTCTAATCAAAAAATGCGTTGGACGCATTGGCCTGGAGCGGCAAGACTCCTTCCTGCCGCAAACACAAAAAGGAATACGACCATGCAGGCTCAAACTGAGAATATCGGCCCCGTCATCGACCGTTTCAACGACGCCTTCCAACGCCACGACCCCGCATTGCTGGTGGACCTCATCGCGCCGGATTGCGTGCTGGAGAACACCACGCCCGCACCGAATGGTTCGCGCCATGTCGGTGGCGCCGCCTGTCTCGCTCTTTGGCAAGGCATCGCCAGCGACCGCGAAGGCAGGTTCGATCTTGAAGAAGTGGTGCTGCTGCAAGACCACGCCCTGATCTATTGGCACTATCGCCACGGCGCCAGCGCCACGCGCGGCATCAACATCATGCGCGTACGCGATGGCCGCATCGTCGAGGGACGCGGCTATGTCAAGGCCTGAGCACGAAGAACGGCAGGGAGGAAGGCCAATGAAAAGCTACCACATGAACATGGGCGCCGGCCTGCAAGGCCTGGTACTGCGGGAACATGCGCGGCCCGAGCCCGGTCCCGGCGAAGTGTTGGTCAGGGTGCACGCCGTCAGCCTGAATTTTCGCGAGATCATGATCCTGATACAGGGGCGCTACCCGCTGCCGGTCAAGCCTGATGTAGTGGCCGTGTCCGACGGCGCTGGCGAGGTGGTGGCAGTGGGTGAGCGGGTCACCCGCACCCGTGTCGGGGACCGGGTGATTGCATCGATTTTTCCGCGCTGGCAGGATGGTCCCTTCGGCATTGCGCATGCCGACCAGCTGGGCGGCTCGCTGGACGGGATGCTGACGCAATACCGCGCCCTGAACGAAGACGCCTTGGTGCCGGTGCCGAGTCACCTGTCTTATGAAGAGGCGGCCACCTTGCCATGCGCCGGCGTGACGGCGTGGAACGCATTGTTTGGCGGCAAAACGGTGTTGCCGGGCGAATCCGTATTGACGCTGGGTACTGGCAGCGTTTCGCTGTTTGCGCTGCAGTTCGCCAAGATGGCGGGCGCGCGCGTGATCGCCACGACGTCAAGCGGCGAGAAGGCGCAGCGGCTGCGTGCGCTGGGCGCGGACGAAGTCGTCAACTACCGCGACTTGCCGCAGTGGGCCGCCGAAGTGCGCCGGCTCACTGGTGGCCGCGGCGTCGACCATGTGGTCGAGGTGGGCGGCGCGACGCTGGCGCAGTCGCTGCAAGCCTGCGCGATGGGCGGCGAGCTGGCGCTGATCGGCAGCGTGGCCGGTGGTGGCGCGGCGGTGGAAGTCAACACGCTCATCGCCTCCGGCGCCTCGGTGCGGCCGATCGCGGTGGGCAGCCGGGCACAGCTGGCCAACATGGCGCGAGCGATCGGCGCCAACGCCGCGCGGCCCGTGATCGACCGCGTCTTCACTTTCGATCAGGCGCCGGCTGCGTTTGCCTACTACGCCGAAGGTAAGTGTTTCGGCAAAGTTGTTGTCAAGGTAAGCGATTGATACATGCGCCGCCGTCCTACAGCCGGCGGCCGCCTGGCGCCTAGAATTCCCAGGGATGAGATCAATCCTGGCCCGGGCCGCAGCATTTTCGGCTGAACGTTTTCGCCGCACCTGGCAGGCCGTGCGGCGGCACCCTGTGCGGGTGCTTGTCTTTGTTCCTGTCGCAGCGCTTGCCTATGTGCTGGCCTTGATTCCCTTGACGCCGGGTATCGGCGACATCCGCAAGGCCAAGGCCGAGCAGCCCACGGTGGTGCTCTCTGCCGATGGCAAGGAGTTGGCCGTATTCAGGCGCGCCAACCGCGAATGGGTGAAGCTTTCCGCCATTTCCCCGGATGTGGTGGCGGCACTGATCGCCACGGAAGACCACCGCTTTTACGAGCACCACGGCATCGACGTGCAGCGCACGTTCGCGGCCGTGGTGCACACCCTGCGCGGCTCCGTGCAGGGCGGCTCCACCGTCACGCAGCAGCTGGCGCGCAATTTCTACCCCGATGCGATCGGCCGCGCGCCCACCATCAACCGCAAGCTCAAGGAGGCCATCACGGCGCTGAAGATCGAGGCGGTCTACAGCAAAGAAGAGATCCTGGAAACCTATCTCAACACGGTGCCGTTTCTCTACAACGCCTGGGGCATCGAGATGGCGGCGCGCACTTATTTCGACAAGACCGCCGATACGCTCGATTTGCTGGAAAGCGCCACGCTCATCGGCATGCTCAAGGGAACGCGCTACTACAACCCCGTGCTGAACCCCGAGCGCGCCGAGCAGCGCCGCAACATCGTTCTGAGCCAGATGGTCAAGCGCAATCAGCTGGAGCCCGCCAAGTTCGAAGTGTTGAAGAAGATGCCGCTCAAGGTCGACTTTGAGCGGCAGACTGAAGCGATCGGACCCGCGCCGCACTTGAGCCGGCAACTGCGCAGCTGGCTGATCGAATGGGCCGACCGCAACGGCTACAACATCTATGCCGACGGGCTGGTGGTGCATACCACCATCGATTCGCGCCTGCAGGCCTTCGCCAACCAGGCCGTGAGTCGCCAGACCGACAAGCTGCAGGCCACGGCGAATGCGATGTGGTCGCCGCGCACGCGCTGGAACGCCAACAAGGATCCGGTGCGCATATTCGTTCGCGAGTTGCCCGCTTACAAGACCGCACGCGAAGGCGGCCTTACTGACGAGCAGGCGCAAAAGCAGGCGCAGGCCGATTCCGAGGCCATGCAGAAGCTGCGTGCGGACAAGACGATGCTGCAAGCCGGCTTCATGGCGCTGGACCCTTCCAACGGCCACGTGAAAGCCTGGGTCGGCAGCCGCAACTTCGAGCAGGACGAGTTCGACCACGTGCAGCAGGCGCGGCGGCAGCCGGGCTCCACCTTCAAGCCGTTTGTCTACGGTGCGGCTTTCGAGAAGGGCATGAAGCCCTCTGAAACCTTGGTTGACCAGGTGGTGGAAATCCAGGTGGACCAGGGCAAGGTCTGGCGGCCCAGCGACGGCGGCGCGCCCAGCGGCCTGGAAATGAGCCTGCGCGATGGCCTGGTCTATTCCAAGAACACCATCACGGCCCAGCTGATGGAAAGAGTCGGCCCCGCGAGCGTGGCAAACCTGGCCCGGGCCATGGGTGTGCGGCAGAGCAAGCTGGACGAAGTGCTGTCGCTGGGGCTGGGCACCAGCCCGGTGACGCTGAAGGAAATGGTCACTGCCTATGGCACCCTGGCCAACGGCGGCAGCTACATCGAACCGGTGCTGGTGACACGCGTCGAAGACCGGCACCGCAAGCTGCTGGAAGAATTTGCGCCCAAGGCACGCGAACCCGCGATGTCCACCGCCGTTGCACAGACGATGGTGGACGTGATGCGCGGTGTGGTCAACCAGGGCACGGGCGCGGGCATCCGCAGCCGCTTCGGCATCCAAGCCGATGTGGCGGGCAAGACCGGCACCACGCAAGACAACACCGATGCCTGGTTCATCCTGATGCACCCGCAACTGGTGGCGGGCGCCTGGGTCGGCTTCAACGACAACCGGGTGACCATGGGCAGCGACTGGGGCCAGGGTGCGCGCAGCGCGCTGCCGATCGTCGGCGATTTTTTCCAGCTCACGCTGAAAGCCAAGGCCATCGACGTCGCCATGCAGTTCGTGACGCCGCCCAGGGAGCCTGTGCCGGAAATGGCGGCGCAGCCGGAACTGGTGCCGGGGCAACCCGTCGCCGTTGAAACACCAGCCGGAGTCAGCGAAACGATTTCCGCGCCGGGCGCACCGGTGCGCGTGGAAAAGGTGGAGAAGGCGGTGTTCGGCATCCCGGTGTTTCCCCCGCTGGAAGTGCGGCGCGAGCCCGCGCAGCTGGTGACCGGCCCGGCGACGGCGCCTGCAGGCCCGCCAGTCGTTGTCGCGCCGCAGCCCATCATCATTGAAGCGGCGCCGCCTGCGCAGTGACGGCATGAGCCGCCCGGCGTTGAATCGGCCTAGCCGTTGCGTGCTGCCGCCGCGCGCAGCTTGTCTTTCTTGCTCGGCCGCTTGCCCTTGATGCCGCCCGTGCCGGGCGCCTTGGCGGCCGCAGCATCCACTGGTTGCGCGGCGGGCTCGAATCCCGCAACCTGCTCGCGCGGCAGGCTCAGGCGTTGGCGCTTTTCGATGAGGGCAAAGTGCGCCTCGGTATCCGCGCTGACAAAGCTCACCGCCAGGCCGCTTTCACCTGCGCGGCCGGTGCGGCCGATGCGGTGCACATAGTCCACAGCCGAGCGGGGCAGGTCGTAGTTCACCACCACCGGCAGTTGCGCGATGTCGATGCCGCGTGAGGCCAGGTCGGTGGTGACCAGCACTTCCCAGCGCTCAGCCTTGAATTCGGCCAGCACCTCCTTGCGCGCGCCCTGGCTCAGGTCGCCATGAAAGGAAGTGGCGTACACGCCGCGGCCATACAGCTTCGTGGCGACCTGTTCGGAGGCGTACTTGGTGGCAACGAACACCAGCACCCGTTCCCAGCCGTTTTCCTTGATGAGGTGGCGCAGCAGCTCGGTGCGGCGGGGTGCGTCCACCTGGATCACGCGTTGCAGGATGGCCGGCTCGTTGGCCGGGGTGTCGGGCACTTCCACGCGCACCGGGTCGTGCAATAGCGCCTGGGCCAGCGCTTGCACGGCGGGCGGGAAGGTGGCCGAGAAAAACAGGTTCTGCCGCTTCGGCGGCAGCAGGGCCAGCACGCGATTGAGCTCGTCCGCAAATCCCAGGTCCAGCAGGCGGTCGGCTTCATCGAGTACCAGGAGCCCCACGCTTGCAAGCTTGAGTGCGTTGTGATCCACCAGGTCCAGCAAGCGGCCTGGCGTGGCCACCACGATGTCGGCGCCTCCGCGCAGAGCCATCATCTGCGGATTGATCGAGACGCCGCCGAACACCACGGCTGTCTTCAGCGGCCGCGGCAAATCCTTGGCCAGGCTGCGGACCACTTCGCCCACCTGCGCCGCCAGCTCGCGCGTGGGCACGAGCACCAGCGCCCGTACGCGGCGCGGCGTGTATTGCCGGCCCTCTTGCAGTTGTTCAAGCAGGGGCAGGGCGAAGGCGGCCGTCTTGCCCGAGCCGGTTTGGGCCGAGCCCAGCACATCGGCACCACGCAAGATGGCGGGAATGGCCGCGGCCTGGATCGGTGTGGGCGCGGCAAAGCCCATGGCGCCGGCAGCGGCGGCGAGTGCGGGAGAAAGGCCGAGAGATGGGAAAGGCATGGGTGGAGTATCGACCCTTTGCCGCAGGGCGCTTTCCCTATTTAATGAAATTTTATGTTGTAATGAGATAAATGTCTCATTACAATACATTTTGTCTCAACGCGAAACCCTACTTACTGGAGGAACTGACCATGGCAATGACGCGCAGCGAAATGGACCGCAGGCTCGACGAGCATTTCGGCTTTGAAGCCCAGGACAACGTGGAAGGTGTGCTGGCCACATTGGCCCCCGACGTGGAGCACGACGTGGTCGGCTGGCCGACGGGACCCGCGCACGGCCGCCCGGGCGTACGCCCTTTTTATGAAGCCTTGTTCGCCGACCTGTCCGAGGGCAAGGCCCAGACCTTGCGGCGGCTGTATGGCGAGGATTTCCTGGTGGACGACTCGCTCTGGAGTGGCAAGGCGCCGGGCCGCCCGTTCGGCCTGGAAGGCAAGGGCCGCCCGCTTGAATTCCGCCTGCTGCATGTGATCGAGTTTGCCGGCAACGGCGACATCAAGCGGGAGAACGTCTGGGTGGATCTGGCATCCATCCAGCAGCAATTGCCACAGGACTGACGTGACCGACGCCGACAAGACCGGCCGCCCCAACCAGAAGCGGCGTACGCGCAAAGATCTTTTGCAGGCCGCCGCGCGCCTCATGAAGCAGGGCCGCCGGCCCAGCCTGGAGGAGATCGCCGAGGAGGCCATTGTCTCGCGGGCCACCGCCTACCGCTACTTTCCGAGCGTGGAGGCCTTGCTGCTCGAGGCCTCGCTCGACGTCGCCGCCCCCGAGGCCGACGAACTGTTCTCCAGTGGGTCGCCAGACGACCCGGTGGCGCGCGTGGAGCGCGTGGACACGGCGCTGCACGAGATGATCCTGGCCAACGAGACGCCGCTGCGCATGTTCCTGGCGCACTCCCTGGAGCAGCGTGCGCGCGGCGGCGATGACGCGGAGCTGCCGGCCCGGCAAAATCGCCGCACGCCCTTGATCGAGGCCGCGCTGGCACCGGCGCGAAATCAGTTCAAGCCCGCATCGCTGAAAACCCTGAGCCAGGCGCTTGCCCTCATCGTCGGCACGGAAGCCATGGTGGTTTGCAAGGACGTTCTGCAGCTCGACGACGCGCAGACGCGCAAGGTCAAGCGCTGGGCGATCCGCGCCTTGGTGGAAGCGGCGAAGAAGCCGGGCGCCGGCGACTGAATGGCGCCCTCAGGCCGCGTAACCCAGTACCGCGAAGAAGTGAAAACCGGTGCCGGCGGCGACGAAAGCATGCCACACGGTGTGCGCATAGCGCACCCGGGAGTCCAGCAGGAAGAACACCACGCCTGCCGTGTAGGCCAGGCCGCCGGCGACCAGCAGCATGACGCCGCCCGCGGGTACGCGCTCCACCAGGGGCACCGCCGCAATCAGCACCAGCCAGCCCATGGCGAGGTACAGCCCGGTCGATGCCCACGGATGCGAAAGGCGGTCGAACGCCTTGAGCGTGACACCAATGGCGGCCATCGACCACACCAGCCCGAACAGCGTCCAGCCCCAGGGGCCGCCTAGAGCGCCGAGTGCGAAAGGCGTGTAGCTGCCCGCGATGAACAGGTAGATGGCGCCGTGGTCGAGTTTCAGGAAGACACGCTTGGCGCGGCCGGGCGCAAGCGCGTGGTACAGCGTCGAGGTGAAGTACAAAAGAACCATCGTGGCGGCAAATACGGCGGCGCCTGCGATGTTGGCCGCACCCGAATTGCTCACCGCCAGCAGCAGGAACGGTGCGCCTGCAAGCGCGGCCAGCAACGCCACGCCGTGGCTCACGCTATTGGCGATTTCTTCGCCCAGGGTTTGTGCACGCTCGGTCATGGGGCGAATTGTTGCATGCGGCCTCAGGGCGACCGGTGCAGCCGCGGGGCCGACAGCGCGGCCATGTTGTCGGCGATGGCGGCGTCCACGTCATGCCAGCGCCCGGCCAGCCCGGGGGCGGCGAGGGCGGCCTGCAAGGCTTTCAGGTCTTTCACGCTCGGTGCGACCTTGATCTGCGCAATGGCCGCCGCCGCGTTGCCGCCCTTGACCAGCGCCAACACCTTGCCGGCCCATTCACTTGCTCGCGCCATGGAGGTTCACCCTGCGGTTGATTGGAATGCCCCACTGTACACAACAGCCGGGCGTCGTAGTCCGGGGTGCGCGCACAATCCTGGCAGCGAATTGTCCCGCGCGTGGCAGCGTGAACCTGCTCGGCGCGCCTAGACTGCGAACACTTTCATCGTCAGGAGACCTCCCCATGCTCACCCTTTGCGGCTCGCCCATTTCCAATTACTACAACAAGGTCAAGCTGGCGCTTCTGGAAAAGGGCGTGCCCTTCACCGAGGAAAAAGTGGACACGCACAGCACCGACGAGGCCGTGCTGTCTAGCACGCCGCTCGGAAAGATTCCGTTCATCCGCACGGCACAGGGCGGGCTGTGCGAGAGCCAGGCGATCCTGGACTACATCGAGTCCACCTGGCCCGAGCCGCCGCTGCTGCCGGCCGATGCGTTTGGCCAGGCCAAGGTGCGCGAGCTCGTCACTTTCATCGACTGGCACCTGGAGATCGTGGCGCGCCAGTTGTATGGATCCACGTTCTTCGGCGGCGCGCCCTTGAGCGAGGCCAATGCGGCGCGCATCCGCAAGCAGCTCACGGAGAACATTGCCGCCTTCAAGCGGCTGGCGAAGTTTTCACCGTATGTGGCGGGCGATACGTTCACGCAGGCCGATTGCGCCGCCTTCAGCAACCTGCCGCTGGTGGGCATGGCCAGCAAGGCCGCGTTTGGCGAAGACCTGCTGCTGGCCGCGGGCGTGGACTACAAGAGCTATGTCAAGTTCATCGGCGAGCGGCCCACCGCACAGAAGGTGGTGGCCGACCGCAAGGCGGCCACGGTGAAGGCGCAATAGAGCTGCGGTGGTGCGTTGAACATGGACTTCGCTAAAGCCCGGGACCTGTTCCTGGCGGGCGTGCAAGACTTCGAAGCGAACCGTTTTGCGCAAGCCGAAGGCGGTTTTCGGGCTTCTCTGGCGCTGCTCCCCGGCCGGGCCTCGACCCTGACCAACCTGGGCGCCACGCTGGTCAGGCTGGCACGGCCAGAAGAAGCCCTGGGCCCGCTGCAGGAAGCGCTTGCCGCCGAGCCCGGCAATCTGGACGCCTGGTGCCACCGGGGCGCGGCGCTGGGCGACCTGGGGCGCGACGAAGAAGCGCTGGCCTGCTACGACAAGGCGATTGCCATCGACAGCGCGCACGCCGCCGCCTGGTACCACCGGGGCATCACGCTGGGCGTCCTGCACCGGTACGACGATGCGCTGGCGGCATTCGAGCAATTCCTGCGCATGGAACCCGCCCACGCCAAAGGCTGGCTGCTGCGCTGCGAAACGCTGCAAGGCCTGGAGCGTCATGAAGAGGCCCTTGCGTCCTGTGAGAAAGCCTTGGGCCTTGATCCGGCACTGGGCGAGGCCTGGAGCCAGCGCGGCAGCATCCTGCGCGATGCCAGGCGCTTGAAAGAAGCCGCCGCGTGTTTCGAAAAAGCCATCGCGCACGGCGCGGATGCGGAACTCAACGGCTACTTCCTCGCCGCGCTGACCGGCGTTGCCATGCCCACCGCGGCGCCGGGCCGGTATGTCGAATTCATGTTCGATGGCTATGCCGACAAGTTCGACGAACACCTCGTGAAGGTTCTGCATTACCAGGCGCACAAGGTACTGGTGGAGGGGCTCACGGGCCTGGATGGGCGGGGCGCGCCGTTCGCGTCGGCACTGGACCTGGGCTGCGGCACGGGTTTGTGCGGGCCCTTGGTGAAACCCCGGGCCGCGCGGCTGGACGGTGTCGATCTCTCGCAGAACATGCTTGACAAGGCCAGGGCGCTTGGCGTGTACGAGCAGCTCGCGCATGCCGACATCGCCACTTTCCTGCGCGAGACCGACCAGCGCTACGACCTGGTGCTCTCCGCCGACGTGTTCATCTACGTGGGCGACCTGGAGCCGGTTTTCCAGGGCGTGCGCAGAGTCCTCCAAAGCGGCGGCATCTTCTGTTTTTCCGCCGAATGCGCACTCGGCAGCGACGGCTTTGCATTGCGGCCGAGCCTGCGCTATGCGCACTCGGAGCGCTACCTGCGAGAGCTGGCGGGCCGCCATGGCCTTGAGGTCTTGAAGCTCGTGCAGCATCCCATCCGCGAAGACCAGCGCGAGCCCGTGCAAGGCTTGTTTGCGTACCTGGCCGCTCCAATGCGCTAGAGGAGCCAGCCAATGACGACGACTGTTCCACGCCGCATCCTGCCGGTGATTGTGTTGTCGCAGTTTGCCGGCACCTCGCTGTGGTTCGCGGTGAACGCGGTGATGCCCGACCTGCAGCAGGCCTGGGGCCTGCCCGCTGCCGCCGTGGGCCGCCTGACTTCAGCCGTGCAGATCGGCTTTGTCGCCGGAACGCTGGTTTTCGCGCTGCTGATGCTGGCCGACCGGTTCCGGCCGTCGCGGGTGTTCCTGGTGTGTGCGCTGCTGGGGGCCGCGCTGAATGCCACGACCGTCCTGTTGCAGGGTGAGTTGGCACTGCTGTTGGCGCTGCGCTTCTGCGTGGGCTTTCTGCTGGCGGGCGTCTACCCGGTGGGCATGAAGATCGCCGCCAGTTGGTACCGCGAGCGCCTGGGCGCCGTGATGGGCGTGTTGATCGGCGCCCTGGTGCTGGGTACGGCCTTGCCGCACGGCTTGCGGGCGCTGGCCGGCACCGCGCCCTGGCAGGCCGTGGTGCTGGGCGTTTCGTTGCTGGCGGCGATGGGCGGCTTGGCGACGGCCTGGCTCATTCCCGAGAACCCGAACCAGGTGCGTGGCACCCGTATCAACGTGCGCGCCCTGGGGCTGATCTGGACCGACTGGCGCCTGCGGGCCTCGGTCTTTGGCTACTTCGGCCACATGTGGGAGCTCTACGCTTTCTTTGTGCTGGCGCCACTCATCGCGGCCACGAGGCTCGCCGGCACGGCCATCAGCGTTGCCACTTTCTGGTCAATCGCGGCAGGCTTTGCGGGCTGCGTGCTGGGCGGCCTGGCGGTACGGCGCTTCGGCAGTGCGCGGGTGGCGCAGCTGCAGCTGGGCACCAGCGCAGCGTGTTGCCTGGCCGCGCCCTTCATGCTGGTGGCGCCGCTGCCCTTGTTCATGGCCTGGCTGCTGCTGTGGGGCGCGACCGTGGCTGGGGATTCGCCGCAGTTCTCCACCTTGACCGCGCAGAACGCGCCGCCCGCCGTGGTCGGCAGCGTGCTGACCTTCACCAATTGCATCGGTTTTGCAATCTCGGTGGTCAGCATCGAAATCTTCGTGGCTGCGCTGCAGCGGTGGCCGATGCCGCTGGTGCTGCCCTGGCTGGCGCTGGGCCCGGCGCTGGGCTTGTGGATGTTCCGGCCGCTGACCGCGCGGACGCGCTAGGATGCGACTCCACCGCCCCGAGGCAACTGCACATGCGCGAACACCAGAAAACCAGTGAATCAAATAGCCGAAAAATTGGCGAAGAGAGCCGTTCCGTTGCCCTGTACTGGGATTTCGAGAACCTGCACGCCAACCTTTGCGAAGCCAGGCAGGAAGGCGCCTACAGCAAGCCGGACAACCGCTTCAAGGTGCAGGAGCCGCTGGTCGATGTGATTGCGCTGGCGGAGCTTGCGGCCTCATTCGGCCCGATCGCCATCAACCGCGCCTATTGCAACTGGCAGTACTTTGGCCGCTACCGCGATGCCTTGCTGCAAAGTGCCGTCGAGCTGATTCAACTGTTTCCACCGGGCGGCGGCGCCAAGAACGGCGCCGACATCAGGCTATGCCTGGATGCGACTGAAGACATCGCCCGTTTCGGCCATATCGCAACGGTGGTCATCGTCGGCGGCGACAGCGACTTCATGCCGCTTTCGCAAAAGATCAAGGCCGCCGGGCGCAGGCTGATCGGCATCGGTGCGCGCAGTGCAACCAATGAATACTGGGCCAGGAGCTGCCACGAGTTTCGGTACTACGACGATCTGATAGGCGCAGCGCCGACAGGAACATAGCCAGCAAGAAGATGACACAACAACAACTGGCCGTCGACGGCATCAAGGTATTCATCGAGGGCGAGGGTCCGCAAACCGTGGTGATGATCCATGGCTGGCCCGACACCCATCGCCTTTGGGACGCCCAGGTGGCTTTGCTCAGGGGCAGCCACCGGTGCGTGCGCTTCACGCTGCCAGGCTTTGATGTAGCCCGGCCGCCGCGGCCGCAATCACTTGCGCAGATGGTGGCCCTGTTCAGGAACATCGTGGACCGTGTCAGCCCCGACCAGCCCGTCACCTTGCTGCTGCACGACTGGGGCGCGATCTTCGGCTACCAGTTCGCGGCGCAGCATCGGGACCGTGTGGCGCGCATCATCGGGGTCGATGTTGGCGACACCAACTCCGGCGCGTATTTGAAGTCGCTTGGATTCAAAGCCAAGTGGATGATCTTTGCCTACCAGGTGTGGCTTGCCATTGCGTGGCTGATGGCGTGGAAGCTGGGCGGCAGCTTCGCCGGCCTGGCCAACCGCATGACGCGGCGCATGGCTAGCGCGATCCGCTGCAAAACCGACCCGGCGCAGATCGGTTGGCAGATGAACTACCCGTACCACATGCAGTGGACCGGCGGCTTTCGCGATGCGCTGCAGTTTGTGCCGCACTGCCCCATGCTCTACATCTACGGCAAGCGCAAGCCCTTCATGTTCCAGTCACCGCAGTGGCTGGAAAAAATCGCCGGACTACCCGGATGCGCGGTGCACGACTTTGCCACCGGCCATTGGGTGATGGTGCACAAGCCCGACGCGTTCAATCGCTGCATCGCGGAGTGGCTCGCCCAGCGCTAAAACCATTTGGCGCTGCCTTTCCACTCGTCCATCTCGTCGTTGAACAGCCTGGCCACCAGCGAGCGCAGCCATTTGTTCTGCGGATCGTTGTTGAAGCGGCGGTGCCAATGCTGGCGCAGGTCGAACGTCGGGATGTCGAACGGCGGGCGCACCATGCGGATGCGCGACGTGGATGAGAACCAGGTGCCCACGGCCAGCGGCACCGTGGCGACAAGATCCGATTTTCCGATGATGGCCGGCAGGCTCATGAAGTGGGGCGTGTTGAGAACCACCTTGCGGCGGATGCCCTGCTTCTGCAGGTAGCGCTCGAATACCTCCTGGCTGCGCCCCTCGGCATTCACCACGGCGTGTTCCAGTTCCATGAACTGCTTGGGGCTGAGCTTGTTGCCCTTGATCGGATGCGTTGCACGCAGCAGGCACACGAATGAATGCGAGAACAGGCGCTGCTGGAAAAAGCTGTTGCCCTTGAGGTCGGGGAAATAGCCGACTGCCAGGTCGATCTCGCCGATTTCCAGGCCGCGTTCGATCTGCGACACCGGCATCGTGACCGAGCGAACCGTCGTCTTCGGCGCCTCGGTGCGCAGGCACTCCAGGATCTTGGGCAGGAATACCATTTCGCCGATGTCGGTCAGTGCCAGGGTGATGGTCTTCTCGCTGCTGGCGGGATCGAAGCCCATGTTCTGCAAGATCTCGTTGGCCACCACGCCCAGCGCCAGGCGCGTGGGCGCCAAGAGCGCCAGCGTGCGCGGCGTCGCCTCCATGCCGCGCGAAGTGCGAACGAACAAGGGGTCGGCAAAGACGCTGCGCAAGCGCGCGAGTGCGGAGCTCACTGCCGGCTGGCTCATGCCGAGTTGCCTGGCCGCGCCGCTCACGCTGCCTTGTTCCATCATGGCGATGATGACGGGCAGCAGATTCAGGTCGAGTTTCATCAAAACCCCGCTATTCAAAATCTCCCTGGACCACTATCTGATTTTCAGATTTTTACTATCGCCTTAATTCTATTTACTTATTCCACGGTATTCCTAGACTTGGCCTCACCAAATCAGTTTCCAGGTTTGGATCTACAGGAGACAAGTTCATGAACATCACCGCAGCCCTGCGTGGCATCGGCGCTGTCCTGGTTGGGGCCACGGCATTCGGTGCCGCGGCGCAGGAGCCCGTGAAGATCGGCGTCGTTGCGCCCATGTCGGGCGTTTTTGCGAGCTACGGCAAGCAGATCGAGAACGGCATCAACGTGTTCCTGCGGGAAAACGGCGACTCCGTCGCCGGCCGCAAGCTGCAGATCATCTACCGCGACAACGCCGGCCCCAACCCCGAGGCAGCCAAGCGCCTGGCGACCGAACTGATCATCCAGGACAAAGTCGACCTGCTGGCCGGTTTCTCCTTCACGCCCGAGGCGCTGGCCGTGGCGCCGGTGGCCACGCAGGCGAAGAAGCCCACCTTCATCGTGCTGGCTTCCACCTCGGTCGTATCGACCCGCTCGCCGTACATCGTGCGCACCTCATACACCATTCCGCAAACCGCCCTGCCGATGGGGCAGTGGGCCGCGAAAAACAAGATCAGGAAGGCCTTCGTGCTGGTCTCGGACTATGGCCCCGGCCACGATGCCGAAACCTGGTTCAAGAAGGGTTTCATCGACGGCGGCGGTGAGGTCGTGGGCGAGGTGCGCGTGCCCATGACCAATCGCGATTTCTCCCCTTATCTGCAGCGCGTGCGCGATGCGAAGCCCGATGCCGTGTTCGCCTTTTTGCAGGCCGGTGAACCGGTCATTGCATTCATGAAGGGTTTCTCCGAACGAGGCCTGGACAAGCTCGGCATCAAGGTGCTGGCGACCGAAGGCTGGGCCGACGACGATACGCTGGCTGCGGTGGGCGATCCGGCCCTGGGCGCGATCTCCACGGGCTTTTATTCCTCGGCCAATCCCAGTGCGCAGAACCGCCAGTTCGTGGCCAACTACCTGGCGGTGTCCGGCGGCAAGATGCTGCCTAACTTCGTGGCCGTGGGCGCGTACGACGCGATGCGCGTGATGGCCTACGCGATACAAAAGCAGGGCGGCAAGGTCGACCCCGACGCCACCATGGCGGCCGTCAAGGGCTACCAGTTCGATAGCCCGCGGGGCCCCTTGCTGATCGACGCGCAAACCCGTGATCCGGTGCACCACGTCTATGTCCGCCGGGTCGAGAGGTCGGGCGGAAAACTCGTGAACCACGAGTTCGACAAATTCGAAATGGTCAAGGATCCGGGCAACGCCAAGTAAGCGGTTCTTCGTCCTCTTCTCCAATCCCTCTCTCCCAAGGAGTCTTCCATGTTCATCAGGAATAGCTGGTACGTTGCGGCGTGGCCGCATGAGCTCGACAACCAAAGGCCGGTGGCGCGCACGCTGCTGAACGAACCCGTGGTGCTGTACCGCCAGGCCGATGGCAAGCCGGTGGCGCTGGAGGACCGCTGCTGCCATCGCGGCCTGCCGTTGTCCAGGGGCGAACTCGTGGGCAACCTCATCCAGTGCGGCTACCACGGCCTGCAATACGACTGCGCGGGGCAGTGCGTGAAGGTGCCGGGGCAGGTCGCGGTGCCACCCAGCGCCAGGGTGCGCAGCTATCCCGTGGTGGAGCGCGACCAGGCCGTCTGGATCTGGATGGGCGAGCCGGCGCTGGCGGACGAGGCCAGCATCGTTCCCTATCCCTGGCACAACCCCGGCTCGGGCTGGGCGCATCGCAAGGAGTACTACGTCATCGACTGTAACTACGAGTTGATGAACGACAACCTGATGGACCTGAGCCACCTGGGCTTCGTCCACAAGAACACGATTGGCGGCAATCCGGAGATTCATGTCAATGCGGAAATGAAAGTCACGCGCGGGGACAACACCGTCAAGGCCGTGCGCTGGATGCTCAACTCCACGCCGCCGCCGACCTACACGAAGTCCGTGACTAGCCTGGGCGAGAAGGTGGACCGCTGGCAGGAGATCGAATACTTCAGCGGCCTGATCCGCATCTATACCGGTGCCGTCAACGTGGGACAGGGGGCGCAGCAGGGCCAGCGCGAAGGCGGCTTCGGCCTGCGCATCTTCGACGGCATCACGCCCGAGACCGAGTCGAGCATGCACTATTTCTGGTCCGCGGCCCACTCGTTCGACATCGACAACCCCGCCACCACGGAGCTGGTGTACCAGCAGATCGACACCACGTTCCAGGAGGACAAGGCCATCCTGAAGTGGCAGCAGGAGATGCTGCACAAGGCACCGGGCCGGTCGCTGGTGGACATCAACGGCGATGTCGCCGGCATCCAGGTGCGGCGAATCATCGCGCGCCGCCTGGCCGAGGAGGCCGCCGCGCGCAGGCCAGCAGCGCCGCGCGAGACCGAGCCGGCGTGAGGGGCCAGCCATGCCCGACTTCTCCGAACTCCCGTTCGTCTGGCACGACGCCTGCGCCGAAGCCGAGGTGCATGCCGATGAACCCCGCAGTGTCAAGATCGCGGACATTCCCGTGGGCCTGTACCGGCTCGGCGAGGCCATTCATGCGCTGTCGGATGTCTGCACGCACGAATTCGCGCTGCTGTCCGGCGGCTTTGTCGAGGGCGGCAAGATCGAGTGCCCCTTGCACCAGGCCTGTTTTGACATCCGCAGCGGCAAGTGCTTCGGGCCCATGGCCGAGCACGACCTCAAGACCTTTCCGGTACGCATCGTGCGCGGCCGGGTGATGGTGGGCCTGTGTGTGGACCGGTGAGGGGCGTATGACCGAAATGATCATTGTCGGCGCTGGCTTGGCGGGCTTGCGCGCCGCCGAGGCCGCGCGCAAGGCCGATCCGCTGGCGCGCATCACCCTGGTCGGCGACGAGCCGATGGCGCCCTATTCGCGTCCACCGCTGTCCAAGGCATTTCTCCAGGACCGCTGGGACTTCGATCGCCTGCTGGTCAGGCCGATGCCGTGGTTCGATGCCGCGAACATCGCGCTGCTGACAGGGCGGGCGGTCACGCACATCGACCGTGAAGCCGGCCAGGTGGTTCTGCAGCAGGGCCGGCCGCTGGCCTACGACAAGCTGGTGCTCGCCACGGGCTCGCGGCCACGCCGCCTGGTGGGGCCGGACATCGACCATGGCTGCGTCCAGGTGCTGCGCACGGCGCAGGATGCGCAGGCGATTCGCGCGGAACTGGCGCGTGCGGCCTCGCTGGTGGTCGTGGGCGGCGGCGTGATCGGCCTGGAGCTGGCCTCTTCGGCGCGCGCCATGGGCGTGCAGGTCACCGTGCTGGAGGCGGGCGCCCGCCTGATGGGGCGCAGCGTGCCGATGGAGATCTCCGACTGGATCGGGCAGTTGCATGGCCGGCATGGCGTGGATGTGCTGTACGGCATCCAGATCACGTCGATCCAGCGCTGTGACAACGCGCTGCGGGTGGTGACCAATGCGGGCGTGTTCATGGCCGACTGTGTCGTGGCGGGGGTGGGCGTCACGCCCAACACCGAACTGGCCACCGCCGCCGGCTTGCGGGTGGAGGACGGCATCGTCGTCGACGAGAGCGGCCGCACCGAGGACGCGAACGTGTTCGCCGCCGGCGAGGTGACGCGGCATTTCAATCCGGCACTCAACGAATGCGTGCGCGTGGAGTCCTGGCAGATCGCCGACCGGCAGGCGGCCGCAGCCGGGAGCACGGCGGCTGGCAAGCCGCTGGTGTTCGACGAAATTCCCTGGTTCTGGTCCGACCAATACCAGACAAACCTGCAGGTGCTCGGCAGCTTTCAGCGCGTCACGCAGGTCTGGCGCCGGCCGGGCGCCAGTGCAAATAGCTTCACGCTGCTCGGCCTGGACGGCGGCGAGCGCCTGGTCGGTGCGGTCTGCGTCGACAGCGGCCGCGAAATGTCGGTGCTCAAACGGATTCTGGCCACGCGCAGCCCGCTGGACAGTGCCGCGGTGTCAGACCCCGCCATGCCTTTGCGCGACATCCTGGCCGCGTGCCAGGCCATGGCGACGCCTTGAACACGTTCCGCAGGAAAGTCCAACATGGTTAACTTGATCGGTGTTCTGTTCGACGGCGCGGCCTACGGCATGCTGCTGTTCTTGCTCGCGGTGGGCTTGTCGGTCACGATGGGCCTGATGGGTTTCGTGAACCTGGCGCACGCAGCCTTCGCGATGGTGGGCGGCTATGCGCTGGTGACGCTGGCCAGCAGCCTTCACTTTCCCTTTGCGGCGGCGGTGGCAGGCGCGGCGCTGGTTGCCGGCCTGCTCGGGCTGGTGCTCGAATCGCTGGTGTACCGCCCGCTGTACCGGGCCAAGCCGCTGGCCCAGGTGCTGATGACGGTGGGCTTGATTTTTGTTGCCATGTCGGTGGCGACATTCACCTTCGGGCCGGGCCAGCAGGCAGTGGACATCCCGGATGGCCTGCGCGGCCGTTGGGCTGTGGGCCCGTTCGAGTTTTCCCGCTACCGGCTGCTGACGGTGGGCGTCGGCCTGGCGGTGGCGCTGGCCGTCCTGTATGCGTTGGAGAGAACCCGCGCCGGCGCGCAGATCCGCGCGGCGGTGGACAACCAGAAGGTCGCTGCCAGCATGGGCATCCGCGTGCACCTGCTGTTCCGGCTGGTGTTTGCCGCTGGCAGCGCACTGGCGGGCATGGGCGGCGCATTGGGTGTCGAGGTGTTCGGCCTGGACCCGGGCTTTCCCATCAAGTACCTGATCTATTGCCTGCTCGTCGTCGTGGTGGGCGGAACGGGCTCCGTGCTCGGCACCCTGTATGCCGCACTGGGCGTGGGCATCGCCGACGTGGCCGGCAAGTACTACCTGCCAGAGGCCGGTGCATTCGTGGTGTACGTCCTCATGATGGTGTCGCTGCTGCTGTTTCCGAATGGATTGAAGGGGAGGGCGGCATGAACCATCGCCTGAGATTCGGCGCTGCCATCGTTGTCGCCACCACCACCGCCATCGCCATCGCGCTGCCCTGGCTGGTTGCCAACCATTTGCTGTTGCTGACACACATCCTGATCACCGGCCTGTTCGCACTCTCGCTGGACCTGATCCTCGGGGTCGCGGGCCTGGTCTCGCTGGGCCACGCCGCGTTCTTCGGCATCGGTGCCTATGCGGCGGGCCTGCTGTCCAAGCACCTGACGCCCGACCCGGTGATCGGATTGGTGCTGGCGAGTGCGATCGCGGGGCTCGCCGGCTTGCTGTCGTCGCCGCTGGTGGTGCGCGGATCGGACTTGTCCCGCCTGATGGTGACACTGGGCTTCAGCCTCTTGCTCTACGAGGCCGCGAACCGGGCCGGTGGACTGACCGGTGGCGCGGACGGGCTGCAGGGCATTGTCATGGGGCCGGTGCTGGGACTCTGGACTTTCGACATGCTGGGCCGCACCGGCTACCTGTACGTGCTGGCGGTCGTGCTGCTGGTCGTGCTGTTGACGCGCGTGGTCCTGGGCTCGGAGCTGGGTGTTTCGCTGCGCGCGATCCACGACCAGGCGCGGCGCGCCACCGCCATGGGCATCAACGTGCCGGCCCGGTTGAGCGGGATCTACTTCCTGGCAGCGGCGCTGGCCGGCACGGCCGGGGCGCTGATGGCGCACACCACGCAGTTCGTCGGGCTGGACATCTTCAGTTTTGCCAAGTCGGCCGAGATCCTGGTGATCCTGATCGTCGGTGGCGTCGGCCTGCGCTGGGGCGGCTTTGCCGGCGCCGCCGTATACCTGGTTGCGCACGAGAAGCTGTCCGCCGTGGCGCCGCAGTATTGGAATTTCTGGCTGGGCCTGTTGCTCATCCTGCTGGTGCTGTTCGTGCCCAATGGCGTGCTCGGCGGCTTGTCGGCGCTGCGCCAGCGCTTCGCAACACTGGACCAAGGGAGGCCCGAATGAACCCCGCACTGGAAATCCGCAAGCTGTGCAAGAGCTTCGGCGGGCTCAAGGTCACCGATTCGGTCAGCTTCAGTTTGCCAGTGGGCGCCCGCCAGGCGCTGATCGGGCCCAACGGCGCGGGCAAGACCACGCTGATCAATCTTCTGACCGGCAGCTTGCAACCGTCCTCGGGCCAGGTACTGCTGCAGGGTGAAGACGTCACTGCGATGGCGGCGCACCGGCGTGTGCGACGGGGCCTCTCGCGCACGTTTCAAATCAATGCGCTGTTTCCACAGTTGCGAGTGCGCGAGGCGGTGATGCTGGCGGCCTGCCAGTCGCATCACGCCGACTGGCTGACGCGTTGCCTCGTGCCGCTGTACAAGCGCCGGCGGGCCGCCGAGCGCGCGGAGGAGGTTCTGTGCCAACTGGGGCTGGTGGCGCAAGCCGATCGACCGATCGGCGAACTGGCCTACGGCCGGCAACGGCTGGTCGAGATTGCCCTGGCGCTGGTGAGCGACCCCAAGGTGTTGCTGCTGGACGAACCCGCCGCCGGCATTCCGGAGGGAGAAAGCGCCGACATGTTCGATACGCTGGCGCAGTTGCCGGCGGACATCAGCGTGCTGCTGATCGAGCACGACATGGAGCTGGTGTTCCGCTTTGCCCAGCGCATCACGGTGCTGGTGGCCGGCGCGCTGCTGCTCGAAGGAACCCCTTCGGAAGTGGCCAACGATGCGCGCGTGCGCGAGGTCTATCTCGGAGGACATGCAGTATGAGCGCATTGCTGGAGGTGCAGGGCCTGCGCAGCGGCTACGGTGCGGCGGTGGTGCTGGAGGGCATTTCCCTGGAGCTTGCCGCTGGCCAGACGCTTGCCTTGCTGGGGCGAAACGGCGTTGGCAAGACCACGCTGATTGCTTCGCTGATGGGGCATACGCGGCGGTTTGCGGGCGAGGTGCGGTTTCGTGGCGGGTCGCTGAATCGCAGCCAGCCCCATGCGTACGCGCAGGCGGGTATCGGCTGGGTGCCACAGGAGCGCGCCATCTTCCCTTCGCTGACGGTGCGGGAAAACCTGGTGTCTACGCACCGGCCGGGCCGCTGGACGCTGGCGCGGATCTACGCGATGTTTCCGCGACTTCAGGAACGTGAGGGCAACTATGGCAACCAGCTCTCGGGCGGCGAGCAGCAGATGCTGGCGATTGCCCGTGCCTTGATGCTGAACCCGGTGCTGCTGCTGCTGGACGAACCCTTCGAGGGATTGGCCCCGATCATCGTGCACGAACTGGCCAGCGCCATCCGGCGCCTGCGCGACGAGGACGGGATGACGATCGTGCTGGTGGAGCAGCACGCGGTGCAGGCGCTGGAACTTTCCGACCAGGCGCTGGTATTGGACCGGGGCCGCCAGCGCTACCTCGGTGCCGCAGCCGACCTGCTGCGCCAGCGCGAGTTGCTGGAATCGCTGGTGTCGCTGCGCAATCACTGACAAGAACTTGAACCCAGGAACCCTGATATGCCAACGCTTCGGATCGGGAAAACCCGCCACTACTTCCGTCTTGAAGGGCGGCCTGGATTGCCCGCGCTGGTGCTGGCCCATCCCATCGGCGCCGACCATTGCATCTGGGATCTGGTCCTGCCCGCGCTGGCGCAGCATTTCCATGTGCTGCGCTATGACCTGCGAGGCCATGGCGGGAGCGAATTGCCAGCCGGTGAGTGCAGCTTGCCGCAGCTTGCGGATGACCTGCTGGCCCTGACTTCGGCGCTGGGAATTTCCCGCTTCAGCGTGGGCGGCGTGTCGCTGGGCGCGATGGTTGCAATCCAGGCCGCGGCCACTGCGCCGCAGTGCATCGATGCGCTGGTGCTGTGCAGCGCGGCGCTCCGGCTGGCACCTCCGCCGGGCGGCTGGGACCAGCGCGCGCAAACCGCGTTGACGCAGGGGATGGCGCCGTTGGCGGCGGCGATGGTCGCGCGCATGTTCTCGCCGGCCTGCCAGCTTGGTTGCGCGCCATTCGTGGCAACGCTGAAAACCGTGTTCACGCAAACCGATCCGAGTGGGTACGCGGCTTGCTGTGCCGTGCTGCGCGATGCGGACCTGGGCGGCCTGGTGGCCAAAGTGAAGGCACCGTCGCTGCTTGTGTACGGCGCGCTGGATCCATTGATCGACGCGCCCACCGCGCAAGCGCTCGCCGCCGCGCTGCCGGGCGGACAGTATCTGGAGCTCGATTGCGGCCACTACCCCATGGTGGAGTTGCCCGGCGCTTTTGCGGATGCTGCGCTGCGCTTCATGAACGCGAAAGCCGGCTAGGTTTTCGCGGGATACCTCTGCGACATCAGCGCGTAGATCGCAGCCCCGACCAGCAGCGCTGCCGCGGCGATCTCCAGCGACAGCGTGAACCCCTCACCCGGCGTGCGGCTGCGCGCCAGCAGGGCGGCAGCGAGCGGCGGGCCGACGATCTGGCCCAGGCCGTACACGGCCGTCAGCAGGCCCATGGTGCTTGCGGTTTGTGCCGGCCGCAGGCGTCGCACCTCCTGCATCGCGAAGAAGGTGATGGCGGTGAACGGCAGGCCCAGGAGCAGGCTGCCGAAGGCGAAGCCGGCGAGGCTGGGGCTTACCAGGCTCGCGCAAATGCCCAGCGCCTGGACCAGGTAGCAGCCCACCAGCATCCAGCGCAGGTCCACGGCCACGGCCAGCCGCGAGGCCAGCAGTGCGCCCCCGATCACCCCCATGCCGAACAGCGGCCAGAACAAGTCGAGCCAGGCCGAGCCGGGCAGGGCCTGGCGCGCGATCACCGGCAAGAAGGTGGCGGTGATGATGTAGCCGAAGCCGGCGATGCCGTAGGCCAGCGCCAGCAGTGCGATTTCTGCGCGCCCATGCGGCCGCAGTGCGCTTGTGCCGGTGGCTGCAGCGGCAGCGGGGGTGGTTGCGGGCAGGTCGCTCGCAGGCCTGAACACCGGCCAGACCAGGACCGTGAGTGCCGCCGCCAGCACGCCAAAGATGATCCAGCCCGCGGCGGCCGACCATTCGAGGGCCACCATGCCGCTGGCCGCTATGCCGCTGAGTGCGATGCCGATGCCCGGGCCGGTGTAGATCAGCGCGCCCATGGCCGGTACCTTCAGCCGCGCGAGCTGGCCCAGGCACCAGCCCGAGGTGTAGACGAACACCACGGCACTGGCCACCCCCGCGGCGAAGCGCAGCACCGGCCAGGCGGCACTCCAGTGCACCGCCATCCCGATGGTCAACAGCCCCGTGGCCACCAGCCCGCCGCGCACCCAGGCCGGGCCTTTCAAGGGCGCCGGGTTGCCCAGCCTGCGCCAGATCCAGGGCTGCAGCATGCACAGCAGCGCGCCTACCAGGTAGCCGAGGTAGTTGGCGCTGGCCAGCCAGCTGGCGGTAGCGAGATTGATCACGCCGTCGGCCAGCATCATCGGCAACAGGGGCGTGAAGGCAAAGCGGCCGATGCCCATCGCCACAGCGAGGGAAACCATCCCGGCCGCCGCCACCTGCCAGGGCTTGACGCTCACGCCAGGCCCAGCGCGTAGTACACGCGCAGCGCGGCATAGGCATCGTTGGCCGCGTAGACGAGTTGCGCTTCCGTCAGGCGCTGGTTGGCCCAGTTGGATGTGGTGGCCTTGCGCGACTTGATGAACCGCTGGTTGAACAGTACCGCCACCGCGCCCTTGACGCCCATGTCCTTGCGCCAGCCGCGTTGGCGGAATACGGTGTTGAGGTCCAGCACGCCCTCGGGCTCCACGCCCAGCTTGGAGGCGATGCGCTTGCGGTCGTCGCCCAGGCCGAAGCCGGCCTTGGTGGCGCCGGGCAGGGCCAGAAGTGCCGCCGCCACGAGACGGCAGTCCGGGTCATGCAGCTGGAACACATAGGCCTTTTCCAGCGTGGACAGCTGCACGATGTGCGGACCCTCGGACACTTCGTTCTTGGCAAAGGTGGGTTTCGATTCGGTGTCGAAGCCCCAGACTTGCGCGCTCGCCAGTTCGTCGCGGGCTTGTTCGGCCTGCCGCTTGGTGGCCACCAGCGCGATGCGGTCCAGGCCCAGGCGGTCGAACGGATCGAGCAGCGCGATCTGCTCCTTGGAAGGCGTGATGTGGGTGGTGTGCATGGTTCAGGCGAATGGTGCGCAGGATAACCCGGCACGCAAATCGGGCGCCGGCCTGTGGTCAATAATGGGCGCCGTCTTCTTTCTCATCATTGCAAAGGTGCAAGCCATGGCTTTTCCCCTCGACGCCAGCGCCGTGACGCACGGCATCCAGCTGGCCGTGGCGCCGGTGTTCCTGCTGACGGCGGTGTCCGGCATGATCGGCGCCGTGGCCGGCCGGCTGGCGCGCATCATCGACCGCGCCCGCACGGTGGAAGACCGGGCCCGCGACACGAGCGACGAGGCCGCGCTGCAGCGGGCCTATGCCGAGCTGGGGGACCTGCGCTTTCGCGGCCGCCTGGCCAACGGCTGCATCGCGCTGCTGACGAGCTGCGCCTTCCTGATCGGCGTGACCATCATCGTGCTGTTCCTGGGCGAGACCACGGCCTTCCAGATCAACCGCTTTGCCGTCGGCAGCTTTCTTGCCGGCGTGGTTTGCTTCCTGCTGGCGCTGCTGTGCTTCCTGGCCGAGACGGTGATCGCAACGCGGCTGCTGGACTTTCACATGCTGCGCCGCTAGTACAAAGGCGACACCCAGGTGCTTGATCATGCGCCGCTCTGAAGGGATGATGTTGAAACAACATCCAAGCGGAGACATCACCATGACCCTGCCGACGGCAGAGACCCCCCCAACACAAAAGTCCCCGGCATGGGACGTGGCGCACCATCTGGCCGCGCTGGATGCGCAGGGCTACACGATCATTCCGGACTTCCTCAGCCAAGAGCGCCTGCGCCAAGTTCGGGAAGGCCTGGCGCCGCATCTGCGCAGCCATTCGGGCCGCAACAACTTCGAGGGTTTCCAGACCGAGCGCGTCTACACCCTGGTGGGGCGCGGCAAGGTCTTCGAGGACATCGCTGAAGACCAGCGCGTGGTGGACTTGCTGGACGCGATGCTCATGCCGGGCTACCTGCTCACCGCCAGCCAGGCCATCTGCATCTACCCCGGCGAAACCGCGCAGCCGGTGCATTACGACGATTCGTTCTACCCGATCCCGCGGCCCAGGCCATCGATCAGCTTCAGCACCATCGTGGCGGTGGATGCGTTCACCGCCGAAAACGGCGGCACCGAGATCATCGCCGGCAGCCATCGCTGGAGCGACGCGCAAGTCGCCGGCAGCTACAACAGCCGCGCGGCCGATGCGCCGCTGCGGCCGGAACTGGAGCATCAGCTGGTTCCCGTGGAGATGCCCGCCGGTTCGTGCATCTTCTTTCACGGCACGCTGATGCACCGCGGCGGCGCCAACCGCAGCCAGGCGCCGCGGCTGGCCTTTTCCAACCAGTACTGCGAACCCTGGGCGCGCACCCAGGAAAACTTCTATCTCGGAACGCCCCCCGAACTGGTGCGCGGGATGTCGCCGCGCGTGCAGACCCTGCTGGGCTACGAGATCATGCCGCCCTTCATGGGCCACGTGACCGCATCGCACCCGACCAAGGTGCTGCGCGAGGACTATGTCAATGTGGTGATGGCCGGGCGCTCGCCGTCATTGCGGGCTTGACCCGCAATCCACGGCAACGCCTCCTTCACCACTTGTTGCGCAGCTCGCGCAGCTTGGTGAAAACCGTCTTCGCGTCCGGCGCCTGCGGCAGGTCCGGAAAACTCTCGCGCAGCTTGGCGATCAGGTCGGCATTGGCCAGGCGGAAGAAGGTGTTGAACTGCTTTTCTTCCGCCAGTGTCGTGACCAGCGATTGCACTGGGTCGTGGCCTTCCACGCGCGGCAGCAGGTCTTTGGCGGCGGCATTGCCGGGCTCGCGCGCCAGGGTGAACTTCAGGTTGTTCTCGATGTAGTCATGGCCCGGGTAGACCCGCGTGTTCTCGGGCAGGCGAGCCAGCTGGTCGACGAAGGTGGTGTAGAGCGCGTCGACACTGCCGCCGTTGTGCACATTGCCGGCCCCCGCATTGAACAGCGTATCGCCGGAAAACAGCGCCGGCTGGTCGGTGTGCGAGCGCAGGCAGACGTGGCACATGGTGTGGCCGGGCGTGTCCAGGCATTCCAGCTCCACCGTCTTGCCAACCTTGATCACGTCGCCGGCCTGCACGCCGCGGTCCACGCCAGGAATGCGCGCGCCGGCCTTGTGGTGGGCGATCAGCCTGGCTCCCGTGGCGGCGACCACGGCGGCGTTGCCGCCAGTGTGGTCGTGGTGCTCATGGGTGTTGAGAATCTGCGTGATCTGCCAGCCCTTGACCTTGGCCGTGGCCAGCGTCTTCTCATGGTCCAGCGGGTCGATCGCCAGCGCCTCGCCGGTCTCGGGGCAGGCGATGAGGTAGTTGAAGTTGCGGTAGGCATTGCCGGTCCAGATGCGTTCTACGATCATCGTGAGGCTCCTGAGAAATGTGATTCTGGCTGGATGGTAGTTTGCACTAGGCCCGAAGAACCTTCTTGCGTACCAGTTGAATATGGTTGCGCAGTGCATAGAGTTCATCGGCATGCGACAACGGCACAATGATTTTCTGCACGCGCGACTCGAGCGCATCGAGTTCCCCCATCAGGGTCTTTGCGTCGCCGGCTTCGTCGCCGAGGCGGCCTTCGATCTCCCGCAGCTGGGCATACCAGCGGAAGACGCGTGAGCGGATGCGGAATTCGTACAGCGGCGGCACCACGCGCGACAGCGGCAGCAGCACCGCGATGATGATGCCCAGCGCCAGCCACATGCGTTCGACCAGATTGGCCAGCCAGAACGGCAGGTAGCGCTGCAGCAGGGGCGGGCCGTTGCGCATGGTGCGGTCGGCCTCGCGCGCGATCGGGAATTCGCTGGTGCGTGTGTTCGGGAACTCATGCGCGCGGTTGAACCAGCCGGCACCGCCGTGCAGCCTGAGCGAAGCATCGGAAAACAGCTGCAGCAGTGCGGGGTGGGTGCTGCCCTGCGCCAGCAAGGCCGTGGTGGAGGCCAGCAGGCGCACGTCGCGCGGCGGCATGTCGGCTGCGAGATCGACCACGCCGCGCGGCAGCACCACTGGTGTGAGGAAGGGCAGGCGGCGCGAATAGGCTTCGCTCTGCGCAAAATTCATGAGCTTGACGCCGGGGGTTTGCAGCAGCATCTGCACCATCAGCGATTCGGGTGCCGACGCGAACACGATGGCGTCGAGCTCGCCGCCGAGAAAGGCCATGGTGGCCGGTGTCTGGCCAAGTTGCGACAGGCGCATGGAGGTATTTTCCACGCGGTTGGCCTCAAGCAGCTTGTCCATCAGGTTCGGCACGCCGCTGCCCGGTGTTCCCACGTTCAGGCGCATGCCTTGCAACTGCGTCATTGCGCTGATCACCGCCGAGGGCGTGGCCTTTCGGGCCGAAGTCTCGCGGTAGAACAGCCAGACCGGCTCCAGGAACAGGCTGCCCAGCGATTGGATGCCACTGTCTTCATTGGCTGCGCTGTCGCCGCTGCCGCCCTGCACGAAGCCGAGGTCGGCCTTGCCCTCGCGCAGCAGTTGCAGATTGGCCGAAGAGCCTTCGCTTGGGATCAGGACGACCTCGATGCCGTTGGCGGCCAGCGCCTGGGCGTAGTGCTTGCCGAATTCGGCATAGGCGCTTTGGGCCGGCCCGGTCGCCAGCGTCACGCGCTTGGGCGGATTCGGGTTGAGCCACCAATACGCCAGCGCCAGCAGGCCGACCGCAAGCAGCGCGAACGGCCCGGCCGATGCCAGCAGGTCGCGGATCGACAGCAGGGTATGGCGGAAGGCCTTGGGCATCTGTGCAAGGCCCCTAGCGCGCCGGTGGGAACTCCGAGGCGCTGGGCAGGTGCAGGTCGCCGATGGTCACGCCGCGTGCCGCACGCACTGCGCGCACCACGGCCATCGCCGTCGCCTCGGCGGCCATCGTGCCCAGCACCATCATGCCCGGCGAGGTGCCCGCGCGCCCGGTGCCCAGTGCGAACAGTGTGTCGCCATCGGACATGGTGTGCACCGGGTTGATGCTGCGCGCCAATCCGTCGTGCGCCATCTGCGCCAGTTTGGTCGCCTGTGCCTTGGTGATCTGCGCGTCGGTGGCGATCACGCCGATGGTGGTGTTGGTACCCGCCAGCAAGGGCTTGGGTGGCTCGCCGCGCAAGAGGGCGCGGCGGCTGTCCAGCAGCGCATTGCCGTCGGCGGTGCGGGCGCCGGCGATCACCTGGGCGGTGTCGGGGTCGACCACGTCGCCCAATGCGTTGCAAGCGATCAAGGCGCCCACCGTGACGCCGGCGACGGTGACCGAGGCGGTGCCGATGCCGCCCTTCATTGCGCGCTCAATGCCGAAGATCTTGCCGACCGCGGCGCCTGCGCCGGCCCCCACATTGCCTTCGGCCGGACGGTCGCTGGAGGCGGCCTCGCAGGCCTGGTAGCCGGCCTGCGCGTCGGGGCGGATCTTGGCATCGCCCACCAGCAGGTCGAACAGTACGGCGGCCGGCACGATCGGCAGGACGCCGACGCGCACGTCGAAGCCGATGCCGCGCTCTTCCAGCCAGGCGACGGTGCCCGAGGCCGCATCCAGCCCCCAGGCGCTGCCGCCGGCCAGCACGATGGCGTGCACCTGGTCGACCAGGTTGGTGGGCGAGAGCAGATCGGTCTCGCGCGTGCCCGGTGCCGCGCCACGCACGTCGACGCCGGCGACCGCGCCCGCGCGCGTGATGACCACGGTGCAGCCCGTCGGGCGGCGCGTGTCGGTGAAGTGCCCGACCTCGATGCCGCCAACGTCGGTGATGGCGCCTTGCGGGCTCGGTGGCAGTGCGGCAGATGCTTGGTTGGCGGAGGCGGTGCGGGGCATGGAATTCATTATCCATGCCGCATCCGCCCCTCTAAAAGGAGGTCGCGAGCCACAAATGCAGCAGATCGATAGAATTCCAGAATGTCCTATCTGACACCGCAGTACGACGTCTGGGGCGTACTGGCATCGATCGTGATCGCATGCCTGGCCTCCTACGTGACACTTGACCTGGCGCGCCGGGTCCGCACGCCGGAGCGCGGCGTGGCCTTGGGCTGGTGGATCGGCGGTTCGCTGGTGATGGGAACCGGCATCTGGTCCATGCATTTCGTCGGCATGCTGGCTTTCTCGCTGCCCCTGGCGCTGGGCTATACCGAGCTGCTGACCTTCCTGTCATGGGTGGCGGCGGTCGTGGTTTCCGCAATCGCCCTCGGCCTGGCCAGCGGCGCCATCACCCCCTGGCGCATCGCATTCGGTTCGGTGGCCATGGGCGCCGGCATCTGCGCCATGCACTACACCGGCATGGCGGCATTGGACATGCTGCCGGGCATCGTCTGGAACTGGGCTCTGGTGGGTGCCTCGGTTTTCATTGCGGTGGCGGCTTCGGCAGCGGCCTTGACGATCTTTTTCCTGTTGCGCGCCGTGGACGACCGGCACAGCCTGCTGTATCAGGCCATGGCGGCTGTCGTCATGGGCGCGGCGATCTCCGGCATGCACTACACCGGTATGGCCGCAGCGAATTTCCCCGAGGGCACGGTGTGCCGCAGCGCCAATTCGCTAGGCGGCCAGGGCCTGGGCGGCATGGTGGCGCTGGCCTGCGGCGTCATCCTGGTGCTCACGCTGGTGATGTCCATCCTGGACACGCGCATGCGCGGCAAGGCGCAATGGCTGGCGAGCTCGCTGCAGATGGCCAACGCGGAGTTGCTGTCGGCCAACAACGAATTGCGCAAGCGCGCTTTCCTCGACCCGTTGACCAATCTGCCGAACCGGCTGTTGTTCGAAGACCGGCTGGCGCACGCGCTGTCGCGCGGCGAGCGGGCCGAGGAGCGCATCGGGGGGCGCAAGTCCGAAAAGCTCGCCGTCATGTTCATCGACCTGGACGGCTTCAAGCCAGTCAACGATTCATTCGGCCATGCCGCCGGCGACGTGGTGCTCAAGGAGACCGCCGCGCGGCTGCTGCGCGAAGCGCGCGACAGCGACACCGTGGCGCGCGTGGGCGGCGACGAATTCCTGCTGCTGATGGAAGACGCGGGCAGCACGGCCGATTGCGTCACGCTGGCGCGGCGGCTGGTCGCGGCGCTGTCACAGCCTTTCGAAATCGCCGGCAAGCAGATACAGATCTCGTGTTCGGTCGGCGTGGTGGTCTATCCGGACCACGGCCAGAAGGACAAGCTGGTGGCCAATGCCGATGCCGCCATGTACGCCGCCAAGCGTGCCGGGGGCGGTACCTATGCGCTGTTCGAGTCGCACATGGACGCCGGCGCGCTGGAGCAGCTGAACCTGCAGAACGACCTGCGCCATGCCATCGAACGCGGCCAGCTGGAGCTGTATTACCAGCCCAAGATCGATGGCAAGCGCGGCCGCATCAACGGCGTGGAGGCGCTGATCCGCTGGAACCACCCGGAGCGCGGCATGCTCAGCCCCGGGCTCTTCATTCCACTGGCCGAACGCTTCGGGCTGATCGGCAAGCTGGGCAACTGGGTCATCGCCGAGGCCTGCCGGCAGATCGAGGCGTGGGCCGATGCCGGTGTGCGCATGCGCGTGGCGATCAACCTTTCAGTCCATCAATTGCGCGAGGAAGACCTGGTCGACCGCATCGAAGGCGCCTTGTTGCGCCACAAGGTCGATGCCGCGCAGCTGCTGTGCGAGATCACCGAGTCGGTGGCGATGGAGGACATGAAGGCGACGCAGCGCGCGTTCGAAGGTCTGGCGCGCATCGGCGTGTTCCTGTCGATCGACGACTTCGGCACCGGCTATTCCTCCTTGAGCTACCTGCGCCAGTTGCCGGCGCGCCAGCTCAAGATCGACGCCAGCTTCGTCAACGACCTGGAGACCAGCGCCGACGCGCGGGCCGTGGTCGACGCGGTGATCCGCTTGTCGCACGCCCTGGACCTGCGCGTGGTGGCCGAAGGCGTGGAGACCCAGGGGCAAAGCGAGATCCTGCTGGCCATGGGCTGCGACGAGCTGCAGGGGTTTTTCTTCGCGCGGCCGATGCCGGCCGCCACCTTGCTGCAGTGGACGGAAGGGCGCAAGCCTGAGGGCAGTGTGGATTTCACGTCTTCGGTGATGGGCTCGCTGTAGCCCGCGCCACTTCAATCAAGCGCCTGATCTCCGGGCGTACCGGCATGGGCCGGAATGCGCTGATGCGGCTGCGCCCGGTATTGCCTGCGGGCAAGCGGTTCAGCAGATGGCCCAGCGGCACCAGCACGAGCCTGAAGACCTGGCCCGCGGCCTCGCGCAGATCGCGCGTGTGCCACGCGAGTCCCAGCATGGCCTGGTGCGAGCGCAGGTGCAGCCGAAAATCCGGCTGCCCGACCACGTGCGCTGCTTCCAGCCAGTTCCATCGCAAGGCCGGCGGCGCATCGGGGTTCGAATGCGCCGTGCGCAGCAGCGCCTCGAACACGTCGCGGCGAGGTTGCTGTGCATTCATGGCTGTTGCTCCACTTGCGGTTGGCGCAGCTCCTGCCGCGCCTGAAGCAGCACGGCCCAGCCGCCCGTGATGGCCAGCAGCGCCATCACGCCCGCCACCGCCAGGTCGGGCCAGGCCGCACCGGTGCCGAACACCCCGACCGCGGCGGCCATCACGGCAAGGTTGCCGATGGCGTCGTTGCGCGTGCAAAGCCAGACGCTGCGCATATTGGCGTCGCCCTCGCGAAACGCGTAGAGCATCGCGGCCACGCCCACATTGGCCAGCAGGGCGAGGGTGCCGACCAGGCCCATGGTGAGCGCCTCCGGTGGCGTGCCCTGTGCCAGCGCCCAGAGGGTTCTGCCGATGACGAACACGCCGAAGGCCAGCATGCTGAAAGACTTGAGCAGCGCGGCGCGCGCGCGCCAGACCAGGCCCATGGACAACACCACCAGCGTCACGGCGTAATTGGCGGCGTCGCCGAAGAAGTCGATGGCATCGGCCAGCAGCGACACCGAACCGGCCGTAAACCCCGCGGCGATCTCAACCAGGAACATCGCTGCGTTGATGGCCAGTGCGGCCCAGAGAACGCGGCGGTAGCGTGGGTCGCCCTTGCCACCGGCGGGGCCGTGGTCGTGTGAATGGGAGTGGTTGCAGCTGGCTGACATCAGGTTTCCTCGGGTTGATGGCATGATTGGAAAGCTTCGAGTCACTTTAAGGTCAAGCCATGCCTGCCGCAAACCCACAGCTTTTGAATGGTTACCGTATCGGCGAGGCTGCGCAGCGCAGCGGCGTCACCGCGGCCAACATCCGCTACTACGAAAAAGAAGGCCTTTTGAGGCCGCATGGGCGGGGCGAAAACAGCTACCGCCTCTATAGCGATCCGGATGTGCACCAGCTGCGCTTCATCCGCCTGTGCCGGGCGATGGACATGTCGCTGGACGAAGTCCGCACCTTGCTCGGCCTGGACCTGCGCAAGAAAGCCGACTGCGCCCGCGCCAGCGACGCGCTGGACGCGCACCTGGGCCATGTGCGTGCGCGCCTGGCCGA
>DATILI010000220.1:0-15584 GCA_035476635.1 Burkholderiaceae bacterium | reverse complement strand
CTTCCGTCCTGGCCGCGTGCGGTGGCGGTGGAGGCGGCACCACCGGCGAGCCCACTCCGGCCCCCGCACCGCCTTCCGGCCAGCCCGTCCCTGCCAGCATCTCCGACGAACAGGCGGCGCGCTTTCTTCTGCAGGCCCAGTTCTCGGCCTCGGATGCCGACATCGCCAGCGTGCGCGCCACCGGCTATGCAGCATGGCTGACCCAGCAGTTCAATGCACCCGCAGGGCCTGCCGGATGGGACTGGCTCGACAGCCGCGGCTACGCCACCATCAGCAGCACGACGACCTACTACGACAGCAGCTATCCCGGCGACTACATGGTCTGGAACCAGCTCATGACCGCGCCCGATGCGCCGCGCAAACGCGTGGCACTGGCGCTTTCGGAGTTCTTCGTGGTTTCGCTGGTCGGTGTGGACTTTTCCTGGCGCAGCCACGCCATGGCCGCGTACTGGGACCTGCTCGCTGCCGGCGCCTTCGGCAACTTCCGCAAGCTGCTGGAAGACGTCACGCTCAACGCGGCGATGGGCTACTACCTCAACACCAAGGGCAACCAGAAGGAAGATGCCCGCACCGGCCGCCAACCCGACGAAAACTACGCGCGCGAGGTGCTGCAGCTGATGTCGATCGGCTTGTACCAGCTCAACCCCGACGGCAGCGAAAAGCGCGACGCGGACGGCAACAAGCTGGAAAGCTACACCCAGTCCGACATCACCAACCTGGCGCGCGTGTTCACCGGCTATGACTTCGACCAGAGCCAGAACGCGCCCACGCTGGAGCCGGTCAGCGGTCGCACCATCTCGAGCACGCACTTCGCGCGCTTGCCGATGGCGCTGAACGCCAACCGCCACTCCAGCTTGGCGGCGACTTTCCTGGGCACCACGATCGCGGCCAACACCGAGGGCAAGGCCGCGCTCAAGACAGCGCTCGACACCATCTTCAACCACCCCAACGTCGGTCCGTTCTTTGGGCGGCAGATGATCCAGCGCCTGGTCACCAGCAATCCGAGCCAAGCCTACGTGGCGCGGGTGGCCACTGCCTTCAACAACAACGGCGCCGGGGTGCGCGGCGACTTGAAGGCGGTGTTTTCCGCCATCTGGCTGGACGACGAGGCGCGCGGCAGCGCCGGCCTCTCGGCCCCCGCCTACGGCAAGCTGCGCGAGCCCGTGCTGCGGCTGGTGCAATGGGGCCGCACGTTCGGCATCCAGTCGGCGCAGGGCAGCTGGAAAATCGGCGACCTGAGCAACCCCGCAACGCAACTCGGGCAGAGCCCGCTGCGCTCGCCCTCGGTGTTCAACTTCTTCCGGCCAGGCTACGTGCCGCCCTCCACCGTGCTGGCCGCCACGCAATCGGTGGCGCCTGAATTCCAGATCGTGACGGAAAGCAGCGTGGGCGGCTACCTGAACTACCTGCAAAACGTGGTGCGCAACGGCATCTTCGTCAACGCGCCCGACCAGCCCAACCAGGGCAGCAATGCCAGCAACGGCTTCGACATCACGGCGGCCTACACCGCCGAGCTGGCTCTGGCGCCCGACGCCGCTGCGCTGGTCGCCCGGCTGAACCTGCTGCTGTGCGCGGGCCAGCTCTCCGCGGCAACCCAGGCGCTGATCGTCGGCGCGCTCAATGCCACGCCGGTCACGGCCGGCAGCAGCGACAGCAACAAGCGCAACCGCATCGCCGCGGCCGTGCTGCTGACCATGGCATCGGCCGAGTACCTGGTTCAGAAGTAGCCATAAGAATAAAGGGCGGCCCCATGTATTTGCTCCAACCCGAACGCCACAGTCGCCGCGCCTTCCTGCGCCGCAGCGGCCAGCTGGCGCTGACCGGCACCGCATTGCCGTTCGCGCTGAACCTTGCCGCCATGGGCGAGGCGGCCGCCTTCACCGCAACCGACTACAAGGCCCTGGTCTGCGTTTTCCTGTTCGGCGGCAACGACTACGCCAACACCGTCCTGACCTACGACGATGCCAGCTACAACGCCTACAACACGATTCGCGGCGGCGGTGCCGGCCAGGCCGCGGGCGGCATTGCGCTGGCCAAGGCGGCGCTGGCGCCCACGCTGCTGAACCCGGCGGCCGCGTTGCCAGGCGGGCGCCAATACGCGCTGCACCCGGCCATGAGTGGCCTGGCCGGCCTGTTCAATAGCGGCAAGGCCGCTGTGCAGCTCAACGTCGGTCCGCTCGTGGTACCGCTGACCAAGGCCCAGTACAACAGCGCGGACCGCAAGACCTACCCGCTGCCGCCCAAGCTGTTCTCGCACAACGACCAGCAGTCGGTCTGGCAGTCCTCCTCGCCCGAGGGCTCGACCGTCGGCTGGGGCGGCAACATCGGCGACCTGGCCTTGAGCAGCAACACCAATTCGCTGTTCACCTGCATCTCGGTCGCCGGCAATGCGGTCTTCATGTCCGGCGACTCCGCGCTGCAATACCAGGTCAGCACCGGCGGTGCGGTCAAGATCAACGGCGTTGCCAGCAATGTCTATGGCTCCGCCGCCGTGAAGAACGCCTTGGCCACCCTGATCCAGGAACCGCGCGCCCAGGTTCTGGAGAACGAATACAACAAGGTCACCGCGCGCGCCGTGACGGCCGAAGCGCAAGTCAGCGCCGGCCTTGCCGGCGTGGCGCTGGCCACCGCTTTCCCCAGCGGCAACCCGCTGGCCGACCAGCTCAAGATGGTGGCGCGGCTGATCGGAGCGCGCTCAACGCTGGGCGCCAAGCGCCAGGTATTTTTTGTCTCGCTTGGCGGCTTCGATCTGCACGACAACCTGATTTCCCAACAGCCCACGCTACTGGCACGCTTGAGCGATGCGATGACGGCGTTCTACAACGCCACCGCAGAACTCGGCGTTGCCGACAAGGTCACGGCCTTCACCGCGTCGGACTTCGGCCGCACGCTGTCGTCCAACGGCGACGGCTCCGACCACGGCTGGGGCAGCCACCACTTCATGGTCGGTGGCGCCGTCAAGGGCCAGGCGTTCTACGGCACTGCGCCGCCGGTCAGCGTGGGCAGCACCGCCGCCCCTGAAGACCAGTGGCATGTCGGCCAGGGCCGCCTGCTGCCCAGCACCTCGGTCGACCAGTACGCCGCGACGCTGGCGCAATGGTTTGGCGTGGCCGACGGCGAACTCGCGGGCATCCTGCCCAACATCGGCCATTTCGGCACGGCGGCTGGCCGGCCCGACTATCCGGTGAACCTGGGCTTCATGCGCTAGGCCGGATTCCGGAGCGCTGTCTTGCGATCCAGAAGCCGGGCACCGAGCATGACGCAGGCCAGCGCCGCCACCACCAGGGCAATGCCGGCCCACTGCCAGGGCGTGATGCGCTCGCCCAGCGCCAGCATGCCGGCGCCCAGGCCGACCACCGGCACGCCGAGGCTGAATGGCGCGACCCGGTTCGCGGGGTGGCGCTTGAGCAGGCCGGTCCACATCGCATAGGCGGCAATCGTGGCGATCCAGCCCAGGTAAGCCACGCCCAGCCAGGAAGTGAACGCAGCGCCGGTCCAGCGCCAGGCGGTTTCGGTCGGGTCGAACAGGGCGGTGAAGACGAGGAAGGGGACGATCGGCACCAGGCTGGTCCAGACCACGAACGCCAGCGGGTCGTAGCCGGGGCTGGCCTGCTGCGCCTTGCGCGCGACGATGTTGGAGGCGGCCCACATGGCGGCCGCCGCCAGATTCAGCACGAAGCCGCCGACGGTGACCGCGGCGCTGGCACCACCGCCACCACCGGCGGTGAGGAAATTCATGGCAAAGCAGCACAGCGCCAGTGCGGCCAGCACCAACCCGCCCATGAGGGGCCGGCCCAGGTGCTCGCGCAGCAGCAGCACGCTGAACAGCGCCGTGAAAAACACCTGGGTCTGCATCAGCACCGAGGCCAGCGCCGCCGTCATGCCGACCTGCAGTGCACTGAACAAGAAACCGAACTGGCCCACGCCCTGGAACAGCCCGTACAGCAGCACCCATTTCCAGGCCACCTTGGGCGGCCGGATCAGGAGCACCAGCGGCAATGCAGCGAACACATAGCGCGCCGCGCCGAGCTGGAACGGGGTGAAGTCGCGCAGCGCGAACTTCATGGCCACGAAGTTCAGGCCCCAGATGACGACGATGGCCAGCGCCGCCGCGAGATCGCGGGCGGAAAACCGCTGCGCCAACGTCACTGGGCGGCTCGCGAGGCGTCCAGGTGGGCCTTGACGCGCTCGGCCAGCGCAACTTCGCCCGGTGTCTCGGGCGCCCATTCGTCGATCGGCACTGGCTTGCCATCGGCATCGACCGAAACGAACACGATCAGGCACTCGGTGGTCTTGTACATGTCGCCGGTCTTGATGTCGCCGCTGCGCACTTCCACCGAGATGTTCATGCTGGTGGAACCGGTATAGGCCAGCCGGGCCTCGACCTCGACCAGGTCGCCGATCCTGATCGGCCGGTGAAAGCGGATGCCGCCGACATAGACCGTCACGCAGTAACGCTTGGCCCAGCTCGTCGCGCAGGCGTAGCCGGCTTCGTCGATCCACTTCATCACCGTCCCGCCATGGACCTTGCCGCCGAAGTTGACGGTGCTGGGTTCAGCCAGGAAGCGCAGGGTGATCGAGGACATGGGCAACTTTGCGAGAAAAGCAGTGCAGCCATTATTCCCCAAGCACCGCCCTGCTGTCAGGCTGCGTTGGGCTTCCAGAGCCCGAGCACGGCGCCCGTGGGGTCGACGATGATGCTCAGCCAGCCGGCGCCCATGACCTCGGTCACTTCGCGCATGACCTGGGCACCGAGCGACGCGGCCTTTTTCGTGGCGGCTTCGATGTCGTCGACCTGCACGTAGGCCAGCCAGGAGGAGGGCGCATTCGGGATCATCTGCTTCATCATGCCGCCCCCGGTGCCGTCGCCGACCTGGATCATGGTGTAGTTCATGTCCGGGCCCATGGGCACATCTTCCAGCTTCCAGTCAAAGAGCTTGCCGTAGAAGGACTTGGAAGCCTCCAGGTTGGTGCTGCTCAGTTCCACGTGTACAAAAGGATTGGCCATGGTGTTCTCCGGTTGAGGGTTGAAGGAACGGTCGCAACTTTGCAACCGTCCTGCAACTATGTCGAATGCCGATGACGGATTTCGACAGGAGTCCGCGCCGAATTTGTAACAGCAGCCCCGAAAAAGCTACAGCAGCCGCTTGAGATAGCGCCCCGTGTGGCTGGCCGGGTTGGCCGCCACCTCTTCCGGCGTGCCGATGGCCACCACCTGGCCGCCGCCGGCGCCGCCTTCAGGGCCCATGTCGATCAGCCAGTCGGCCGTCTTGATGACGTCCAGGTTGTGCTCGATGATCACGATGGTGTTGCCCGCATCGCGCAGCTGGTGCAGCACCTTGAGCAGCAGTTCGATGTCGGCGAAGTGCAGCCCGGTGGTGGGTTCGTCCAGGATGTAGAGCGTGCGGCCGGTGTCGCGTTTGCTGAGTTCCAGCGCCAGCTTCACGCGCTGCGCCTCGCCGCCTGAAAGCGTCGTCGCGGCCTGGCCGAGCTTGATGTAGGACAAGCCCACGTCCAGCAAGGTGTGCAGCTTGCGCGCGATGGTCGGTACCGCCTTCAGGAAGTCGTACGCGGCCTCGACCGTCAAGCCCAGGATCTGCGCGATGTTCTTGCCCTTGTACTGCACCTCCAGCGTCTCGCGGTTGTAGCGCTGGCCGTGGCAGACATCGCAGGGCACGTAGACGTCGGGCAGAAAGTGCATCTCCACCTTGATCATGCCGTCGCCCTGGCAGGCCTCGCAGCGGCCGCCGGCGACGTTGAACGAGAAGCGCCCCGGGCCATAGCCGCGCTCGCGCGCCATCGGCACCTCGGCCATCAGCTCGCGGATCGGCGTGAACAGGCCGGTGTAGGTGGCCGGGTTGCTGCGCGGCGTGCGACCGATCGGCGACTGGTCGACGTTGATGACCTTGTCGAAATGCTCGATGCCGACGATGTCTTCATGCGCCGCGGGTTCGTCGTGCGCGCGGTAGATCTGGCGTGCCACGGCGGTGTACAGCGTGTCGTTGACCAGCGTCGACTTGCCCGAACCGGAGACACCGGTCACGCAGGTCAGCAGGCCCACGGGGATGTCGACGCTGACGCTCTTCAGGTTGTTGCCCGAGGCGCCGACGATCTTCAGCAATTGCGGATCGGCCATGTCCGCCAGCGCATGACGCCGGGTGGGCACCGCGATCTTCAGCGCCTGCGACAGGTATTTGCCGGTCAGCGAGTCGGGGCTGGCCTCGACCTCGGCGCAGGTGCCCTGCGCGATCACGCGGCCGCCGTGTACGCCGGCACCCAGGCCCATGTCGATGACGTGGTCGGCCGCGCGGATCATGTCCTCGTCATGCTCGACCACCAGCACGCTGTTGCCGATGTCGCGCAGATGCTTGAGGGTGCCGATCAGCCGGTCGTTGTCGCGCTGGTGCAGGCCGATGCTGGGTTCGTCCAGCACGTACATCACGCCGGTCAGGCCCGAGCCGATCTGCGAGGCCAACCGGATGCGCTGCGCTTCGCCGCCGGAGAGAGTCTCGGCGCTGCGGTCCAGGCTCAGGTAGTTCAGGCCCACATCGTTCAGGAACTTCAGGCGCAGCCCGATTTCGCGCACCACCTTGTCGGCGATCTCGGCCTTGTTGCCGTGCATCTGCAGGGTGTGGAAGTACTCGAAGCTTTCGCGCAGGGTGGCACGGCTGATCTCATAGATGGCGCGCGCCTGCGGGCCTTCGCCGATCTTCACGTGGCGCGCTTCTCGCCGCAGGCGCGCGCCGCCGCAGTCCAGGCAGGGCTGGGTGCTGCGGTAGCGCGCCAGGTCTTCGCGCACCATGACCGAGTCGGTCTCGCGGTAGCGCCGCTGCATGTTGGGGATGATGCCTTCGAACGGGTGCTTCTTGTTCAGCTTCTTGCCGGCGAAGTTGCCCGAGTCCATCACGTAGCTGAACTTGATTTCCTCTTCGCCGGAACCGTGCAGCACGGCCTGGCGAATCGATTCGGGCAACTCCTCGAAGGACATGTCCAGGTTGAACTTGTAGTGCTTGGCCAGGCTTTCGAGCAGCGCGAAGTAGTAGCCGTTGCGCCGGTCCCAGCCCTTGATCGCGCCGCTGGCCAGGGAGAGCGAGGGAAAGGCCACGACGCGCGCCGGATCGAAGAACTCCTGCGAGCCGATGCCGTCGCAAGACGGGCAGGCGCCCACCGGCGAATTGAACGAGAACAGGCGCGGCTCGAGTTCGCTCAGCGAGTAGCTGCAGACCGGGCAGGCGAACTTGGCGTTGAAGAGGTGTTCCTTCTCCGTGTCCATCTCCAGCGCAATCGCGCGGCCATCAGCCAGGCGCAGCGCCGCTTCGAAGCTCTCGGCCAGGCGCTGCTTCATATCGGCGCGCACCTTGAGCCGGTCGATCACCACGTCGATGTCGTGCTTCTCGGTCTTCTTGAGCTTGGGCAGATCGTCGAACTCGTAGGCCGCTCCATCGACGCGAAAGCGGATGTAGCCCTTGGCCTGCATGTCGGCAAACACCTCGACGAATTCGCCCTTGCGGTCGCGGGCGATCGGCGCCAGCACCATGAGCCGCGTGTCCTCCGGCAGGGACAGCACGGCGTCGACCATCTGGCTCACGGTTTGCGCCTGCAGCGCCAGGTCGTGGTCGGGGCAGTAAGGCGTGCCGGCGCGGGCGAACAAGAGGCGCAGGTAGTCGTGGATTTCGGTGACCGTGCCGACGGTGGAACGCGGATTGTGGCTGGTGGCCTTCTGCTCGATGGAGATCGCGGGCGAAAGGCCCTCGATCACGTCCACATCGGGCTTGTCCATGAGCTGCAGGAATTGCCGCGCATAGGCCGACAGGCTCTCCACATAGCGGCGCTGGCCCTCGGCGTACAGCGTGTCGAAGGCCAGGCTGGATTTGCCCGAGCCGCTCAAGCCCGTGATCACCACCAGCTGGTTGCGCGGAATGTCCAGGTCGATGTTCTTGAGATTGTGGGTGCGCGCCCCGCGGATGCTGATGCGCTGGGCCGCCAGAGCGCTGGCAAGGTACTTGCCGCTGTCGAGCGTCTCAAGGTAGGGACCGTCGGTGGAGGAATTCAAAATGGCGTGTGTCCGGGAAAACCCTCCATGATAGTGAAGGATGGGCTCGCACGCTGCTGACAGGTTTCGCGATCGGGGACAATAGCCGGTTTTGACGACCCCAGTGCCTGCTAACCCGCAGACGGTTGACCGCGTGTCCGACACTCCCGCCTCCCCCCTTTCCAGCACCATGACCCCCATGGAGCGCCGCGCCAGCCTTTCGCTGGCGACGATCTTTGCCCTGCGCATGCTGGGCCTGTTCCTGGTGCTGCCGGTGTTCGCGCTGGAGGCCGCCAGATACCCCGGCGGCGACGATCCGGCCCTGGTCGGCCTGGCCATGGGCATCTACGGCCTGACCCAGGGCATTCTGCAAATCCCGTTCGGCATGGCGTCCGACCGGCTTGGGCGCAAGCGCGTGATCGTGTTTGGGCTGTTGATATTCGCCGCCGGCAGCTTCGTGGCCGCGGCCGCGGACAGCCTGACCTGGCTGATCATCGGCCGCTCCCTGCAGGGCGCCGGCGCCGTCTCGGCCGCTGTCACGGCCCTGCTGGCCGACCAGACGCGCGATGCGGTGCGCACCAAGGCCATGGCCCTGGTCGGCGCCAGCATTGGCTTGATGTTTGCCCTGGCGCTGGTGGTGGCGCCTTTGCTGTCGGACCGCATCGGCTTGAACGGGCTGTTCGCGTTGACGGGTGTGCTGGCCGCGGCGGGCATCGCCATCGTCGTCTGGCTGGTGCCGGCCGAGCCACTGCAGCACAAGGGCCAGCCACGAGGGCGTCTAAGCGAAGTGTTGACTCACCCAGGGTTGCTCCGCCTGGATTTCGGCGTATTCGTGCTGCATGCCGTGCAGCTGGCAATGTGGGTGGCCATTCCAGCGCTGCTGGTGCAAGCGGGGCTGGACAAGGCCCTGCACTGGCAGGTCTACCTGCCGTCGGTTCTCGCCTCCTTCGTGGTGATGGGCATGACCTTGTTTCCGCTGGAGCGGCGCGGCTACCTGCGCGCCGTGTTCCTGGTGGCCATCGGCCTCGTGACGCTGGTGCAGCTGGGCCTGTGGCTGATGGCCGGCCAGCCCAGCGTCTGGGGCCTGGCGCTGCTGCTGTTCGTGTTTTTCTGCGGCTTCAACGTGCTGGAAGCCAGCCAGCCGAGCATGGCCTCGCGCGTGGCGCCCGCGCATGCGCGTGGCGCGGCGCTTGGGGTTTACAACACCTTGCAATCATTGGGATTTTTCGCCGGCGGCGCCATTGGCGGCGTGCTGGTCAAATCGGTTGGCAGCCAGGGCTTGTTTGTGGCCTGCGCCGGCCTCATGCTGTTGTGGCTGCTGGTCGCCTGGCCCATGACGGCCCCCAAGGGCGCGGCCGCTGCCAGCGAAACGCTGGCCACCGAAGCCCAGGCGACATAATCTGCACATTCTGGAGAATCAAACATGGCATCCGTCAACAAAGTCATCATCGTGGGCAACCTGGGGCGCGACCCGGAGATGCGCACCTTTCCCAGCGGCGACCGCGTGGCCAATGTCACCATCGCCACCACCGACAAATGGAAAGACAAGCAGTCGGGCGAAATGAAAGAGGCCACCGAATGGCACCGCGTGGTGTTCAACGGCCGCCTCGCCGAAATCGCCGGCGAATACCTGCGCAAGGGCTCGCAGGTCTACGTGGAAGGATCCTTGCGCACCCGCAAATGGACCGACCAGGCCGGCGTGGAGAAATTCACCACCGAAATCCGCGCCGACCAGATGCAGATGCTGGGCAGCCGCCAGGGCATGGGCGCGCCGTCATCTTCGTCGTCGCCCGATGATGATGGTGGCGGCTACGATAATGCCCCGCGCCGCCCGCCCGCACCGGCTTCGCGCCCGGCCGCACCGGCCCCGGCACAACGCCAGGCACCAGCCAAGTCGTCGAGCGGGTTTGACGACATGGACGACGATATTCCGTTCTGATCGCGCGTCAGTCGCTGGCCGCGCTGGCAATCACGCCGCCGCCCAGGCAAATCTCCCCGTCGTACAGCACGGCCGACTGGCCCGGCGTCACGGCCCATTGGGCCTCGGGAAAACGCAGGCTGAATGCGCCGTTGGCATCGGATTGCAGGCGGCAAGGCGCGTCGGCCTGGCGGTAGCGCGTCTTGGAGGCATAGCTGCCTTCTGCGGGCGCACTGCCCGCGACCCAGCTCGCGTCATCGGCGTCGAGCGCAAGCGACTGCAGCCAGGGATGGCCGTGGCCCTGCACCACCCACAGCGTGTTCTTGGCCATGTCCTTGCGCGCAACGAACCATGGCGCGTGCTCCCCGCCGCCGCGCTGGGAGCCCTTTTCCTTCACGCCACCAATACCCAGGCCCTGGCGCTGGCCCAGCGTATAGAAGCTCAGGCCCTGGTGCTGGCCCAGCACGCGGCCTTTTTCATCGCGGATGGGCCCGGGCTCCTTGGAGATGTAGCGGTTCAGGAATTCGCGGAACGGCCGCTCGCCGATGAAGCAGATGCCGGTCGAGTCCTTCTTCTTCGCGTTCGGCAGGCCGATCTCGGCGGCGATGCGGCGCACCTCGGTCTTGTGCAGCTCGCCCACGGGGAACAAGGTCTTGGATAGCTGCGCCTGATTCAGCCGGTGCAAAAAGTAGCTCTGGTCCTTGGACGAGTCCAGGCCCTTGAGGAGCTGGAAGCGGTGATCGCGTTCACGCACTCTTGCGTAATGCCCGGTGGCGATTTTCTCGGCCCCCAGGCGCATCGCATGGTCGAGGAAGGCCTTGAACTTGATCTCGGCGTTGCACAGGATGTCGGGGTTGGGCGTGCGGCCGGCCTGGTACTCGCGCAGGAACTCGCTGAACACGCGGTCCTTGTAGTCGGCCGCGAAGTTGACGTGCTCGATCTCGATGCCGAGCACATCGGCCACCGCGGCGGCATCGACGAAATCGACGTTGGACGAACAGTACTCGCTGTCATCATCGTCTTCCCAGTTCTTCATGAAGATGCCGATGACCTCATGGCCCTGGGCTTTGAGCAGGTGCGCGCTGACCGCGGAGTCCACGCCTCCGCTCAAACCGACCACCACGCGCTGCTTTGCCATAGGTGTGCGATTATCCCAGCCATCCCATAAGCCCGGCATTCGTCGGGACACCCACACAACGGCATCCAAGCATGGAACTGAGGCAGCTGCGCTATTTCGTCCGCGTCGTGGAGCTGGGCAGCATGGGCCGCGCCGCGCTCGACCTGGATCTCGTCCAATCCGCCCTGAGCCAGCAAATCAGCCGGCTCGAGGGCGAACTGGCGACACGCCTGCTGCAACGCACGAGCAAGGGCGTGACGCCGACCGAAGCCGGCCTGGCCTTCTTTCGCGAGGCGCAACTGGCACTGCGCCACACCGAGCAGGCCGCCCGCGCGGCCCAGCAGTTGCGCCTGTCAGGCACCGTGAGCGTGGGCCTGGCGCCCACCACCGCCTCGGTGCTCGGCCTGCCGCTGATGCAGGCCATGCACCAGCGCTACCCCGATGTGCGCCTGCACATGGTGGAAAGCCTCTCGGGCCATTTGTCGACCATGCTGAATGCGCGCCAGCTGGATCTGGCGGTGCTGTTCGATACCCACCCGGCGCGGCGCTGGAGCGTGACGCCGCTGCTGGAGGAAAAGCTGTTCTGGATCCGCTCGCGCCGCGGCCTGGCGGCCGAGCCGCCCGCCCGCGTGCGCATGGCGCAGCTCAAGGGCGTGCCGCTGATCCTGCCAACCGGCCCGCATGGCCTGCGCAGCACGCTGGACGCCGCGTTCGCGCGGGCCCGGTGGAGGCCCACGCTGGCGGCAGAAATCGACTCGCTGGCGATGCTGATGGAGGCGGTCGATGCGGGCCTGGGCGCCACCATCCAGCCCTGGGCGGCGGTCGGCCGATTTGCCGACGCGGCCGAGCGCTTTCACCTGGCCGAGATCACCGATCCGCTGGCGCGGCGGCGCAATTCGCTGTGCAGCCTGTCCGACGATGAACTCTCGCCGGCGGCGCTGGCGGCAAGAGTGGTGCTGGCCGAGTGCGCGCGTGCGCTGATGCAGGCCGGCCGCTGGGCTGGGGCAGAACTGGCGCATCACGATTCGTGATGGCCTCATGCCACGCGAGAGGCTTCTTCGATTTGCCGCCCCTCGCTACAGTCTGGGCGCTATGCACAACGCCCGTTCAACCGCTTGCCGATATCGCTGCGCGCAGCCCCTGGGAGCGCGGCAACCATGATCGATGTGCTTGTGATCGGCGGCGGCAACGCCGCCTTGTGCGCCGCGCTGATGGCGCGCGAGGCCGGGGCCAGCGTGCTGTTGCTCGAAGCCGCGCCACGTGCCTGGCGCGGCGGCAACTCCATGCACACGCGCAACCTGCGCTGCATGCACGACGCGCCGCAGGATGTGCTGATCGACGCCTACCCGGAAGAAGAGTTCTGGCAGGACCTGCGCAAGGTCACCGCCGGCGTCACCGATGAAAAACTGGCGCGGCTGGTGATCCGCGCTTCATCGACCTGCCGCGACTGGATGCGCCGGCATGGCGTGCACTTCCAGCCGCCACTGTCAGGCGCTTTGCATGTGGCGCGCACCAATGCCTTCTTCATGGGCGGCGGCAAGGCGCTGGTCAACGCCTACTACCGCAGCGCCGAACAACTGGGCGTGCAGATCCGCTATGAAACGCCGGTGGACAGCATCGAGCTGGAGGGCGGCCGCTTCGTCGCAGCGCGCACGGCGCAGGGCGAGCGCATTGCGGCGCGGGCCTGCGTGCTGGCAGCCGGCGGCTTCGAGTCGAACCGCGACTGGCTGCGCGAGGCCTGGGGCCAGAACGAACGCGGCGAATGGCCGGCCGACAACTTCCTGATCCGCGGCACGCGTTTCAACATGGGCGTGCTGCTCAAGCACATGATCGACGCCGGCGCGGACACCATCGGCGACCCATCGCAATCGCACTGCGTGGCCATCGACGCGCGCGCGCCGCTGTATAACGGAGGCATCTGCACGCGCATCGACTGCGTCTCGCTCGGCGTGGTGCTCAACCGCGAGGGCGCGCGCTTCTATGACGAGGGCGAGGACTTCTGGCCCAAGCGCTATGCGATCTGGGGCCGCCTGGTGGCGCTGCAGCCGGGGCAGGTCGGCTATTCGATCATCGACGCCAAGGCCGTCGGCCGCTTCATGCCGCCGGTGTTCCCGGGCGTGAAGGCCGATACCTTGCCCGAACTCGCGCGCCAGCTCGGCCTGCCCGAAGCCGCGTTCATGCAGACATTGGGGAACTACAACGCAGCCTGCCGCGTCGGCACGTTCGACCACACGGCCCTGGATGATTGCCACACCGAGGGCGTGGCCCCGGCCAAGTCGCACTGGGCCCGGCCCATCGATACGGCGCCCTTCTATGGCTACGCGCTCAAGCCCGGCATCACCTTCACCTACCTCGGCCTGAAGGTGAACGAAGAGGCCGCCGTGCACTTTGCCGGCGTGCCCAGCCCCAACCTGTTCGTGGCCGGCGAGATGATGGCGGGCAATGTGCTGGGCCAGGGTTACACGGCCGGCGTCGGCATGTCGATCGGTACCGCGTTCGGCCGCATCGCGGGCACGCAGGCCGCACGCGCCGCGTTCGCGGCCATCGGGGAGGCGCAGCATGCAACAGCTTGAAGCGCTGGCGCGCGAGGCACAGGCATTGGCCAATGGCGTGCTGCCCCTGAGCGCGGGCGAGGGTGAAGTGGCGCGGCAGATGCAGATTTGCAATGCCTGCCGCTATTGCGAAGGCTTTTGCGCGGTGTTCCCCGCGATGGCGCGGCGCCTGGAGTTCGGTAAGGCCGACATCCACTATCTGGCCAACCTGTGCCACAACTGTGGCGCCTGCCTGCATGCCTGCCAGTACGCGCCACCGCATGAATTTGCCGTCAACGTGCCGCAGGCCATGGCCACGGTGCGCGGGCAGACGTACCACGACTACGCCTGGCCGAACGCCTTTGGTGCGCTCTACAAGCGCAACGGATTGACGATGGCGCTCGCACTCGCGGCCGGCCTGGCGCTGTTCCTCCTAATGGCGGTGCAGGCGAAAGGCGCGCTCTGGCATGCGCCGCTGGCGGGCAACTTCTATGCCGTCTTTCCGCACAACACGCTGGCCGTCCTGTTCGGCGCGGTGTTCGGCTTTGCGCTGCTGGCGCTGGCGATTGGCGTGGCGCGCTTCTGGCGCGATGTGGCGCCGGGCGCGCCGTCCAAGGGCACGGGCAGGGCGGCGCTGGCCGAAGCCGCGGGCAATGCGCTGCGCTTGAAGTACCTGGACGGCGGGCACGGCCAGGGCTGCAATGAAGCGGACGATGCCTTCACCTTGTGGCGCCGGCGCTTTCACCATTGCACGTTCTACGGTTTCCTGCTGTGCTTTGCCGCCACCAGCGTCGCCACGCTGTACCACTACGGCCTGCGTTGGCAGGCGCCATACCCGTTCTGGAGCCTGCCGGTGTTGCTGGGCACTGCCGGCGGCATCGGCTTGCTGATCGGACCGGCCGGGCTGTTCTGCCTCAACCTCAAGCGCCATCCGATGCACGGCGATGCGGCGCAAAAGCCAATGGACCTGGGCTTCATCGCGCTGCTGTTCTTCACCAGCCTCAGCGGCCTGGCGCTGCTGGCCTGGCGCGACACCGGCGCCATGGCACTGCTGCTGGCCGTGCACCTGGGAGTAGTGATGGCGCTGTTCCTGACCCTGCCCTACGGCAAGTTCGCGCATGGCATCTACCGCAGCGCCGCCCTGCTCAAGTGGGCGATCGAGAAGCGCCGGCTCAGTGGCTTGCAGCTGGGCGACGAGTGAGGTGGAGTCAGCCCCGGCGGCGCTATTTTCCGCCCAGCACGGTGCCTTGGTCGGTCACGGCCGGATCGGTATAGACCAACTCCAGCGGGTGGCGTTTGCCGGCCAGGTAGTCCTCGACGCAGCGCAGCAGCAGCGGGCTGCGGTGGCGCTCGGCGCTGGCGCGGATTTCCTCGGGCGTCATCCAGAGCGTGCGCACGATGCCGTGGTCCAGTGCGCGGCCGGCCTCGGCCTCGCCCAGTTCGCCGCAAAAGGCAAAGCGCAAATAGGTGATGTCTTCGCCGGTGCTTGCCCGTTGCATGCGCGAGAGGTAGACGCCGACCAGCGCCGTGGGCGAGAAGCGGTGCGAGGTCTCTTCCAACGTTTCGCGCGCGCAGCCATCGGCCGGCGATTCGCCCGGGTCGAGGTGGCCGGCGGGGTTGTTGAGCTTCAGGCCCTCGGGCGTTTCTTCCTCGACGAGGAGGAATTTCCCGTCTTTTTCAATGATTGCAGCGACCGTGACGCTGGGTTTCCATCGTGTGTCCATGCACGATTATGGGGACTGCGGAGCCGCGCATGAAGCTGCGCGGGCGACAGCATTCCAAAAACAGAAAGCAAACTCATGTAAGCTCGCGGTCAGTTTAATTTCAACGATTCGAGGAGACGCCCCATGCTGATTGGCGTACCCGCCGAAACTACGGTGGGCGAAACCCGTGTGGCCGTCACACCTGAGACGGCCAAGAAACTTAAAGCCCTGGGCCATACGCTACGCATCCAGTCGGGTGCGGGTGTTGCGGCCAGCGTGCCGG
>DATILI010000219.1:0-4298 GCA_035476635.1 Burkholderiaceae bacterium | reverse complement strand
GACGGAGAAACCATCGGCTTTGAAGGCTGGTCCATGCGCGTGCGGCTCGATGAAGAAACCCTGAAGGCCGTGGCCAGCCGCACCCAGGCCGATTACTTCTACGCCGGCACCGCGGAGAACTTGAAGAAGGTCTATGAGACCCTGAGTTCGCGCCTGACGGTGGAAAAGAAAGAAACCGAAGTGTCCGGCCTGCTGGCGCTGGCGGCTGCGGCGCTCGCCCTGGTGTCGGCCGGTTTGTCGCTGCTCTGGTTCAACCGGATTCTTTGATCAGGCATCTTCCGGGCCTTCCAGCGCGTACCGGCTGCCCGCGAGGATATAAAGGTCGAGTTGATCCTGCGCCAGGGGTTTGCTGAACAGGTAGCCCTGATAGGCGTCGCAGCCATGATCGGCCAGAAAATCGCGCTGGGCAATCGTCTCGACCCCTTCGGCGATCACCGCCAGGCCCAGGCTCCGGCCCAGGGCGATGATGGTGCGCGCAATCGCCGCGTCGTTGTGGTCGGTCAGCACATCGCGCACGAACGACTGGTCGATCTTGAGCTGGTCCAGTGGCAAGCGCTTCAGGTAGGCCAGCGACGAATAACCCGTGCCAAAGTCGTCCAGCGAGAAGCCGACGCCCTTGGCCTTCAGCGCCGTCATCTTGGCGATGGTGGCGTCCATGTCCTCCACCAGCAGGCTTTCGGTCAGCTCGAGCTTGAGCCGTTCCGGGTTCGCACCGGTGCGATTCAGCACCGCCGTCACGTGCGCCGCGAAGTCCGGGTGCCGGAACTGCTTGGCGCTCACGTTCACCGCCATGCTCAGGCCTTCGGTCTCCGGCCGTTCCGCCCATTGGGCCAGCAGCGTGCAAGCCTCCCGCAGCACCCAGCGGCCCAGTTGCAGGATCAGGCCGGTCTCTTCGGCCAGCGGAATGAAGACTGCCGGCGAGACCAGGCCGCGCCGCGGATGGCGCCAGCGCGCCAATGCTTCGGCCCCGATCATGCGGCCCTGCCCGTCCAGCTGGGGCTGGTAGTGCAGCAGGAACTCGTTTTGCACCAAGGCCTGGCGCAAGTCCGTTTCCAGCGCGGCGCGCGCCGTCACCGCGGCCTGCAGCCCGGGGTCGAAGAAGCGCAGGGTATTGCGGCCGCCGGCCTTGGCCTGGTACATGGCGATGTCGGCCTGCTTGAGCAGCTCGCCCACGCTGTCCTGATGGCTCCTGAACGGCGCGATGCCAATGCTGGCCGTCGTCTGGTGCTCGCCGCCGGCAAGCTGGCAAGGCGCGCTCAAGGCGGACAGGACCTTTTCGCTGATCGCCCGCGCCTGCACGGCAACCTCCTGCGGGTCGTCGCCCAGCGCCTCGAGCATCACCACGAACTCATCGCCCCCCAGGCGCGCCACGGTATCCGTTTCCCTGACGCAGGCCATCAGGCGGGCGGCGATCTGCTGCAGCAGCAAGTCGCCCTGGTCGTGCCCCAGGGTGTCGTTCAAGGTCTTGAAATTGTCCAGGTCGATGAACAGCAGCGCGCCGCCCAGCCGGCTGCGATGGCTCGCCGCCAGCGCCTGCTGCAACCGGTCCATCAGGAGCAGGCGGTTTGGCAGCCCGGTCAGCGGGTCGTAGAACGCCAGCCGCTGGATCTTCAGCTCCGCCGCCTTGCGCTGCGTGATGTCAGTGTCGATCATGAAGATCGATTGCGGCGCACCCTGGTCGTCCTTCACCAGCGTCCAGCGGCCCTCCACCGCGACGGGCGCGCCATCCTTGCGCCGCTGCGTAATCTCGCCGGTCCATTCGCCGAGCGTGAGTACGCTGTCGGTCGCCGCGCGAAACGCCGAAGGCTCCTCGTAGAGCAGTTCTTCCGCCGACCGTCCGAGCACCTCGTGCGCGGCCCAGCCGTAGAGGCGCTCGGCGCTGCGGTTCCAGAACAGAATGCGGTGGTCCATTCCGCGCACCAGGATGGCGTCGCGCGCCTTGTCCAGCAGCGAGGCCTGGTCGCGGATGCGTGTGTCGGACTCCTGCCGCTCCATTTCGGCCGCCACGCGCGCGGCAAATATCTGCAGCGTGGAGGCGATGAATTCGGTCTCCCGCAGCGGCTCGCGGAACAGCACGAAGAGCTGGCCCATCGGCTCGCCGGCGGAATTGTCCAGCCGCCGGCCGGCATAGGCCTGGGCGCCAAGCGCGGCCAGTTTGGTGGCGCGGGGAAACCGCCTCGTCGCATCGACGGGCACCACGCTGGCGCCGTTGCTGAGCATCTCTTCGCAAGGCGTGCCCTCGATCAGGTATTGGAAGTTCGCGCAGGTCGCAGCGTCGACCACGGCCGCGATCGTGATGGCCTGCTTTGGCTCGCCAGGCAACAGCCGCGAGACAAACGCCGCTTGTGCGCCCAGCGCCTCGGCCATGTTGTGCGCCAGCTGCTCGAAAAACTCCACGCCGGTACGCGTGGAAACGGCGGCCGCCACCTTGAGCACCGCGGCCTGCGTGCGCCGCTGCTCCTCTTGCGAGCGCAGATTGGTGATTCCAAATGCGAGGTCGTTGGCCATGTCCGTGAGCAGCTTGACCTCATCGGCGCCCACCGAAGCCACCTCCGACGCATACAGGTAAAGCAGACCGAACGTCCGCGCCTTGTCGCGCAGCGGCAGCGTGACGACGCTGCGAAAGCCGCTGGCCGTCAACTCGTCCAGCCACGGACTGAACGCCTCGTCGCGCGCGATGTCCTCGACAATCACCACCACGCCTTCGCGCACGGTGCGGCTTGCCGGCGCCTGCCCGTAGGGCCCTTCGGCGGACCATGACAGCACCACGTCCTTCATGAAATCCGCGTTGGCCCCGGCATGCGCCACGGCCATGATCGACTGGGCCGCATCGTCGTGCGCAAACCCGATCCAGGCCACGCGGTAGCCGCCAATCTCCACGGTGATGCGGCAGATCTCCTTGAGCAGGGCGCCTTCCGAGGTCGCCCGGACCAGGGCCTCGTTGCAGGCGCCCAGCATCCTCTGCGCGCGGCTGATGCGCGTCAGCTCCCGCTCTGCCCGCTGCCTTTCCGTGACATCGTTGACCATGACCAGCCGCGCCGGCTTGCCGTCGAACTGGATGGCATCGGCCGAGACCTCGACCTCGATCACGGTGCCGTCCTTGCGGCGGTGGCGCCGCTTGACCGCCACGAACCTCGCCCGGGTGGGCTGGGTCTGCAGGTCCTCGCTCCAGCCCCGGACCTCATCCTCCAGCCAGAGCTGGCTGACATGCATGGACAAAAACTCAGCCTCGCTATAGCCGTAGTGCTCCACCGCCGACCGGTTGACGGCCAGGAATCGCCGGGTCGCCGCTTCCGTTACCCACATCGGATGCGGATTGCTGTCGAACAGCAGCCGGTACTGGGCGTCTGCCGCCTTCGAGGCAACGGAGAGTCCTGCGGCACCTTGGCGCCAGCGGCGCAGCTCCAGCAGCGCCATGGCCTGGGCGCCGAGGGCCTGCAGCGTGCGCACCTGCAACGCCCCAAGGGTCCTGGGCACGCTGTCCATGACGCCCAGGGCGCCGACGACGAAGCCCGAATCGGAAACCAAGGGAATGCCGGCGTAAAAACGAACGCGCGGCCTACCCGAAACAAGAGGGTTTGCGGCAAAAGCCGGGTCGTAGGCGAGATGGGAAAGGATGAGAGGACCAGCCTCCTGCAGGCATCGCGCGCCAAGCGCCAAGGAGCGATCGACTTCTGCCAGCGCAAAGCCCACCACGGACTTGAACCACTCCCGGCTGGAATCGATCAGGCTGATTGCCGCCATGGGCGCCTCGCACAAGTCGGCAGCCAGGCGCGTGAGGCAGTCAAAGTCTTCTTCCGGCGGAGTGTCCAGGACAGCATACGACCTCAGGGCATCCAGTCGCAGGTTCTCATGCTTGTCCGCGTCGCACATCGGATATTCGCCGCTCCCCCTGGACAACCGCTCAGGCGTTCATCGCAGGATACCCCTCAACACGAAAAAGGAATATACCGCAGCCTGGAGCTCGCTACCGGGTGCCGGCATCCAGCCAGCGCAGATAGTCTTCAGAGCCGGCCATGATCGGCACCTGGATGATCTCGGGTGTGGTGTAGCTGTGGCGTTCCCGGATGAACTGGTGGATCGCCTCGAACCGCCCCGTGCGGGTCTTGATCAGCAGCAGGTACTCGGGCTCGCAGCACAGCTTCTCCTCCCAGCGGTACACACTCTTGATCGGCTGGATCTGCACACAGGCCGCCAGCTGCGCCTGGACCAGCGCGCGGGCCAGGGCCTCTGCCGCTGCCTCGGTATCCAGCGTGGTTTGAACGATGCAATAGCGTGCCGGTTCGGCCGCGTTGCCT
>DATILI010000218.1:0-2949 GCA_035476635.1 Burkholderiaceae bacterium | reverse complement strand
CCCGTTTTCCAGATGCGCCAGCCTTCCGTGCCAAAGGCTGAATCGACCGGCCAATCGGCATACAAGGCGTTGCCCTTCGAGTCCCTGGGGCCGCGCAGGATATCGGCCAGCACGGCCTTCTGCGGCGGGCTCAGGCAGCTGCCATCGGGAGCAGCGCCGGCAGCGCAGGCCGGCACATCCCGCTCCAACGAAAACGCCGACTGGCACGCCGAGACGTCGGCGATCATGCCATCCGCCACGCCATCCAGCGCGTCGCACCTGGCGAGAACTTTCGACGACACCAGCTTGAGGTCGTTGTCGCTGAACGACGACCAGATAGCGGGCCTGTTGGTAATGGGGTCGGTCGCCTTGGCGATCGACATCAGTTTCTGGCTGTCCCACATCTCCGCCACCACGGCCTTGGGCAAGTTGAAGCCGGGTGCGCCGGCCAGGATGCCGTCGTAGTCACTGGCAAACCTGGCGGCAGCCACCATGGCATGGCGCCCGCCGTTGGAACAGCCCGCCATGTACGAACGGTCGGGGCCACGCCCGTAGGCCGCACGGATGATGTCCTTGGCGACCGGCGTCAGCACCGCCACCATGTTGTAGCCGAAGTCACGACGCGCCTGCGGGTCCAGACCGAAGACAACGCTCTGGATGCTCAGACCGGTGTCGGGGTCGACGGGATAGCTGGTGTCCGGCTTGTGGCCGGCGTCGGAACTCAGGACGGCAAACCCGTCCATCAGCGCATTGCTTTCGGGGCTTCCACCCAGCTTCTGGCCGAAGGCGCGCGTTGACGAGAACGGGCCGTCTTCGTCGATCGAACCGCCGGCACCGCCATTGACCTGATGAAAGAAGCGCCCGTTCCAATTTTCAGGGAGGCGCATCTCGAAGCCGATGGCGTAGGGCTTGCCGTCCGCGCCGGTGCGCGTCGGGGTCGTGCCTCGAAGCAGGCAATGAGCCGGCTGCGCGAGCGTGACGCTGTTTGCCACGGAAGTGACGCTGCCCTCGGCCATGAGCTGGGCCGAGGTGATGCTTATTCCGGGATAGCTGAAGCTGGTGGCCAGTGCGGTGCAGTGGCTCAGCTTGCCCGGCGAGGCGGCACTTAGCCGGGCGATGCCTGGCTCCCCGCTGCCACCGCCACAAGCAAGCACGAGGACCGTGGCGGCGCACACGCTGGCACAGGCAAGCAGCCTCCTCACGCGTAATTTCGACTCTGGATTCACGAGATGTCTCCGATGTAAGTAGAGGACGGCGGATCAGCGTCGCCCGAAGTTGGCTAGACAATATTCATTCAATTAAACAAATATGTCTATACAACTATAGGCATAGGCGAACCAACTGTCGATACATCTTCCTAAGTAGATTCCCGCAGGATGCCGCGAAATATCCGGAAGCCAGATCGGCTCAAAAGCCCCCGGTGAACTGGTATCGGTTGGCGGGGTGCCACAGCGTGGCGACGGACGCTATCTGGCTCATCGACAGCGTCTTGCGGCGCAGCACCAGGCACGGCTGGTGTTCGTCGATGTGCAGCATGGCTGCGATGTCCTCCGTCGGCATCAAGGCCTCGATGCGATAGCGCACGCCCTGCAGCGGGGCCACGCGCATCAGGTATTCGTTCGCGGTGGTCTTGCCGAAGTCGAGCTGCATGTAGTCCGGCGCCAGCGCCGGATTGACACACCGGTCCTCGACCTGGATCGGCAGGTCGTTCTCGAAGTGAACCACCACCGAGCGAAAGAGCGGGCTGCCGGCCGCCAGCGTGAACTGCGCGGCAAGGCTGTCGTTGGCCTTGATGCGTTCCAGCCGATGCAGCTCGCTGCGGTGGGCGTGGCCACGCGCCGTGATCTCTTCGGCGATGCTGTGGATCTCCACCAGCGTCGATTGGTATTTCTGCTGGGCGACGAAGGTGCCTGAACCCTGCACCCGAATGAGCACCTGTTCGTCCGTCAGTTCGCGCAGCGCCCGATTGGCCGTCATGCGCGAGACGCCGAATTCGGCCGCCAGCGCCTGCTCGGACGGGATCGTGTCGCCTTCCTTCCATTGCCCGGCCTGGATGCGATCCAGGATGTGCGTCTTGATGCGCTTGAACGCAGGCCCTTGGTCGGCGGTAGCGGTCACTGCCATGGGATCGTTCTTCCTTGATTTTTTTGTTTGGCCAGCCAGCGCAAATTGTGCAGAACGAAGCATCTTACTTTGACCGAGGCCCTCGCGGGCAGCGGAACTCCCGCTTGTTGCGGCAAAGGCTTTCGCGTATGTTGGTTGTCGACCATGAAAGTGTTCCATGGCAAAACCGGCTCTGCACTTGTCCCGTCATAGCCCGGCTTGGCTGACATTGGGCCCATTGGCTCTGGGTCTGTTGCTCATCGCCGCGCTATGGCTGCCGGCCCTGCTCGCCGTTGTCGCCGAGCAGGATTCCGGCCTTCCGGGGCGCCGGCGCGAACACCTGTTCTTGCTCTCCTTGCTGGCAACAGCCTTGGTGGTAGTCGCCATCGGCGGATTCATTCGGTGGGCGCATCGAAGGCACGACGATCTGCAGCGGCGACTGCGCGACATCACCAACAATATCCCCGCACTGATCGGCCATTTCGACGCGCAGGAGCGTTGCCAGTTCGCCAACGACCCGGCCTTGCGCTGGCACGGCATCCGGCGCGAGGAGCTCGCGCAGCACAGCTTGCGCTCGGCGCTGGGCGAAGAGAACTACGACCATCACCTGCCCTATCTGCGAAAGGTATTGCAAGGAGAGACGGTTCAGTTCGAAGGCAAGGTGCAGCGAAAAGGCGCCGACGTCTACTACCAGGCGCATCTGGTACCCGAGCAGCTCGAGGGGCCGGATGCGCCACGCGGCTTTTACCTGATGACCTTCGATGTGACCGCCTTGAAGCAGGCCGAACTGCGCCAGCGCACGAGCGAGCAGCGCCTGCGGGGAATCGCCGACAACCTGCCGGTGCTCATCACCTGCGTCGACCGCAA
>DATILI010000217.1:0-8910 GCA_035476635.1 Burkholderiaceae bacterium | reverse complement strand
TTGGTCACGTACTTCTGGCCCAGGGTGTGGATCTTCGCGGCCAGGAACACCTCCAGCGGATTTTCCTGCGCATCCACCGCGCCGGAAGCCAGCGCCGGTTGGGCGTCCGCCCAGCTCATGAAGGTCGGGTTGGCGCCCATGCCGCTCATGATCTCGCCGTACATGGGCGTGCCCACCACGCGAATCTTGATGCCCTTCAGGTCATCGGGCTTGAGAATCGGCCGCTTGCTGTTGCTGATCTGGCGGTAGCCGGTTTCGCCCACCGCCAGCGGCTCGGCACCGGCCTTGCGCACCAGGTCGAAATACTCTTTTTGCACCACCTCGCTGTCCATCACCGCATCCCAGGCCTTGTGGTCGGGGAACAGGAAAGGCAAGGTGAACAAGCCGAGCTCGCGCACCGTGCCGCTCCAGTTGATGGGCGCGCCGCACAGCACGTCGATGACGCCCTGGCGCATGGCCGAGAACTCGCGGTCCTGCTGGCCCTGCACCAGGGAAGCGCCGGGATACTGCTTGATGTTGATGCGCCCGCCGGTGCGCTCGCGCACCAGGTTGCCGAAGATTTCTCCCCCGCGGCCCCAGGCAAAGGCCGGGGGTACCACCGTGCTCATCTTGTACTCGGCCTTGTAGGCCGACTGGGCAAACAAATAGCGGGGAAGCGCGACCGAGGCAGCCGCGACAGCCGCCAGAGAACCCAGGGAACGCCTTAGCATGACGACTCTCCTTTTCCGATGCCCTAGTAGCCCAGGTGCCTGGGCAGCCAGAGCGCAAGCTCGGGATAGAAGAATACAGCCGCAATCATCACGAGGAAACTCGTGATAAACCATAACACCCACGGCACGGTGCTTTCCACGCTGACGCCGGCCATGCGGCAGCTCACCATCAGGTTCACCGCCAGCGGCGGCGTGAACTGCGCCTTGGCCACCACCAGGGTCAGCAGCACGCCGAACCACACCAGGTCCCACTGGAATGCCTTGGCCACCGGGTACAGCAGGGGCACGAAGATGAGGAAGATGGAAACCCCGTCGATGAACATGCTGACCACCAGCAGCGCCAGCAGCACCAAGGCCAGCGTGCCCGCGCTGCCCAGGCCGGCGGCGCGAACCCAATCGGCGATCGGGTCGGCCACCCCCAGCGTGTTGATGGCGTAGCTGAAGACACCCGCAGCCCCAAGAATGACCATGATGACAGCCGAGATTTCAGCCGCCTCGCGAAAGATTCCGTAAAGATCGCGCAGGCCGATGCTGCGATGAATGACCATGCCGACAAAGAGGCCGTAGGCCACGGCCGCCACGGCCGCTTCGGTCGGCGTGAACCAGCCCAGGCGCATGCCACCCAGGATCAGGACCGGCGCGGCCAGCCCCCAGGACGCGGCGCGCAGCGAAGCCCAGAACGGTGGCCTGGGCAAGGCTCGCTCGCCGGCGCCAAAGCCGTGCCGGCGCGAGAGCCACACCGCCGGCACGATCAGCGCAACACCGGCCATCACGCCCGGCACCATGCCGGCGGCAAACAAGGCCGGCACCGAAGCCCCGGGCACCAGCACGCTGTAGAGCACGAAGGCGATGCTGGGCGGAATCAGGATGTCGGTGGCCGCGGCCGCACCCACCACCGTGGCGGAAAACGGCGCCGGGTAACCGGCGCGCGACATCGCCGCGATCATCACGCCGCCCACCGCCGCCGCGTTGGCGGGGCCTGATCCGCTGATGCCGCCCAGCACCATGGCCACCAGGATGGCCACCGTGGGCAGCATGCCCGGTCCGCGGCCGACGCAGGCGATGGCGAAAGTCACCATGCGCTGGGCCACGCCGGAGCGGTCGAAGATCGAGCCGACCAGCACAAACATCGGCAGCGCCAGCAGCGGGTACTTGGCAATCGCCGAATAGAAGTTCTGCGGCCCGGCCAGCAGGCCAAGCCATTGCGCATCGGCATTGGCCCAGGCAATCGACACCAGGCTGCTGAGCAACAGCGAGGTGGCGATGGGCACGCCCGCCAGCATCAGCGCGAAAAAGGAAACCAGCAGGAAAGCGGCGATCACGCGCTGTCCCCGGCGCCCGGGGATTCATGACGCAGCAGCCGCACAAACGCCGAGAAGGCGCGCGCCGCAATGGCCAGGCACAGCGGCGCAATGGCGGCGCCATACCACCACAGCGGCACGCCCAGGCCCATCGATGTCTCGCTGAAACGGTACTGGTCCCACACCCAGCGCCCGAACAGCACCGCGAGCAGCATGAACACCAGGCTGGTGGCCAAGGCGCCGAACAACCAAAGCCCGCGCCGCGGCACGGCCTCTTCGCCGGCGCGGCGCCGGCTGAGCAAGAACTCGATGCGGATGTGCCGGTCGCGCTGCGCCACCGCGCTGGCGCCGGCCAGTGTCATCACCACCATCAGGAACACCGAGAGCTCCTCGGTCCAGGCAAAGGATTCGTCGGTGAAATAGCGGGTCAGCACGTTGAGCAGGGTGATCACCACCAGCAGCGCCATGCTGGCCACCGCAACGCCCTCCTCCCACTGCGGTCGCGGCTTGCCTTGCATCAGATCACGATCCCACCGTCGACCACCAGGTTCACGCCGTGCGTGAAGCTGGCCTCGGGCGACAGCAGATAGACGATGCCCGGGGCGATTTCGTCCGCGTGCCCGATGCGCCGCTGCGCCGCCAGGCTTTCGATGCGCTGGCGATGCGCCGGGTCTGCGAGCGGGCCGGCAATCATCGGCGTATCGGTCGCGCCAGGCGACAGGGTATTGACGCGCAGGCCCTGGGCGGCCAGCACGCGCGCCGCATTCTTGGCCAGCGCAATGACGCCGCCCTTGCTCGCCGCATACGCCGCCGTGCCTGACAGCCCGCCGCCGCGCAAGCCGGCAATGCTGGCAATGGCACAGATCGCGCCGCCGGGCAGCATGCGCTTGGCTGCCTCGCGCATGCAAAGCCAGGTGCCCACGACATTGATGTCGTGGATGCGGCGGAACTGCTCCACGCTCAACTCCATGAAGGGCGTGGTGTCCACCACGCCGGCGCTGGTCACCAGCGCATCGATGTGCCCAAGGAAGCTGGTGGCCCGCTCGAACGCGGCTTGCACCTGGGCCTCTTCGGCCACGTCGCAACGCACCGAACCGTGCCGGGTGCCGGGCCATTCCAGCTCCGCCTGCATGGCGACCTGCTCGGCCCCTGCTTCGTTCAGATCCAGGCCGAAAGTGTCATAGCCGGCGCGCGCCAGCGCCAGCACCGTGGCCGCACCAATGCCGCTCGCCGAGCCGGTGATCACGCAGGTTCTTTTACTTGCCATCGTTTGTCACACTCCTTCGCCCCTAGCGTAACCCACGCGCAAAAAAGCCGCCGGGCCCCACAGGGCGTCGACGGCTTCGGGGGGAGCTTTCAGTCAGCGTAGACGCCGGCCGCTTTGATGATAGGGCTCCACTTGGCAATTTCGCCAGCCACAAACTTCTTGTGCTCGGCCGGCTCCATGCGCTTGTCGGTCACCACCACGGCGCCCAGGCCTTCCTGCTTCTTGATGAAGTCGGCGTCCTTGAGCGCCACCTTCAGCGCGTCATTGAGCTTCTTCTGCACATCGGCAGGCGTGCCCTTGGGTGCGTACAGGCCATGGAAGATCGTGACCTGGAAGTCCTTCAGGCCGGACTCCTGCAAGGTGGGCAGGTCTTTCAGCGCCGGTGTCGTCAGGCGCTTGGGGGTCGTCACGGCAAAGGCCTTGACCTTCTTGCCTTCGATCTGCGATGTGGTGTTGGTGGTCTGGTCGCACATGATGTCGATCTGGCCGCCGATCAGGTCGGTTATGGCGGGCGCCGTTCCCTTGTAGGGGACGGGCGTCATGTCGACCTGCAGCGCATTCTGGAGCAGCAGGCCGCACAGGTGCGAAGCCGAGCCGACACCGGCATTTCCCAGGTTGATCTTGCCCTTGTTCTGGTTGATCCAGCCGACCAGTTCCTTGTAGTTGGTGGCGGGCATGCTGGGCTTGGAGATCAGCGTCATGGGCACGTCGTTGACCAGGCCCAGGTATTCGAAGTCGCTGTCCACCTTGAACGGGATGTTGCGCACCAGGGTGGGCATGGTCGACATGCCGATGTGATGCAACAGCAGCGTGTGGCCATCGGGATTGGCCTTGGCCACCTTGTTCGCGCCGATCGAGCCGCCGGCGCCGGCCGCGTTGTCCACCACGATGCTGATGCCGCCCAGCGGCTTGCGCATGGCTTCGGCCAGGTCGCGCGCGACGCGGTCGGTCGGGCCACCCGCAGTGAACGGGACCACGATGGTGATGACCTTGTCCTTGATCGGGAAGTCGGCGGCCTGGGCGCCGGGCAGGGCCGCGGCCAGCAGGGCCAGGGGCATCAGGGTTTTCAATAGCGTCTTCATGAGAATGTCTCCTTGGATAACCGTTGAATGCTAGCCGCCAAAACCGGGCCGGATATCGAGGGAACTACTTAGGGCAGGCCCGGGGAATTCCCTTGTGTATCAAAGGGTTGCGGGCCTTATGTGGACGCGGGTATTAGCTAATCGCCTTTTTATATTGGACCGCCTCGGCGCTCTTCTCTAGAGTGCAGGCTCCTCCCCTCAAAGCCGTCCCCCCGTGAAACACGCCTTGACCACCTTGCTGTTTGCCTTGCTGGCGCCCGCGGCCATGGCGCAAGCTTCGGACGCTGCCCTCGCCCCCAGCTCGCTCGCCCCCCTGTCGCTGGCGGTCTCCGCAGACGCGGCGGCACTGGCCGTGGAACGCGGTGCGGTGGTGGTCGATATCCGCTCGGTAGCCGACTATGCCCGGGGCCATCTGCCCGGCGCGGTGTCCGTGCCCGATGCCGCAGGCACCGATGAGCGCGCGGTCTTGCAGCAGCTGGTGTCCAGCCGTGGCATCGATCTTTCGCGTGAAGTGCTGGTCGTGGGCCACGCCGGCGATGCGCAGGCCCAGCGCCTGCAAGCCAGCCTGCTGCAATACGCCACGGGGCGGGTGAACTGGTTGGTCGGCGGCGTCAGCGAATGGGCGCTGTCGGGTCGGCCGCTGGCCACGCTGGGCAGCGTGCGCCCGCCCGTGCCGCAGCACCTGGTGCGCCTTCAGCCGACGCAAGCCCAGCCCCGCATGGCCGGCGCGTCGTTGCGCGACGTGGCGCGCGTCAAGGGTTGAATCTCAGCGGCACGCCTCAAAGATGAATGACCCCCAGTCGCACAGCGTGGGCGACAGCGTCGGTGCGCCCGGTGGCGTCCAGCTTGTCGATCAATGAACCGACATGGAACTTGGCGGTGTGGACGGAAATGCCCAGGCGCCGCGCGATGGCCTTGTTGGACGCCCCCTCGGCCATCAGCGCCAGCACCTCGATCTCGCGCTTGGTCGGCACCACCTCGGCGTCCACCGGCAGCGCCGTGACCGCCGTCCCGGCCGCCACCAGGGCGACGTCGGCCGCCTCACCCAGCCGGGCCAGGCGCACGCCCGGCACCTTTGCCAGGGCGGCAGCCAGGCGCTCCGACAACACCGGATCCGCGATCTCCAGTGCGATCACGATAGACGCTGCGGGCGTGCTCGCGTTCAATCGGCCGGCCTTTCGCCCACCGTCAGCTTCAGCTCCAAGGCCTCGCCGGCGCGCTTGAGCGACAGCGTGATGATGGAGCCGACACTGGCCGGACCCAGCGCCCGCAGCAGCATGCGAACGCTGCGGACCGGCTGCCCATTCCAGGACAGGATCACATCCCCCTGGTGCAGCCCCGCGGCCGCCGCCGGGCTGCCGTCGGCGACGTCCATGACCATCGCGCCGACGCCGGCGTGGGCCACCCGCACGGGCTGCAGGCTGAGCCCCAGGTAGCCGCGCGGCACGCGGCCGTGCGCCTCGATCAGTGCCGCGACGCGCTCTATCGTCGCAGCCGGAATGACGAGCACGCGCTGGCGCGGCCCGAACACGGCCATGCCGATGGCCCGGCCACCCGCGTCCAACACGATGCCGCCTTCGGCACTGCGGCGCAACATCAGGTCAAGCTCGATCCTGGCGTCGACGTCGCCCCCGCGCAGGCTGCGCCAGGCAGGTCCGGCCAACGCGACCGCACCGGCCGCGGCAACGGCGGCGCCTTCGAGGGATCCGACCGACAGGACGATTGCTCCCGCCTGCACAAGTGTGGCGCCATCAAGTGCGATCGGTGGCAGCTGCGCGCTGTGCTTGTCGTCGATGCGCAGCAAGGCGATGTCCGTGCTGGCATCGCGGCCGACCACGACGGCCGGCGCGCTCGCGCCGCCCGGCAAAGAGACCTGCACGTCCTCGTCCTCGGCAAGCGCCTCTTCGCAGGTGACAACCAATCCTGCGCGCCAGGCGAATCCACTCGAACGCGCGCGCCCCGCGTGCACCGCGACCACACTTCGCGACGCCACGGCCACCGCTTCGGCCATCAAGGTGGAAAGCTGCTCAAGGGGTGATGATGAAGTATTGGTAGCCATCGGAACTCCTGGGATGGCTTCATTGTGCGAGGCCATCGCGGGCCGCGTCTACTGCCCGGGTGGGCAGGCTCCGACGGGGCCTACCGGTAGCTACGCGCGTCCTCAATCACCTTGCCATCATTCGGCAAACTGCCCGGCGCAACGACCTTGACGTCGCCGCGCAGCTTGGTCACATCGCGGATGGCTTCGCCGATGCGGGCTTCCAGGCCCTGGGGTGCACCGGTGGCCTCGACTTGCAGGGTCATGCTGTCGTTGGCCATTTCGCCGGCGACCACCAGGCGCGCCCGCAGCACTTCGGGAAAGCGCCGCACGATGTCGGCCACTTGCGAAGGGTGCACGAACATGCCTCGGATCTTGGTGGTCTGGTCGGCACGGCCCATCCAGCCCTTGATGCGGGTGTTGGTCCGGCCCGTGGGGCAGTGGCCGGGCAGCAGGGCCGAGAGGTCGCCGGTGCCGAAGCGGATCAGCGGATAGTCGGGGTTCAAGGCGGTCACCACGAGCTCGCCGACCTCGCCCTCGGGCACGGGGTCGCCGGTGCCGGGCCGCACGATTTCCACGATCACGCCCTCATCCAGCACCAGGCCTTCGCGCGATTCGGTCTCGTACGCCACCAGGCCCAGGTCGGCCGTGGCATAGCTCTGGTAGATGGCCATGCCCTGCGCGCCAAACCAGTCGCGCAGACTGGGCGGAAACGCCTCACCGCCGACCAGGCCCTTCTTGATGCTGGAGATGTCGCTCTTGGCCTCGCTTGCCTTTTCCACCAGGATGCGCAGAAAGCTCGGCGTGCCCAGGTAGCCGTTGGGCCGCAGCTCGGCAATGGCTTGCAGTTGCTGCTCGGTCTGCCCCGTGCCGGCCGGGAACACCGTGCAGCCCACCGCATGGGCACCCGACTCCATGATGAAGGCACCCGGCGTCATGTGGTAGCTGAACGCGTTGTGCGCCAGGTCGCCGGCGCGAAAGCCCGCCGCATACAGCGCGCGCGCCGCGCGCCAGTAGTCGCTCGCCACGCCTTCGGGCTCGTAGATCGGACCGGGCGATGCGTACACGCGGCGCATCAAGGGCCCGCGCGCAACAGCGGCAAAGCCGCCGAACGGGTCGCTCTCGCGCAGGGCCTGTTGCCGCTCCAGCAGCTCGTGTTTACGGATCACCGGCAGGCGCGCCAGCGCGGCGCGTGAACTGACCTGCTTCGCGTCCACACCCAGCAGGATGGCAGCGAAGGCCGCCGAGTAGGCCTGTGCGTGGGCGATTTGTGCCGGCAGGGCAGCCATCAACTGCGCTTCGCGCGCGGCGGGCTCGCGTGTTTCCAGGGCGTCAAAAAAAGAAGTCATGGCGATGCATTCCTATTGCGGGGGACACCGTGGATCCGGCTTCGCCGGGCCGCTGGTGTCGCCCCCTTGAGGGGGAGGCGGCACAGCCGCCTCGGGGATGGGTTCAAGCCAGCCAGCGCTTCCTGCGCTTGTAGCTCTTCACGTCCTTGAAACTCTTGCGCTCGCCACCACCGACGCCGAGGTAGAACTCCTTGACGTCTTCGTTGCTGGCCAGGTCGGCCGCTGCACCGTCCATCACGATGCGGCCGCTTTCCATGATGTAGCCATAGTCGGCGTAGCGCAGTGCCATGTTGGTGTTCTGCTCGGCGAGCAGGAAAGTCACTTTTTCCTTCTGGTTCAAGTCCTGCACGATGTTGAACACTTCTTCCACGATCTGCGGCGCCAGTCCCATGGAGGGCTCGTCCAGCAGCACCATGTTCGGGTTGGCCATGAGCGCGCGGCCGATGGCGCACATCTGCTGCTCGCCGCCCGAGGTGTAGGCCGCCTGCGAGGTGCGGCGCTGCTTCAGGCGCGGGAAATAGTTGTAGACCTTCTCCAAGTTGGAGGCGATCTCGGCCTTGTTCTTGCGCGTGTAGGAGCCGGTCATCAGGTTTTCCTCGATGGTCAGGTGGGCAAAGCAATGCCGCCCCTCCATCACCTGCACCACGCCGCGCTGTACCAGGTCGGCGGGCGAGAGGTTTTCGATGCGCTCGCCGCGCAGCTCGATGCTGCCCTTGGTCACCTCGCCGCGCTCGCCCTTGAGCAGGTTGGAGACCGCGCGCAAGGTGGTGGTCTTGCCGGCGCCGTTGCCCCCGAGCAGGGCCACGATGCCGCCCTCGGGCACCTGCAGCGAGACCCCCTTGAGCACCAGGATCACGTGGTTGTAGATGACCTCGATGCCGTTGACGTTGAGAACGATGTTGGGTTTGTTCATATCCATATCTCTTTCACCATTCGGCAGCACTGCGCGCAATGCTGCGGGATGGGCTGTCATCGCGGACTTGATCCACGATGACAAATCAAATCAGGACTGGCAGTCGGCAGGCGTACGCGCAGTCAGCTTCTTCTCCGCCGCGTATTTAGCCGCTGTGCTCTTCACCAGCGGCTTGATGACCTGCTCGTCGGCCTGCAGCCAGTCGGACGTGAACTTCCACTCCTTGCCGTCCCATGAGTGGATCCGGGCC
>DATILI010000216.1:0-8022 GCA_035476635.1 Burkholderiaceae bacterium | reverse complement strand
GCTGGATCCGGCCCAGCTCGCGCATGAGTTTGCGCAAGGCAATGAGCGCATGGGGCCGGCCGAGACCATCCAGGCCTTGCTCGCGGTCGGCTTCGACGCAAAGCTGCACGAGGGCCCTGCCCTCCTGGCCAGGATCCTGTCTGATGCCCACCTGCCCGCGCTGGCATTCACGCGCGATGGTCGGCTCATGCTGATCGGCCAGGGCGGGGGAAAAACGCTGACCGCGCAGATCGCCGGAGCGGCACAACCGCAACCGATGGATGCGCAGACCTTCGAGGCCCTGTGGTCCGGCCAATGGATCGCAGCCGAGCGCACCAGTCCGATCGCCGCGCAAAACCAGCCAGAAATCAACCGCTTTGGTATCGGCTGGTTCTGGACCTCCCTCAAGCAGTACAAGGCACTGATGGCCGAGATCCTGCTGGCCTCGTTCGTGCTGCAGTTGTTCGCGCTGCTGACGCCGCTGATCTTCCAGGTCGTAATCGACAAGGTGCTCACCCACCGAACCTTGAGCACGCTCGATGTGCTGGTCGTGGCCTTGTTGGGCGTAGGCATCTTCGAGGTGGTTCTCAGCGCCATGCGTCACTACCTTTTCAGCCACACCACGAACCGCATCGACGTGGAGCTGGGCGCGCGGCTGTTTCAGCACCTGTTGCGCCTGCCGATGGCGTATTTTGCATCGCGGCGCAGTGGTGACACGGTGGCGCGAATGCGCGAGCTGGACAACGCGCGCTCATTTCTAACGGGCCAGGCCTTGACGAGTTGGCTCGACCTGTTCTTCGCGGCGGTGTTCCTGGCCGTTATGTTCTACTACAGCCTGCCGCTGACCCTGATGGTGGTGGCCGCCTTGCCGGTGTTTTTCCTGGCCTCCTGGCTGCTTACGCCGCTGCTGCGCAAGAAGCTCGAAGACAAGTTCTCCCTTGGGGCCGAGAACCAGGCCTTCCTGGTGGAGACGGTCACCTCGATGGAAACCCTGAAGCAGCTCGCGGCCGAGCCCAAATGGCGCCGCGAATGGGAGCGGCGCCTGGCCGACCATGCCAAAGCCGGCTTCGAATCCGGGCACCTGGGCGCCTTCACCAACCAGTTCGTGAGCCTGGCGAGCAAGGTGTTGACCGTGCTGCTCTTGTACTTCGGCGCGAAGTTCGTGATCGACGGCGACATGACCGTGGGCGGGCTGATCGCGTTCAACATGCTCGCGGGCCGCGTGAATGCCCCGGTACTCAAGCTGGCCTCGCTGTGGCAGGAGTTCGCGCAGATGAAGGTCAGCATCAAGCGCCTGGGCGACATCATGGACGCGCCGTCCGAGGGCGAATTCCGCCCCGAGCGCGCAGCGCTGCCGGCCATCCAGGGCCGGATCACGCTGGAGCATGTGGACTTCCGCTATGACGCCGCATCGCCGGACGTTTTGAGCGACGTGAGCTTTGATGTGAAACCGGGTGAACTTATTGGCCTGGCGGGTGTGTCGGGCGCCGGCAAGACCACGCTCCTGCGCCTGATCACGCGGCTATACAGCCCGACCAAGGGCCGCGTGCTGATCGACGGCATGGACGTGAACCTGATGGACCCGGCCTGGCTGCGCCGCCAGATAGGTGTCGTGGGCCAGGACACGGTCCTTTTCAACCGCACGGTGCGCGAGAACATCGCCTTCGGCAACGCAACAGCGGATATGCAGCAAGTCATGGACAGTGCCGCGCTTGCCGGGGCGCACGGATTTATCCTGCAGCTGCCCGAGGGCTACGACACGGTCATCGGCGAGCGTGGCAGCAAGCTCTCGGGTGGGCAGCGCGCCCGCATCGCCATCGCGCGCGCGCTCATCACCAACCCACGCCTGCTCCTGCTGGACGAAGCAACGGCCTCCCTGGACTACGAAAGCGAGCGCGTGATCCACGACAACCTGGCGCAGATCTGCGCCGGGCGCACGGTCTTCATCGTGGCGCACCGGCTGACCACGTTGCGCCTGGCCGAGCGCATCCTGGTGCTCGAAGCTGGGCGTTTGACGCAGTCGGGCAGCCACCGGGATCTGGTCCAGACCTCCGGGCGCTACGCGGCGCTGTTTCGTGCGCACAACGTGCTGGAGGCCGCATGAACGCTCAGATGAATACCCCGAGTGCAAAACTCAACCCCTTCAGCATGGCGGCCTTGGCCATCCAGAAGCGCCCTCCCGCGCCGGTCGCACGCATGGTTTCGCTGGCCGTCTGCGCCATGGCCCTGTTGGCAGTGCTCTACACGTGGCTGGCCCACATCGATGTCGTGGTATCCGCACAGGGCCGCGTGATTCCATCGGGCAAGAGCAAGGTGATCCAGCCGCTGGAGGCCGGTGTCGTCAAATCGATTTCTGTGCGCGACGGCCAGGCCGTGAAGGCGGGTGACGTGCTGCTGGAGCTGGACCCCACGAACACAGTGGCCGACAGCGAGCGTCTGCGGCGTGACTTGTGGGAAGGGGAAGCCGATGCCCTGCGACTGCGCGCGACCATGGCTGGTGGTGGCCACTTTGCCCAGCCTGCCGGCATGCCCAAGGAGATTGCGGCCAACCAGCAGGCCTTGCTGGCCAACCGCCTGAGCGAGCAGCACGCCAAGCTCGCGACCCTGGAGGCGGACATGCAGCGGCGCAGTGCCGATCGCGACGCCATTGCCGCCAGCCTGGAGCAGGTGCGTGCCGGCCTGCCGCTGGTCAAGAAGAAAAACGAGATGCGTGAGGAACTCGCCAAGACCGGCCATATTGCCGAAACGGGTGTGATCGAGACGCGGCTTGAGCTCATCAATATGGAGAAAGAACTGGCCGTGCAGGGTAACCGCCTGAAAGAAGCTGAAGCCGGCTTGCGTGCCGCCGCCGAGCAGCGCGTGCAAGCCGTTGCTGAATTTCGGGCGCGCGCCAGCACCGAGCTGGTGGACGCCACCAAGAAGCGCGATGCGGCGCGGCAGGAACTGGTCAAGGCAAACCAGCGGCGTGACCTGCAGATCCTGCGCAGCCCGATCGACGGCGTGGTGCAGCAGCTGGCGGTGAGCACCGTTGGCGGCGTGGTCACACCGGCGCAGTCTCTGATGACCATCGTGCCTGCGCACTCGCCGTTGGAAGTCGAGGCCCAGGTACTCAATCGCGACATCGGCCACGTGAAGGTCGGCCAGCGCGTCATCAACAAGATTGAGACGTTCGACTTCACGCGCTTTGGCTATATCGAAGGAACCGTTCAGTGGGTGGGAACCGATGCGATGCTGGACCCCAAACTGGGGCCGGTGTATCCGGTCCGCATCAAGCTGGCGGCCGATGAAACACCCACGTCTGTGCGCGGCGTCAAGGGAATCATCACAGCCGGCATGAGCGTGACCGCCGACGTGCGCACTGACCAGCGGCGCATGGTGGAGTACTTCCTGGCCCCGATGCTGCGCTACAAAGAGGAGGCGCTGCGTGAACGCTAAGGTGTATCTTGCCGCGGCGCTGGCTTGTGCCACCTCGCTGAGTTGGGCGGACAACTTGTCAGCTATCTATGACAAGGCAGCGCAGCGCGACCCGGTTTTCGCCTCCGCGCGCCGCGCGCTAGAGATCGTCCAGGAGCGCTTGCCGCAAGCCCGCGCCGGCCTGCTGCCGACCGTGAGCCTGAACAGCGGCGTGAACCGGCAGTTGGGCGAAGCCTCTTTCAACCACGAGCCTTTCGTGGAGCGCGGCGTGCGCAACTGGTCCTGGAATCTGCAGCTGAATCAGCCGCTGTGGCGAAAGGCCAACTGGGTGGCCTACGACCAGGCGCAGTCGCAGCTGGAAGTGGCCCAGGCGCAATTCAAGCTGGCGCAGCAGGACTTGATGCTGCGCGCAGCGCAAGCCTACTTCGACGTCCTGACCTCGCAGGAGTCGCTGCGCGTGGCCCAGGCGCAGGTCTCGGCCGTGCAACTGCAGTTGGAATTGGCCAAGCGCAACTTCGAAGTCGGCGTGGCCACCGTGACGGACGTGCACGAAGCGACTGCCCGCAACGACTTGTCGCGCGCGCAACAGGTCGTTGCGCTGAACGACCTGGAAGTCAAGCGCGCCGAGCTGCAAAAGCTGCTTGGCGAGATGATCCCACCGCTGGCCAGCCTGCGCCCGGAGATCAGCCTGCCGCGCCCGCTGCCCGAGAACGCGCAAACCTGGGCAACCGATGCGAGCCTGCAGAACCCACTGGTCCATGCGCAACTGGCGGCCTGGACCGTCGCGCGCAAGGAAGTCGACAAATCGCATGCGGCGCACTGGCCCACGCTCGACCTGGTGGCCAGCCGCGGCAACAGCTTCGCCTCCGGCGCGTTGGGCTCGCCCGCCAACATCGCCACGCGCGTCGCCACCAACCAGATCGGCCTGCAGCTGAACGTTCCGCTGTACGCCGGCGGCGGTGTGCAGGCCAAGGTGCGCGAAGCGGCGGCGGCCGCTGCCCGCGCACACGATGACCTGGAGGCGGCACGGCGCCAGGTCGCGGCCGCAGCGCAGCAAGCCTTCTCTGGCGTAGTGAACGGCCACGCGCAGATCGAGGCGCTGGCTTCGGCCGTGCGCTCCAGCAAGAGCGCGGTGGATGCGAACAAGATCGGCTACCGCATCGGTACGCGCATCAACATCGATGTACTCAACGCCGAGCAGCAGCTGTACGCGGCGCAGCGCGATCTCTTCAAAGCGCGCGCCGAAACCATTCTCCAGGGCTTGCGCCTGAAGGCCGCGGCCGGCATTCTGGAAGAAGCCGACCTGCGCGCGGTGGATCAACTCTTGACGGAAGCTGAAGCCTCATGAACACACCAAGCAAACCGACGCCGGGTACACCAGGCAAAGGCCCAACACCCCAAGGCCTGACATCCGACCAGCTTGCACATATGCGCGAGACGGTGGAGCAACAAGCCCGGCTTGTGATGAAGAAGATCCCGATCCTGGGCGCCGTCGCCTGGCTAATGCTGCAAAAGGGCGCCACGCGCAATGCCCTGTTAGCCGACCTCGAATGGCGCGTGATGCCGCCGCTGGTGCTGGAACAGTGCAAGCTGTACTTGCGCAGCGACGCCCCAACGGGCTTCGTCTCCTGGGCCAGGCTCTCGCCCGAGGTTGCCAAGCGCTACCGCAGCTACCCCCATCAGTTGGCAGCCTCCGACTGGCGCACGGGCGAGGACATCTGGCTGGTGGACTTCCTCGTGCCATTTGGCGGCGCGCAGGACGTGCTGCAGGACCTGCGCTCCACCGTGTTCGCCGGCAAGGCCGTGCATCAACTGGCCCCGCAAGATGACGCCGAGGCCAGGGTAGTGACCTGGCCCGCACTTTGAAACTTTGATACTGATTCACCAAGGAGAAACCATGAACGAGATGAACACCAATGCGCAGCCCGAAACCGCCCAACGACCGGGCAACGAGGCGCTTCAGACCATGACGAGCGCCGAGCAGCGCAACCGCTGGATCAAGGGCGACCAACCGCGCAAACCAAAGTTCTCCACCGAAGAGCAAGCCATTCTCGGCAGTTCCACCGACTGCTCCGGATGCGACGGCGATTGAGCTTGTCCGCGCGTCCGGTGACGGGAGAGCGCCTACAAGAGGCAGAAGCAAGCTGGTGCCCGGTTCTCGCCAACTTCGGGATCTTCCGAGTCGGCGAGGACATCTGTGTGCGTCTGGCGGACCGGACGGTCACGTTGCAGGCGCCGCAGGAGTTCCTCAACCTGGTGCAGCGCTGGTGCGACGGTGCGACGACCATGGCGCAGATCCGAGCGCTCGCACAGCGGCACTGGTCGGCCCGGCATGCCGGCAAGCGCAATGGTGACGGCACGAGCGACGCGGAGGCGCAGGAGTTCATGGCCTTCGTCGACGCCTTGGCGCACGCGGGTGTGGTGGTCGATGCCGGCCAGGCGCTGCTGCACGCCCAGGCTTTGGCGAACAATCCCAATGACTGGGGCATGCCGCTTGCCGAGGCCCTATCCGTGCCAGCGCCGAGCAGCCGGCCGGCAATTCTGGGCGAGGGCAACGACGGCGAAAAGTACGTCCAACTGGGCCACGTCGACAGCACGCGCGCGACGCATTGGCGCGGCTTGGCCTCGCAGCGCCGGTCCTGCTACGCGTTCTCGCACGAGACCCTGGCGTGCGACGAACTGCTTGCCTTGCTATCTGCTTATGCGCCGCTTGTTCAAGGTGAAGAAGCGGAAGATGGCTTCACCCACCGTGCCACAGCCTCGGGCGGTGGCTTGTACCAGTTGCAACTGCACTTGGTACTGCTGCGTGCGGTGAATGCGCAGTTGCCGGCAGGGGTGTACCGTGTTGCTTATTCCCAAGGCGGCGAGGTTGCGCTGCACGGTCTGCGGACCGATGCCGCCGTGTTGCCGCTGGCCTACCGTGCCTGTCTTTGCCCGGAAGTACTCGACGGCGCCACGGCATGGCTGGTGGTGGCGGGCGACCTGCATGCGATCGCGGCCAAGTACCGCAACCGCGCGGTCTCGCACGCTCAGATCGAGGCTGGTCTGGTGCTGCAAAACGTTGCACTGATCGCAGCCGAGCGCCGGCTGGGGCAACTTCCCTTGGCAGCCTTCGACGATGGGCGCGTCGCCGCGCTGTGCAATCTGCAGCATAAGACGCCTCTGGTGACCGTAGTGTTGGGCAAGCCGCAGATTCCGCCAATCGGCTTCAAGCTGCGGCACGAGGACTATTGCGCGGTGCGCTGGGCACAAACGCTGGAGGGCTTGCCATACGAGTTGGCGATTTCGCGCGATCGGCGCGAGACCATCAAAGGCAAAGAGCCGGACTACTGCTTCGGCCGCGACAACGATCCCTTGGTCGCCTACCAAAAGGCCCGATGCGAGGTGATCGAACGCAGCTTGATGCGCAATGCGCCACCGGGGTTGCGCTGGGAGCGTTGGGATACCCTGACAAAAACGCAGCACAGTATGTTGCGCGCCGCGGTGCATCCGCACCAGGTCCTCCGATTCTCGCCCCTGCAATATGCGGCGTGGGGCGCAACCGCGCTGCTCGCACCCTTTGATGAAACCGCGCTGTATCCGTGGATAGCGATGCAGGGCCTCAATTCGGATACGAGCTGCTGGATGTTGGCCGATCTGCTGGTCAGTCGAAAGACTGTGTTGTCGCACACCTTCCCTGCGCAAGGTGGCGGGGCAGTCGGGCAGAGGTATGCCTACGCGACCAGTTCGGGTTGCGCGGCTTCTCCGAGCAAGGCGCACGCCTTGCAGAATGCCCTGCTGGAACTTGTGGAGCGCGATGCTTTCATGCGCCTGTGGCTGCAGCGCACAGGTGCCTGGGAACTTCCGGCACGATTGCTGGACGCCACGACACAGGCCACGGTGCAGCGGCTGCGCAACGAAGGCGGCCAAGTGGTTTTTCTAGAGCTGCAATCGGCGTTTGCGCAGGTCGTGCTGTGTATGGCCCAGTTCGCCAGCCGTAGCTTCACGCTGTGCGGTGCGGGTGCGCACTGGGACCTGGCCAAGGCCGCACGCAAGGCCCTGGGCGAGGTGGCCACCGGCAGCCTGGCGCGTCTGGCCGGCGTACAGACCGCGCCCTTGCGGCCCGAAGACGTTCGCAAGCCCGCAGACCATCTGCACTTGTACTGCCAGCCCGAGTACTTCCGGCGTGCGGACTTTCTCTTCGGATTTGGACCGGCATCCACTGCGTCCATCACTGAGCGCAAGCCGCAAAGCTACCCTGAACTGCTCGACGCCTTGCGCAAAGCCGGTATGGCCGCCTACGCGTCTTGGCTGGATGCGCCGGAGATGCCACTGGACTACAAGGGGCGCGCGATCCACGCGGTGCGCGTCATCGCACCGGGCCTGGTGCCCATCACTTTCGGCCACGGCCTGATGCCCTGGGTTCCCCAGCTTCGCCTGGTGCCGGATTACAACGCGTTTGCGCATCCATTTCCATGATCGCGCTTCATTCATCCGTGCTGCCATGTGGTTCATTCACAATCCCCTGCGTCATTTAGAGGCCATCCGGCATTGGGCCGATGCGGCGGACGCGCAGGTTCAGTTGTCTGCGCGCAGCTGGATGCTCACGGTGTCCCAGGGCGCCGCCAGCTGTCTGTTGCAGCCGCGCTT
>DATILI010000215.1:0-9222 GCA_035476635.1 Burkholderiaceae bacterium | reverse complement strand
GGCTTGACCACCACCCATCGCTTGTCCTGCGCGGGAACATGGGTGTCCTCGACAAGATTGAAGCCGAGGGTTCCCACGAAAAATGCCAGCGCTTCGTCGTAGTCGCGGACAAGCAAGGACACAAGGCCGAGGGACTGGTTCAGTGGCATCTTGAAGCGGTGGGAATATTCGACTAGCGCCCGATAGCCTTGAGCTCGGCATCAGCCATGCCCACCAGCAGCGCCGCACCGCTGGGCAGGATGCGGAACTCGCCGAACTTGGCTTTTTCCCAAAGCGCGGCATCGCCTTCGCGGAAGAACCAGGCGTCGCTCACCAGGATCCAGCCACCGTTCTTGGGCGTGAGTTCGATCCTGAATTCGCCGTCGCCCAGCGGTGTGTCGGTGCGTGCCAGGCGCAGCAAGGTGGCAACGCCGCGCGCATCGCGCTTGGCAATCGCGTGCGGGCGCTTGCGCGTGACGAGGTCGTCCAGATCCTTTTCCAGCGCCGGGGGCAGGCTGAAGTTCAGGCGCATGAAGTCGCCTTGCATCAGCGAGCGCGGGTCAGCCGGTGCGAGTTCGACGAACACGGGCTTGCCGTTGGCGATGATGTTCTCCTTTTGCCAGATCGCGAAGTTGCAGATGGCCAATGTGGCGACGGCAGCAAGGGCGATCCATGCCGGTGCGCCGCGGCTTGCGTCTTGCGCTGGCGCGCCTGCGGCGTCCGCTGTGCCGGGCGCGTCGGGCCTGCGGTGCGCAAGCCAGGCCAGGCCACCGAGCGCCGCGCCTGTTGCCACCAGCACCACGGCCTTCCATGCCAGCGGCCATTGCAGCTGGTAGTAGTAGCCGCCGATGATCCATGCCACCGCCACACCAGCTGCGCTGGCCAGCCGCCAGCGCCGTGTTGTTCCCGCGATGGCCAGCATCAGCAGCACCGCGCCCAGGCTGGGCAGGAACCAGGCCAGCACCAGCAGCACCGCCGCGGCGCTTGCCACCAGGGGTTGGCGCAGCTGGGGCCAGGCGCGCGCTGTCCAGCCGGCGGCGCCCATGGCCAGCAGCACCGAACCCGCCTGCAGGGCCAACGCCTGCCACTCAAGGCGCTCGCGGCGGCCCATTTCGCGTGCGATTTCCGCGCCGAGCCCGCCGCCGAAGGTGCCACCCACCAGGAAGGTCATGCCCGCGAGCCAGCTCAGGCCCACGAGCAGGCTCAAGGCCCAGCCGGTGGCCAGCGATTCCAGCGCGGCGGCCGTGCGTGCTTGGGCGCCGCTGCCGAAGGCCCGGCGCTGCAAGGCCAGCGCCGCCAGCCACACCGCCAACACGCCATGCAGCACGAACCAGAAAATCTCCATCGTGCTGCGCCGGCCGTTGAACATCCGCTCCGGCGCCAGCACCACCCCCAGCAAAATTGCCGCTGCGGCACCCAGCAGCACCCGCAGCCAGGCGCGCGGAATGGCGAACGCCAGGCCGCCCGCCACCAGCAGCAAGACGAGCGCGGCCGCTCGGTCCGGCAAATCGCGAAACAGCCCGAAACTTAAGGCGCCCGCGCCGACCAGCAGGGCGGGTGTGGCGAGTTGTTCAAAAAAGATGGGAACCGAGCTGGAGCGCAGCACCACCACCGCGCCACTCAGCACCAGCACGCCAACCAGGTAGGGGCCGACGCCGCGGCTGATCAGATCGCCCAGCAGCATGCCCACCACGCCCAGCAATGGCAGCGCGGCCAGCCAGGCGCCGAGGGCCGTGAGCAGCACCACCGGCCAGGGCCGGCTGTCTTGCTGCGCAATCCTTGCGTCGGCCGGCAGGACGCCGCTGGCAATGGCCGCGCGCAAGGCGTCGTTGGCGTGGCGCGTCATGCTGCGGCCCCTTGGGTCGCCGGCTCGGTGCCGTAGCGCCGCACCAGGCGCAGGATGAGATTCACCGAAGCCGCGAGCAGACCTGCGGCGAACAGGCCAAGCATCAGCATGGCGCCAATCGGGTCGCCGCGCAGGCCGTCCAGAAGCCAGCGCGCCAGGCCCGCCACCAGCAGCGTGTTCAGGCTCAGCAAGACCGCGCTCAGCGCGTACACCTCGAAGAAGCGGGGCAGGGCGAGCACCGCCGCGGCAAGCCCGAACAACACCAGGCCGAGCACATAGTGCGGCGCCACGGTGGAATGGAACAAGCCGCCGATGGCCGCGATGCTGACCATGATCGCCCCCAGCGTGACAGCGCTGCGCATGGCCCAGATGCCGGCCCCGGTGAAGCGCGCCAGCGGCCGGCTCAAGGCGGCGACCAGCACGGCCAGCGCGGTCCAGGCGATGGCATGCGCCAGCAGGTCGTCGGGCTGCACGCGCCAGCGGTGGCCAACGAAGGCATGCGTCCACAGCGAGATGGCCGCCACCACCACCAGCGCCCACGGTGCCCACAGCACGTCGCTGCGGGCGCCCAGGCACAGGGGCAGGGCCAATACGGCCCACAGCGCGAACAGTTGCCAGGGGTCGGCGCCGGTCTGGTAGGTCTGCCCGAAGTAGGCAAACAAACCGCCAATGCCCAGCAAGGCCAACAGGCCCAGCGGCGCGCGTGCCGCCGGCCGCCACCAGGCGCCCAGGCACATCACCAGCACGAATCCCTGCAGCAGCGTGAAGCGGCCGAGGCGGCCCAGGGTGTCCCAGTTGGCCGCCAGCCAGAGGATGGTGCCCAGGCCGCCCAGTGCGGCGGCAAGCACGGCCATGGCGCGCCAGAACCAGCGCACGACGCCGGCCGGCTCGGCGGCAAGGCCCGCGGCCGCAAACAGCCGCTCGGTCGCTGTTGCGTCCAATCGATGCTGGTGCGCCAGTTCGTAGAGTGCGAGCCGCGTGTTCATGTGCGCAGGAAGTCGCGAATGGCGAACAGCGTTTCGTCCGGCGTCTCGGTCATCTGGTGGTGGCCGACCGGCAACTGTGCGACTTGCACCTTCCTGCCCGATTCGCGCGCCTTGGCGACGAGGCCCTGCGCGGCCTTTGGCATGGTCATCTGGTCTTGCGCACCGAGCAGGAACAGCACCGGGCAGGTGATGGCCGCGATCGCCGCCTCGCCATTGGCATAGCTGTCGCAAGCCTTGAAGCCGCGGTGAAACACGTTGGCGCTTTGGTTGCTGGCCAGCACGCGGCGGTTCAGCGCAGTGCTGGCGCCATGCACCCAGGTGCCGGGGCCGAGTGCCGAAGGCGGTGCCGCCAAGGTGCTACGCATGAACACATTGATCATGGCTATGCCCTTTTGCGGCTCGTTGAGCGCGGCGTCCAGCAGTGCCTGCGACACCTTCATCGGATAGGCCGTGCCGACCAGCACCAGGTGGCTGATCCGCTCTTTCAGCCGCGAGGCAGCCTCCAGCGCGATCAGCGAGCCCCAGCTATGGCCGACCAGCGCCGCGCGCTGCACACCGGCTGCGTCCAGCAATGCGCCGATGAAATCCGCCGCTTCTTCCACGGAAGAGGGCGCATCGCCCGCGCTCTTGCAGTGGCCGGGCAGGTCGACCGCCAGCACGTTCCAGCCGTGGTTGGCCAGGTAACGGCTTTGCAGGATCCAGACGCTGTGGTCATTGAGCACGCCGTGGATGAACACGACCGTGGGCTTGGCAGCGTCCAGGGTCTTGCCGCCGGAATAGCAGTAGGTCTTGTGGCCGTTGACTTGGAGTTCCATCTTCTCTTCTTTCCAGTTGAGGACAGAGCTAAAGGTCTGTCCCGCAAGGTCTCAAACTTTCTCTGCTGCCTTCAGCGCACGCTTCAAGTCATCGATCAAATCGTCCGGGTCTTCCAGCCCGATCGAAAGGCGGATCGTGCCCTGGCTGATGCCGGCGCCGGCCAGTGCGTCGTCGGTCATGCGGAAATGCGTGGTGCTGGCCGGGTGGATCACCAGCGAGCGGCAGTCGCCCACATTGGCCAGGTGGCTGAAGACCTTGAGCGTCTCGATGAACTTCTTGCCCTGTTCGCGGTTGCCCTTGATGTCGAAGCTGAACACCGAGCCCGCGCCGCGCGGCAACAGCTTGCGTGCCAGTGCATGGCTGGGATGCGATTCGAGCAGCGGGTGCCCCACGCGCGCCACGAAGGGCTGGGCCGCCAGGAACTCCACCACCTTCTCGGTATTGCTCATGTGCCGCGCCATGCGCAGCGGCAGCGTTTCGATGCCCTGCAAGATCAGCCACGCGGTATGCGGGCTCATGCAGGCGCCGAAGTCGCGCAGGCCCTCGCGCCGGGCCCGCAGCAAGAAGGCGCCGACCGTGCTTTCCTCGCTGAACACCATGTTGTGAAAGCCTTCATACGGCGCGGTCAGCTCGGCGAATTTTCCGGACTTTTCCCAGTCGAACGAGCCGCCGTCCACCACCACGCCGCCAATCACCGTGCCGTGGCCCGAGAGGAATTTGGTCGCCGAGTGGTAGACCAGGTCGGCGCCATATTCGAACGGCTTCATGAGCCAGGGCGAGGTCAGCGTGGAATCCACCAGCAGCGGCACGCCGGCCTCGTGCGCTATGGCTGAGACGGTGGGGATGTCCAGCACGTCCAGCCCCGGGTTGCCCACGGTTTCGCCGAACAGGAGCTTGGTGTTGGGCTGTATGGCGGCGCGCCAGCCATCGATGTCGCCGGGCTTCACGAAGGTGGTGGCTATGCCGAAGCGGCGCAGCGTGTAGTGCAGCAGGTTTTGCGAGCCCCCGTACAGCGCGGTCGAGGCCACGATGTGCGCGCCTGCGCCCAGGATGGTGGCAATCGCCAGGTGCAGCGCGGCCTGGCCGCTGCTGGTGGCGATGGCGCCGATGCCGCCTTCAAGCGCAGCCATGCGCTGCTCGAATACCGCATTGGTCGGATTGCTGATGCGCGAATACACGTGGCCCGAGCGCTCCAGGTTGAACAGCGCTGCCGCATGGTCGCTGGACTCGAACACGAACGAAGTGGTCAGGTGGATCGGCACGGCACGGGCACCGGTCGTGGGGTCTGGCGCGGCGCCGGCGTGCAGGGCCAGGGTGTCGAAGCCAGGGTCGGAATAGCCGGGCATGCTGAATCTCCAGAGAAAGCTTTGGCGAAACCGGGTGCAAGGGCGCTTGACCCGGTCCCGTGGAAAAGGTTGAATGAGGCTATTGTGGGCTATATTTCCTGCATGCCCAGCCACTTGCCAAGCCATCATCCAGCCTCGAGGAGAGCCCCATGAAAGTCAGCGACATCCTGCGCGTCAAGGGCAATACGCTCTATACCGTGACCCCCGAGGAGCCGCTTGCCCATGCGGTCGGCATCATGTCGGAAAAGGACATCGGCTCGCTGGTGGTCATGGAGCATGGCGACCTGACCGGCATGCTCACTTTCCGCGAAGTCATCCAGACCGTGGTCAAGAACGGCGGTGGCATCGGTACGACCCTGGTGCGCACGGCCATGGACGACCACCCGCTGACCTGCACCTCCGAGACCGAACTCGACGAAGTGCGCCGCATGATGCTGGACCGCCACGCGCGCTACATGCCGGTGATGGACAAGAAGATGCTCATGGGCGTGATCAGCTTCTACGATGTGGCCAAGGCCGTGGTCGACAGCCAGAACTTCGAGAACAAGATGCTCAAGGCCTACATCCGCGACTGGCCGGCAGCCGAGGACGAGTCGAACCAGGCCTGACGGTTGCAGGTGGGAAAGTACGCCGCGTTCTTTCGCAACCTCAACCTGGGGCGAGCCAACTGCCCCGACAAGGCCCGATTCGAAGCAGCCTTCATGGCGGCCGGCGCGCAGTCCGCCGCTTCGTTCCTGACCAATGGCACCCTGGTCTTCTCCGCCAGCACGGACGCCAGCGCGCACAAGGTGCTTCTGCATGCCCGGCAGACACTTCACTTCAGCTGCGGACTGCGGGAGCCAGCTTTCATGCGCCGACTGGACTACCTTGCCGAACTGGTGGCGCTTGACCCGTTTGCCCAGGTCCCGCGCGACACCGTCTACGAATGCTGCGTTTCGTTTCTTTCGCCGGAACTCGTCGGCCTGGCGGGGCCGCCGCCTGCGTCTGCACGCCAGGACGTTGAGATCCTGCATTTCACCGACAGCGAAGCCCTGAGCATCAGTCGCGTCGTCGGCCGCTCGCCGGGCAGCCCCAATGCGGTTCTGGAAAAGCTCTTTGGCCTGCCGGCCACCACGCGCAGCAGGAGCACCGTCGCGCGCCTGGTCCAGAAACACGTTGCCCAGGCGACGCACAGGTCTTTCGGCGCTGGCTAGAATTCCCTGGCCACCCCGCGGGTCACCTCGCGGTTTGGCAGCGTTCTCAGGGCGGGGCGAAATTCCCCACCGGCGGTATCTGCGCTTGACGCAGGAGCCCGCGAGCGCTCGGCACCCGTGCAAACAGGCGCCGAGGTCAGCAGATCTGGTGAGATGCCAGAGCCGACGGTCACAGTCCGGATGAAAGAGAAACGCGGCAGTCCCGGTCGTTCGCGTGCCCGCACGCGGCGCCTGTGTTGGCGCGCGCCCTGATTCTGGTCATTCACGTGAATAGAGGAATCCCATGAATCAGCGATTCAACCCCCCCGCAACCGATGGCGCCAGCGGCGCGCCGGCCGTTGCCCCCGGAACCCGTGTGGCGGTGATCTCATCGTCATGGCACCGGGACATCGTCAGCCGCTTGAGAGAGGCACTGCTCGCCGAACTGGCGTTGCACCACTTGCCTGCGTCCCAGGTCGACCAGTTCGAGGTGCCAGGGGCATTCGAGATCCCGCTGCAGGCGAAGAAGCTGGCGCGGACCGGGCGCTACGACGCGATCGTTGCCTGCGGGCTCGTGGTCGACGGCGGCATCTACCGGCACGAGTTTGTCGCGACGGCCGTGATTGACGGGCTGATGCGGGTGCAACTGGAAACCGAGGTCCCGGTGCTGTCCGCCGTGCTGACGCCCAAGGAATTCCACGAGCACGAGGACCACATCCGCTTTTTCAGCGAGCATTTCGCGAAGAAGGGCACCGAGGCGGCGCAGGCTTGCCTGCGCACCATCGCCAGCCTGCAGACGCTGCCGGCCGGGCGGCAGATTCGGGTGTAGACCGGAACTATGCCGTGCTGGCGTGGATCATGTCGCGCACGCGCGGGTAGATCTGCTGGTTCCACTTGCGGCCGCTGAAGACGCCGTAATGGCCGACGCCGGTCTGGATGTGATGCGTCTTCATGTAGGGGCGGATGCTGCTGCACAGGTCTTGCGCGGCCACGGTCTGGCCCACGGCGCAGATATCGTCGCGTTCGCCTTCCACCGTCATCAGCGCGGTGCGGCGGATCGCGGCCGGGTTGACCACGCGGTCGCGGAAGGTGAGCACGCCGCGCGGCAGGTCATAGGTCTGGAACACCTTTTCCACGGTTTCCAGGTAGAACTCGGCGGGCAGGTCGTTGACGGCCAGGTACTCGTCGTAGAACACGCGGATGATGTCGGCCTTTTCGATCTCGCCGTCGACCAGGTGCTGGTACAGGTCCTGGAACGATTTCTTGTGCCGCTCCAGGTTCATGCTCATGAACGCGGTGAGCTGCACAAAGCCCGGGTACACGCGGCGCATGTAGCCGGCGTGCGGCAGGGGCACATGGCTGATGAGGTTCTTCTCGAACCAGTCGATCGGCTTGCTGGTGGCCAGCTGGTTGACCCCGGTCGGGTTGACGCGGCAATCCACCGGGCCGGCCATCAAGGTCAGGCTGCGCGGCTGGGCCGGATGGCCGTCCTCGGCCATCACGGCGGTGGCGGCCAGCGCGGCGACGCAAGGCTGGCAAACCGCGATCACATGCGTGCCGGGGCCTATGGTTTCGATGAAGCGCACCATGTGCTCGATGTAGTCGTCCAGCCCGAACGGGCCATGCGCCAAGGCCACGTCGCGCGCGTTGTGCCAGTCGCTGATGTAGACGTCGTGGTCTTGCAGCAAGGTGCGCACGGTTTCGCGCAGCAAGGTGGCGAAGTGGCCCGACAGCGGCGCCACCAGCAGCACTGGCGGCAGGCCCGTGCGCTCGGTCTTGAAGCGCAGCAGCGAGCCGAACGGCAAGGTCAGGACTACCTCCTCGGTGACGGGGTATTCGCGCTCGCCCACGCTCACATGCTGGATGGCGTAGGGCGGACGCGAATGCGTGAGCCGCATGCGCGAAAACACTTCGCAAGCGGCCGCAACGCGGCGTGCAATGCTGCGCTCGGTGTTCTGCAGCCACAGCGCCGTGCTGGTGTGCTGTGCCAGCAGCCGCAGGGGCGACGCCAGGTCGAACTGAGCCTGGTAGGCCTGATAGAGCATGAGGGGGTCCCCTGACTTGTGGTCGTAGTGCGTGGTGACCGGTACAGGCAAGGAACGCGCCAGGGCGGCGGGGGCTCATGGACCGCCTTGGCACAAGCCTTGCGATCCGAGTTCGAGCGGCGCATGAAGCCGCGCGTGCAGTGCGGGGGCACCCGCGGAACCGGCTTTGCCGGGCCGCTGGGTGCGCCCCCTTGAGGGGGAGGCGCCGCAGGCGCTTCGGGGGTGGGCTTAATTCGAGGAGCATCCATGGCCAAGGCCGTTCTCACCATCAGCAGCAAGAACTACGGGGCCTGGGCTTTGCGTGGCTGGCTCATGGCCCGGCTGGCCGGGCTCGACTTCAACGAAAAGGTGGTCTCGCCCGACGACCCGGCGATGAAGGCGGAGATCCTGCTGCTGTCATCGTCCATGCGCGTGCCTTCGCTGGCGCACAACAAGATCCTGGTCTGGGACACGCTCGCCATCGGCGAATACCTGAACGAACTCAAGCCCTCGGCCGGCCTGCTGCCCACCGACCAGGCGGCGCGCGCGCACTGCCGCGCGATCTGCGGCGAAATGCATTCGGGCTTCAGCGCCCTGCGCGGCTCGCTGCCGATGAACATCAAGTCGCACCACCCGGGCTTCAAGATCTGGTCGCGCGCGCAGGCCGACATCGACCGCATCGTGGAGATCTGGAAGGAATGCCTGCTGAGCTACGGCGGCCCGTTCCTGTTCGGCAAGAAGCCGGGCATGGCCGACGCCATGTACGCGCCGGTCGTCACGCGCTTCCTGAGCTACGACGTAAAGATTGATTCGATTTGCGCGGCGTATTGCAAACGCATCATGGATTTGCCCGCCATGCAGGAGTGGGTTGGCGAGGCCCGCAAGGAGCGTGAAGAGATCGATGAGCTGGACGCGGAGTTTTAAAACTTTGCGGGACAGACCAAGAAATTGCAAAGCAATTTTTGCTCTGTCCCCAACTGATCAGGTTTGCGGGACCGTCCCAATTGCTAAGCAATTTTCTCTGTCCTCGACAGTTCTGAGCTACTCCCAGGG
>DATILI010000214.1:0-14570 GCA_035476635.1 Burkholderiaceae bacterium | reverse complement strand
TCCATCGTGCCGATCACGGCCACCGCGTCGGCAATCATGTGGCCGCGCGACATTTCATCCATCGCAGCCAGGTGCGGGAACCCCGGCGGCCGGATTTTCAGGCGGTAAGGCTTGTTGGCGCCATCGCTCACGATGTAGATGCCGAATTCGCCCTTGGGATGCTCCACGGCGGCATAGGCCTCGCCTTCGGGCACATGGAAGCCTTCAGTGAAGAGCTTGAAGTGGTGGATCAGCTCCTCCATGTTGGTCTTCATGGATTCACGGTCGGGCGCGGCCACCTTGTGGTTGTCAGTGATGACGGGGCCCGGGTTCACGCGCAGCCAGTCCACGCACTGCTTGATGATGCGATTCGATTGGCGCAGCTCTTCCATGCGCACCAGGTAGCGGTCATAGCAGTCGCCGGTCTTGCCAATGGGAATGTCGAAGTCCATGCGGTCGTAGACTTCGTAGGGCTGCTTCTTGCGCAGGTCCCAGGCGAAGCCGGAGCCGCGCAGCATCGGGCCGGTGAAGCCCAGGTTCAATGCGCGCTCGGGCGAGACCACACCGATGCCCACGGTGCGCTGCTTCCAGATGCGGTTGTCGGTCAGCAGGGTTTCGTATTCGTCGATGTACTTCGGAAAACGCCTGGTGAAGTCTTCGATGAAGTCCAGCAGCGAGCCCTGGCGGTTTTCGTTGAGCTGGCCAATAGCGCGCGCATTCTTGATCTTGCTCGCCTTGTATTGCGGCATGGTGTCGGGCAGGTCGCGGTACACCCCGCCCGGTCGAAAGTAGGCCGCATGCATGCGCGCACCGGAAACCGCCTCATACATGTCGAACAGATCCTCGCGCTCGCGAAAGCAGTAGATCAGCATGTTCATCGCGCCGCAATCTAGACCGTGCGCGCCTAGCCACAGCAGGTGGTTCAACAGCCGCGTGATTTCGGAGAACATCACACGGATGTACTGGGCGCGCTCGGGCACTTGCAGCCCCATCAGCTTTTCGATCGCCAGGCAGTAGGCGTGCTCATTGCACATCATCGACACGTAGTCGAGACGGTCCATGTAGGGCAGCGACTGGATGAAAGTCTTGCTCTCGGCCAGCTTCTCGGTGGCGCGGTGCAACAGGCCGATGTGCGGGTCGGCGCGCTGGATCACTTCGCCGTCCAGTTCGAGCACCAGGCGCAGCACGCCGTGGGCCGCCGGATGCTGCGGACCAAAGTTCAGGGTGTAATTCTTGATCTCAGCCATTACTGGATGCCGCCATAGTTGTCTTCGCGGATGATGCGCGGCGTGATTTCGCGCGGCTCGATCGTCACGGGCTGGTAGATCACGCGCTTTTGCTCGGCGTCATAGCGCATTTCCACATGGCCTGACACGGGGAAATCCTTGCGGAACGGATGACCAATGAAACCGTAGTCGGTCAGGATGCGGCGCAGGTCGTTGTGCCCCTCGAAGACGATGCCATAGAGGTCGAACGCCTCGCGCTCGAACCAGTTGGCGGCGCTCCACACGTCATTGAGCGAGGCCACGACGGGCAAGTCGTCATCGGGCGCGAATACCTTCAGGCGCACGCGCTGATTCAAGCTGACGGACAACAGGTGCGACACCACGCAATAGCGGGCGCCATCCCAGGCACCTTCCTTGTAGTCGGAATAGTCGACACCGCACAGGTCGATCAATTGCTCGAAGCGGCAACCCGGCGCATCGCGCAAGATCCTGGCAACGTCGAGGTAGTCAGCCGCGGCCACCACCACCGTCACCTCGCCCAGGCTCACGGTGATGTGCTTGGCCTTGCCACCCAGCGTGGCGGCAACGGCATCCCTCACCGCCTCGGGGCTCACTGCAAAGTCGGTCATTGTGTTTAGGTCCCTCAGGCGCGCGCAATGGTCTGCGTGCGGCGAATCTTCTGCTGCAGCTGGATGATGCCGTAGAGCAGCGCTTCCGCCGTCGGCGGGCAACCCGGCACATAGACATCCACCGGCACGATGCGGTCGCAGCCGCGCACCACCGAATAGCTGTAGTGGTAGTAGCCGCCGCCATTGGCGCACGAACCCATGGACAGGACCCAGCGCGGCTCAGGCATCTGGTCATAGACCTTGCGCAGCGCCGGCGCCATCTTGTTGCACAAGGTGCCGGCCACGATCATCAAATCGGACTGGCGCGGGCTCGGACGAAACAACATGCCGAAGCGATCGATGTCGTAACGCGCCGCACCGGCGTGCATCATTTCCACGGCGCAGCACGCCAGGCCGAACGTCATCGGCCAGAGCGAGCCGGTCTTGGCCCAGTTGATCACGGAATCCACCGTCGTGGTGACGATGCCCTCTTTCAAAATGCCTTCAATACCCATAACAGACTCTCCTGCTCGTCCGCGTTATTCCCAATCCAGCGCACCTTTTTTCCACTCGTAGGCAAAGCCCACGACGAGGACGGCCAGAAAAATCATCATCGCCCAGAAACCGGTGGGCCCGATTTCCTTGAGCGCGACGGCCCAGGGAAACAGGAATGCGATTTCCAGATCGAACAGGATGAAAAGAATGGCGACGAGGTAGTAGCGCACATCGAATTTCATGCGCGCGTCTTCAAAGGCCTCGAAGCCACATTCGTAAGGGGAGTTTTTTTGCGCGTCGGGCCGGTTCGGGCCGAGGAGGTAGCCCAGCACCTGGGGAACCACTCCCACGCCAATGCCGACCAAGATGAACAAGAGGACAGGTAGGTACTGATCGAGGTTCATCTTGAGGTTCTGATCACCGCTTGAGCCTGACCTGGCGCGATGCCGGTCAGGCTTTTTTGTTTGGTGCCGTCGGCGAGACTCGAACTCGCACAGCTTTCGCCACTACCCCCTCAAGATAGCGTGTCTACCAATTTCACCACGACGGCGGTTATGTTGCTCTGTCCGGATGGCATGAGGAACCTTGCGGTTTTGGCTTTCCGTACAGCCTAAGAGTTTACCCTGAAAAACCTCCGGTTTCTGCCCTTGTAACCGGAAGTTTTGGATGGCTTTACTTGGTCGGGATTTGCCCCGCGCCCGATGCCGCGGGTGCCGGTGCAACGGGCAGGCTGGACTGCGCCGCCGGACCCGATCCGCTGGGGATTTGCGCGGCGGCGCCGGACGCGGCGGGCGCCGGTGCGGGCGCTGTGACCGGTGCGCGATCGAGCACGCTGCCCGACGTTGCCGCCGTCGGGCGCAGATTGCCGAAATAGGCCAGCAACAGGGTGCACACGAAGAACACGCCGGCCAGCACCGCTGTGGTGCGCGACAGGAAATTGGCGCTGCCGCTGGCACCGAACAGGCTGCCCGAGCTGCCGCTGCCGAACGCGGCGCCCATGTCGGCACCTTTGCCATGCTGGACCAGAATCAGGCCGATCATGCCAAGCGCGGTCAGCATCTGGACTGCCAGCACGATAGTCAACACAACATTCATCTCTTTACTCCTAAATTTGATACGTATGCCGCAGGCGCTTCAGGCCGCAGCGGCAATGATGGCGAGGAAATCCGGCGCTTTCAGCGAAGCGCCGCCGATCAGCCCGCCATCGATGTCAGGTTGGCTCAGCAACTGGGCGGCGTTCGCCGCGTTCATGCTGCCGCCGTACAGAATCGGAACGCGGTCGTCATGGGTGCTGGCGGCATGCAACTGGGCGCGCAGCACGTGGTGCACGGCCTGCGCCTGCTCCGGCGTTGCGGTCTTGCCCGTGCCGATGGCCCAGACCGGCTCATAGGCCAAGACGATCTCGCTGATGCAGTGGCCATTGGTGTGGATCACCGCGGCGAGTTGGCGCTTGACCACCTCTTCGGTCTTGCCGGCTTCGCGTTCGGCCAATGTTTCACCCACGCAGACGATCGGCGTGATGCCGGCGGCCAGCGCGCGCTGCGCCTTGACGGCGACGGTGGCATCGGTCTCGCCGTGGTACTGGCGGCGTTCCGAGTGGCCCACGATGGCATAGCGCACGCCGAATTCCTTGAGCATCGCGCCCGACACCTCGCCGGTGAACGCGCCCTGCTCGTGCATGGAAATGTCTTGCGATCCCAGCGCCATCGCCGAGTTGCCGCGCAATGCCTGCACCTGCGCCAGATAGGGCGCCGGGACACAGACCGCGACCGCGCACGAAGGCGTACCCAGTCCGGCCAGCAAGGCCTTGACCAGCGCTTCATTGGCAGCGAGGCCGCCGTTCATCTTCCAATTGCCGGCGATCAGCTTCTTTGTACTCATGCTCTCACCATGTCAGAACGATCTTGCCCACGTGCTGGTTCGATTCCATCAACGCATGCGCCTTCGCCGCTTCGGCGGCGGGGAACGTGCTGTGGATCACCGGCTTGATGCGGCCGCTTTCGAGCAATGGCCAGGCCTTGGCCTTGAGCGCCTGCGCGATAGCCGCCTTGAACGCCACCGGCCGGGGCCGCAGGGTCGAGCCGGTTACCGTGAGCCGGCGCCGCAGCACCAGGCCCGCGTTGAACTCGGCCTTGACGCCACCCTGCACCGCAATGATGACGAGCCGGCCCTCTTCGGCCAGGCATTCGATCTCGCGCGCCACATAGCTGCCCGCAACCATGTCCAGGATCACGTTGACGCCGGCGCCGCCGGTGATCTTTTTCGCTTCCTCGGCAAAATCCGCGGTCTTGTAGTTGATCGCGTAATCGGCACCCAGCTTCAGGCACGCCGCGCACTTGTCGTCGCTGCCGGCTGTGGCCAGCACGCGCGCGCCCATGGCCTTGGCCAGCTGAATCGCCGTCACGCCGATGCCGCTGGTGCCGCCCTGGATCAACAGCGTCTCACCCGCCTGCAAACCGGCGCGGTCGAACACATTGCTCCAGACGGTGAAGAAGGTTTCGGGCAGCGAAGCCGCCTCGACATCGCTCAGGCCTTTGGGTACCGGCAAGCACTGGCCCACCGGAGCCACACACAGATCGGCATAGCCGCCACCGGCCACCAGGGCGCAAACGCGATCACCCGGCTTGAGGCCGGCCTGCGCCATGGCAGCCGCGTCGCCGCTCTCGATGACGCCGGCAACTTCCAGCCCGGGAATATCCGAGGCACCCGGCGGCACCGGGTAGTTGCCGGTGCGCTGCAACACATCGGGGCGATTGACCCCGCTGGCCGTGACGCGGATCAGCAACTCGCCGGCACCCGCCACGGGTGCGGCCCGCTCGCCCGGACGCAGAACGTCCGGTGCGCCAAAAGAGGTGATTTCAATGGCTTTCATGATCAATCCAGCCGACAGGGCCGCGCCAATCCGCGCGCAATGCCTGTCGTTTTAGTGGTCACTGTTGCTGTTGTCGACTACCGCCGCTTACTGCTGCTGTTGTGCCTGCTCGGCGGCCTGCGCACCGCTGGGCGCGCGCTCCAGCAGCGCCTTCATCGACAGCTTGATGCGGCCCTTCTCGTCGGTCTCCAGCACCTTGACCTTGACGATCTGGCCTTCGCTCAGGTAGTCGGTCACCTTTTCCACGCGCTCGTGGGCGATCTGGCTGATGTGCAGCAGGCCGTCCTTGCCGGGCAGCAGGTTGACCAAGGCACCGAAGTCCAGGATCTTGGTGATCGGGCCTTCGTAGACCTTGCCGATTTCGACTTCGGCCGTGATTTGCTCGATGCGCTTCTTGGCCACGTCGGCCTTGGCGGCGTCGGTCGCGGCGATGGTGATGGTGCCGTCTTCCTCGATGTTGATCTGGCAACCGGTTTCTTCGGTCAGCGCACGGATCACCGAGCCGCCCTTGCCGATCACGTCGCGGATCTTCTCGGGATTGATCTTCATCGTGTAGAGCTTGGGTGCGAAGTTGGAGACTTCGGTCTTGGCCTCGCCCATGGCGTCTTGCATCTTGCCCAGGATGTGCATGCGCGCTTCCTTGGCCTGCGCCAATGCGACCTGCATGATTTCCTTGGTGATGCCCTGGATCTTGATGTCCATCTGCAAGGCGGTGATGCCGTTGGTGGTACCGGCCACCTTGAAGTCCATGTCGCCCAGGTGATCTTCATCACCCAGGATGTCGGTCAGCACGGCGAAGCGGTTGCCGTCCTTGATCAGGCCCATGGCGATACCGGCCACGTGGGCCTTCATCGGCACACCGGCGTCCATCAGCGAGAGGCAGCCGCCGCAGACCGAAGCCATCGACGAGGAGCCGTTGGACTCGGTGATTTCCGAAACCACGCGCATGGTGTACGGGAATTCTTCCTTGGTCGGCAGCACGGCGACGAGCGCACGCTTGGCCAGGCGGCCGTGGCCGATTTCGCGGCGCTTGGTCGAGCCCATGCGGCCCACTTCACCAGTGGCGAAGGGAGGCATGTTGTAGTGGAACATGAAGCGGTCTTCGTACTCGCCCATCAGTGCGTCGATGCGCTGTGCGTCGCGCTCGGTGCCCAGCGTGGTCACCACCAGCGCCTGGGTTTCGCCACGCGTGAACAGGGCCGAGCCATGGGTACGGGGCAACACGCCGTTGCGGATTTCGATGGGGCGCACGGTGCGCGTGTCGCGGCCGTCGATGCGCGGCTCGCCCGCGAGGATCTGGCTGCGCACGATCTTCGATTCGATGGCGAACAGCAGGTCGTTGACCTTGCCAGCGTCGAAGGGCTCGCCGCTTTCCTTCAGCGAGGCCATCACGCCGGCATTGGCTTCGCGCAGGGCTTGCGTGCGGGCTTGCTTGCTGCGGATCTGGTAGACCGCGCGCAGCTTTTCTTCGGCCAGGCCGGTGATCTTGGCGACAAAGGCTTCGTCTTCGGCAGGCGCCGTCCAGTCCCACACCGGCTTGCCAGCGTCGCGCACGAGTTCGTGGATCGCGCTGATCGCGATGTTGGCTTGTTCATGGCCGAACACCACGCCACCGAGCATCACTTCTTCGCTCAGCTGTTGCGCTTCCGATTCGACCATCAGCACGGCGGCTTCGGTACCGGCGACGATCAGGTCCATCTGCGAATCCTTGCGCTGGGTCTGGCCGGGGTTGAGCACGTATTCGCCGTTGATGTAACCCACGCGGGCGGCACCGATCGGGCCGCTGAACGGGATGCCGGAGATCGACAGCGCAGCGGAGACACCGATCATGGCGGCGATGTCGGCATCGACTTCGGGGTTCAGCGACAGCGTGTGAATGACCACGTGCACGTCGTTCAGGAAGCCTTCGGGGAACAGCGGACGGATCGGGCGGTCGATCAGGCGGCTGGTCAGCGTTTCATGCTCGCTGGGCTTGGCTTCGCGCTTGAAGAAGCTGCCAGGGATCTTGCCGGCGGCGTAGGTCTTCTCGATGTAGTCCACGGTCAGCGGGAAGAAGTCCTGGCCGGGCTTGGCCGACTTGGATGCCACCACGGTGGCCAGCACCACGGTGTCTTCGATGTTGACGATGACGGCGCCACCGGACTGACGGGCGATTTCACCCGTTTCCAGGATGACCTTGTGCTGGCCCCATTGGAAGGTCTTGGTGATTTTGTTGAAAATGCTCATGTAATTCTCCTGGTTGGATCACGCATCAGGCTGCGTGCGGGGCCCGGAGCCTGGCACTGGGAATACGATGCCATTCCACAAAAAAACATCATCGAGTTCTTGTGGAATGACACAGCGCGTATTCTTTGCAGCCCGTCTCCGAAGTAAAAAAGCAAGAAAGCGCCTGAGCTAGTGAACTAACTCAGGCGCTTTGCATTCGTTTTAACGCTTACTTGCGCAGGCCAAGCTTGGCAATCAGCGCGGTGTAGCGGTCAGCATCCCTGGACTTCAGGTAGTCCAGCAGCTTGCGGCGGCGGCTCACCATGCGCAGCAAGCCGCGGCGGCCGTGGTGGTCCTTGGCGTGCGTCTTGAAGTGGGGGGTGAGCTCATTGATGCGGGCGGTCAGCAGTGCAACTTGCACTTCGGGGCTGCCGGTGTCGGTCGCGCTGCGCGCGTTGGCCTTTACGACTTCGGCCTTGATGGAGGAAGCAATCATTGGTTTTCCTGTGAATGTTTAACTTGCGTTGGGTACTGGAAATGCGCCCAACGTGCGCCTTGCGGCATGCAAAGCCTTGAGATTATAGCCCGCCCACAGGCTCCGCGCTATCGGGACGCGGCCAGCCAGGCCTTCAGGCGGTCGACGCCCTGGACCAGGCGCTGGGGGTCCTTGGAGGCAAAGCACCAGCGCAGCCAACCCTGCGCCTCTGGCGCAAAGGCATTGCCAGGGGCCAGGCCCAGCCCCGCTTCGCTGACTAGCCGCTTGGCCGTCGCCAGCGAGTCGTCGAAACCTTCGAGCTTGAAAAAGGCGTACATGCCGCCTTTGGCAGGCGTTACCTGCACGGCGGGCAAGGCCTGGAGCAGGGGCACCAGGGTGTCGCGGCAGTTCTTCAGGTGCGCCACCACTCTTGGCGTGACCTCGGCCGTGCGTTTGAGCGCCTCGATCCCGGCGCGCTGGGTGAACACGCTGGCGCACGAGGTATTGAATTCCACCAGCTTGCCCATGTGGTGCGTGAGCGCCGCGGGCATGACCAGCCAGCCCAGCCGCCAGCCGGTCATCAAAAAGCTCTTGGAAAAACTGTGCACCACCACCAGGCGGTCGTCAGGTGTCGCCAGGTCCAGGAAGCTCGGTGCGCAATTTTTTGGGGTGAATTCGTAGTACAGCCGCTCATAGACTTCGTCAGCCAGGATCCAGGTGCCGGTGCGGCGGCAATGGTCCAGGATGATCTGCTGCTCGCCTTGGGTCAGCGTCCAGCCCGTGGGGTTGTTCGGCGCATTGAGGATCAGGAGCTTGGTGGCCGGCGTCACGGCCGCCAGCAAGGCGTCCATGTCCAGCGTCCAGGCACCCCCGGCAGGTTTCAGCGAAATGCGGCGCAGCCGCGCACCCATGATGGCCGGTTGGGCGGTCAGGTTGGGCCAGACCGGCGTGACCGCGACCACTTCATCGCCGGCATCCACCAGCGCCTGCACCGCGAGCATCAGCGCGTTGACGCCGCCTGAAGTCACGGCCAGGCGATCCACGCCCACCGGGCCATGCAGAGCGCTCATGTAGCGCGAAATCTCCTCGCGCAGCTCGGGCATGCCGAGGTTGTGCGAATAAAAGGTTTCGCCGCGCTGCAGCGATTCGATCGCGGCCTGGCGAATGAACTCGGGCGTGACCTCATCGCTTTCCCCGAACCAGAACGCCAGCACGTCTTCGCGGCCCATGCCGGCGTTGGCTACTTCACGGATTTTCGATTCTTCAAGGCTCTGAATGGCTTGGCGCATGGGTGGGGGCGGGCTGGGTAGTATGGATTGGACGGCGCAATTTACAGCCGCAAGGAGGAAGCCATTATGCAGACCGCACATCCGCGCAACACCCGCCCGATGCACCACCCCTTTCGCACCGCCGCAGGCCTGTGCGCACTGGCCCTGGCCTGGAGCGCCACTGCTCCTGCAGCCCTGGCCAAGACCAGGGAAGACAAGCCTGCGTACGTCAGCGCTGCCAAGTCCAAGAGACCCGGCAAGGTGAAGTTCGACAACGGTTCAGGCGAATCCACCGCCGAGCGCGAGCGGCGCCTGCTGCGCGAGTGCAGGGGCCGGCCGAATGCCGGCGCCTGCCTGGGCTACACCAGCTGAGTCCGGCCGCCGCTCATGAAGGACGCGCCATCCGGCACCGCATTCATGAAGGACGCGCCATCCGGCACGTCGTGGGCTGCTCCGCCTGCACCGGCGCGATCTGCTTGATCACCCGAAAGCCGTAGCCCGAGCCTTCGACGTCGAACTTCACGCCGGGCGCCCCCTGGCGGTCCATCATGCCGACCACCAAGGGCTGTTGCAGCTGATGGTCCGCTGCGCGCATGGCGGCGGCCTGCCCGGCGAAATTCACAGCCACACGCTCCAGTTGCGCGGCCACCGCGGTGGCATCGGTGCTGCCGGCTTTCTCGATGGCCTGGGCCAGTGATTCCACCATCAGTTGCATGCGCATGTGCACATAGTCGTCCGCAGGCTTCGGATAACGGGCCTTGAAGGATTGGTAGAAAGCCTCGCTTTGCGGCGTCTGCACATTGGGCAGCCAGTCGGCCACGGCAATCACCTTGCCCACACCCGCCTCGCCGATGGCTGCGGGCGCGCCCAGGGCGTTGCCATAGAAGGTGTAGAACTTGCCTTCAAATCCAACTTCACGCGCGGCCTTGACCAGCAGCGTCAAGTCGTTGCTGAAGTTGCCGGTGATGATGGTGTCCGCGCCGCTGGCCTTGATCTTGGCGGCATAGGGCGCGAAGTCCTTGATGCGCAGCAGCGGGTGCAACTCGTCGCCCACGATCTGGATATCCGGGCGCAGACTGCCGAGCTGCCGCCGCGCTTCGCGCAGCACGGCCTGGCCAAAGCTGTAGTCCTGGCCCAGCAGGTAGACCGACTTCACGGCCTTGTCGTCCTTCAGCACCGACATCAGCGCCGCCATGCGCATGTCGCCATGGGCGTCGTAGCGAAAATGCCAGAAGCTGCACTTCTCGTTGGTGAGGATCGGGTCGACCGCCGAATAGTTGAGAAACACGACCCGCCGGCTCGGCTCGCGTTCGTTGTGCTTGTTCACCGCGTCGATCAGCGCGGCCGCCACCGCCGAGGAGTTGCCTTGCATGATGAACTGCGCGCCGTCGTCGATCGCCGAACGAAAGGTCGACAGCGCCTCTTCGATCTGGCCCTTGCTGTCGTAGCGCTCCAGGCTCAGGCGCCGTGCGCCGCCAGGCAGCTTGACGCCGCCGCGCTCGTTCACACGCTCCACCGCCCACACCAGGTTGCGAAACACGGCCTCGCCGCCATTGGCGTTGCCGCCGCTGAAGCCCTCGACCATGGCGATCTTGATGGGCGGCTGCTGGGGAGCGGGCTGGGCCTGGGCAACGCCCAAAGCCGCGGCAAATAACACCAGCCCTGCAGATTTCAAGGCCTTGAACACCAGCCCTGCAGATTTCAAGGCCTTGCGACGCAGATATTTCATCTTGAACTTCTCTTGAAAAGAAGCGCCCCGGGGCACAGATGGTGTGCATGCGGCGATCGCTCCGAAAGCCGCGCAGTGTAAGGGACGACCAGGCACAAAACCTGTCAACCGGCCCTCTTTAACCGTCATGGAGTTTCGTCATGTTTTTCGCACCCGCCATTCGTACCCGCAGCTATGCACCGGCATTCCGTTCTTTTGACCGCAGTTTCGAGCGCTTCGTGAGCGATGCCTTGCATCAGGGCGCCAACCGCGGCCTGAACATCGCGCAGGACGACAAGGCCTGGACCTTCACGCTGGACGTGCCGGGCCTGGCCAAGGAAGACTTGAAGATCGACATCGAAGGCGCCATCGTGCGCATCGAGAGCAAGGCCGAGGCCAAGCGCCAATTCAAGGCCGCCTACGAGCTGCCACAGGAGATTGACCTGGCCACCAGCGATGCCAAGCTGGAGAACGGCGTGCTCACGCTCAAGCTGAGCAAGAAGCTGCCCGTCAGTCAGGCGAGCCAGCTGCCCATCCACTGAGCAATCTTTGCCTTCGCCGGCAAGGCTGGCTAGACTGAAGCGGGTCAAGGTCCGCGGAGGTCCGCCATGCCAGCAAGTCTCGTCAACGGCGTCCAGGTCTACTGGGAAATCAGCGGCGAGCTGGGGGCTCCCGCTGTGCTCGTCCATGGCTCCTGGGGAGACCACCACAACTGGGCGCCGGTCGTCCCGGCGCTTTCGCGGTCGCTGCGCGTTGCCACCTACGACCGCCGCGGCCACAGCCGCAGCGAGCGGCTCGCGGGCCAGGGCAGCGTCGACGAGGATGTGGCTGACCTGGCGGCCCTGATCGGGCAGTTGTTCCAGGGCCCGGCGCACGTGATCGGCAGCTCATTCGGCGCCGTCATCGTTCTGCGGCTCGCAGCGGCCCGCCCGGACCTTTTTCTCAGCCTGATCGTGCACGAACCTCCGCTGTTCGGCCTGCTGCAAGACGTGCCGCAAGCCCAATCTTCGCTCGCCGGCGTGCGCGAGCGGGTGGCGGCGGTCGTGGCGCTGCTGCAGGCCGGGGACCTCGCCGGTGGCGCCCGGCGGTTTGTGGAAACCATTGCATTCGGTCCCGGCGCCTGGGACACGCTGCCCGCTGCCGCGCGGGACACCTTTGTCTTCAACGCGCCGACCTGGCTCGACGAGCTTCAGGAACCTGCCGCCATGACCATGGATCTCGGCCCCTTGTCCAGCTTCCCCGCCCCTGCGCTGCTGACCGTGGGCGGCCAGAGCCCGCCCTTCTTTCCCCTGGTGGTCGACCGCATCGCGGCGGCGCTGCCCGGAGCCGGGCGGCGCACGTTCGCAGATGCAGGCCATGTTCCGCACCTGAGCCATCCCGAGGAATATGTCCGCGTCGCAACGCGCTTCATCCAGGACACGCGGTAACAGGCGGCCCTAGGGTGTGGCCAGTGCGTCCAGCGGCCAGCGCGGCTTGACGTCGAAGGCGTAGACCCGGCTGGCCTGTTCGATGCCGGCCTGCAGCCGCATGGCCGCCGCCATGGCAATCATGGCGCCGTTGTCGGTGCACAGATGCAGCTCCGGGTAGTGCACGCGCAGCTGCTTCTTCGCACAGGCCCCGTTCAGCTGCTCGCGCAACAAGCGGTTGGCCCCGACACCGCCGGCCACCACCAGCCGCTTGAGGCCGGTCTGCTCCAGCGCAGCCAGGGATTTTTTCAGCAGCACATCCACGATTGCCGCCTGCGTGCTCGCGGCCAGATCGGCCTTGCGCAGTTCCAGGTCGGCGCCGAGCTTCTTGGCTTGGGTGAGCACGGCCGTCTTGAGCCCGGCGAAGGAGAAATCCAGGTCGCCACTGTGCAACAGCGGGCGCGGCAGCTTGAAGGCGGTGGCGCTGCCCTGCTCCGCCAGGCGCGAAAGCGCCGGCCCCCCCGGATACCCCAAGCCCATCAGCTTGGCCGACTTGTCAAAAGCTTCGCCGGCCGCGTCATCGATGGTCTCGCCCAGCATCTCGTAGCGCCCGACGCCGTCGACGCGCATGAGCTGCGTGTGGCCACCCGACACCAGCAGCGCCACAAAAGGGAACTCCGGCGGGTCGGCACTGAGGAAAGGCGAGAGCAGATGCCCTTCAAGATGGTGCACGCCGAGCACCGGCTTGCCCAAGGCGGCTCCCATGGCGCAGGCCACCCCCGCCCCGACCAGCAAGGCGCCCGCCAGACCGGGTCCGCGCGTGTACGCCACCACGTCCACCTCGGAAAGGCGCGCACCGGCATCGCGCAAAACGGCTTCGGCCAGGGGCAGCACGCGGCGGATATGGTCGCGGCTCGCCAGCTCGGGCACGACGCCGCCATAGGCCTGGTGCATCTCGATCTGGCTGTGCAGCGCGTGCGCGCGCAATACCGGCAAGGCACTGCCATGGGTCTCCACCAAGGCGACCCCGGTTTCGTCGCAAGACGATTCGATTCCCAATACCAACAATTCAGGCATGGTGATCAGACAAAGAGATCAGACAACATAGGGTTCCCAGTTTAGGTGAAGCCCCCTGATGGGACTATTCTTTCAATGGCTTGGCGCGATTCTTGCGCCGCTTTTTTCATGACCGAGGCTTTGCGAATTGTTGTGGTGGCACCAGACCTGGCGGTGGACGAATCCGGGGATGAGTACGCCATCAACCAGGCCGAGCGCTCGCGCAGCCTGCGCATCGGTTTGCTGGAAAACGGCTACAACCTGATCGCCGTATTGCCGGCCGACACCTTCCTGAGCGAACGGCTGGCCCAGTTGCAGCCCGACATGATCATTGTCGATGCCGAGAGCGAGGCACGCGACGCGCTGGAGCACGTGGTGATGGCCACCCGCGACGCGCGCCGCCCGATCGTGATGTTCACCAACGACAACGACACCTCGCACGTGAAAGATGCCGTGGCGGCAGGCGTCTCGGCCTACATCGTGGCCGGCCTGGCGCCCGAGCGCATCCGCCCGATCCTGGACGTTGCGATGGCGCGCTTCGAGCATGAGCAGTCGCTGCGCAAGGAGCTTGCGAGCGCCCGCTCCGAACTCAACGACCGCAAGATCATCGACCGCGCCAAAGGCCTGCTCATGCAGCGCCAGGCCTTGAGCGAGCAAGCCGCCTACGACAAGCTGCGCAAGACCGCGATGGACAAGGGCTTGAAGCTCGCCGATGTGGCGCAGCGCATGCTCGATGTCGCCGATCTGCTCGGCTAATTTGGTGCATCGCACAAAAACGGTGCGTTTTCAAAGCTTCGAAGCCGGACCGGCCGTAGTCCATAAGGGACGGCCATGGCTTGCTCCTGATTTGGTAGCAATTCAGTACAGATGAAGTTGGCACAAGGTTTGCATTAACTCTCCCATGGCCAAAGACGGCCGACGGACCGGTACACGCTCAACGGCGAGCGCGTGACGGTCGAAACCGGACAAAGGCGTCCCCACCCGCATGCGGTGCCTGCAATTGCAGGCCTGCCCCAAGCGAGGTGAGGACGCCTTTTTTGTTTTTGTTTTTTGCTTTTCTTCTTTCTTCTTGGAGTGTTTCATGACCGACCTCTTGAAAACCAGACTGAGCCGCCGCGCCGTGCTGCAGACCGCCACCGTCGGCGCCGTGGGCTTGAGCCCGGCCCTGCGCGCCGTGGTCTACGCCCAGGGCTCGGACAAACCCGAAAAGGAAGAAGTCAAGATCGGCTTCATTCCGTTGACCGATTGCGCCAGTGTCGTCATGGCCTCGGT
>DATILI010000213.1:0-25195 GCA_035476635.1 Burkholderiaceae bacterium | reverse complement strand
ATCGCCACCACCATGGTCAGCGGCTTGAACACGCGGTGCAAATCCGTCAGGCCCTCGGCCGCCGTTGCGGTGGCGAGCGCGGCGCATTCGATCAGCAGGACTTCCACTATGCCAATCCGGCCCTGCATCACCGCGCCGATCGCCCACAGGCTGGCCGAAAGCACGCCCAGCCAGACAGCGGCCCGCGGCAGCGGCATGCCGTCGGCGAACCACAGGAATACCGCCACCCCTTGCAACAGCAGCAGGAACTGCACGGCGCCGAACCACACGACCTCGCGGCGCATCGGCGGGTGGTAGGTTTGCACGCGCGCGATGTCGAATGCCTGCGCAGGGAAGCGCTCTGCCACATCGGCCGGCCGCCAGCCCGGCGGCTTGAACCATACGCGCAGCTTGTCGACCCAGTTCCCGGCATGCCAGCTGTCCTTGGCCAGGCCCCAGTACACCTCGGCGTTGGCCCAGAGCGGGTCCCAGCTGTTGAGCGGCTTGCGCGTGCCGTAGACGCATTTCTCGTCTTCTTCCTTGAAGCTGCCGAAAAGGCGGTCCCAGATGATCAGGATGCCGCCGTAGTTGCGATCCAGGTAGCGTTGGTTCACCGCATGGTGCACGCGGTGGTTGGAGGGCGAGCAGAACCAGCGGTCGAACCAACCAAGCTTGGGGACATGCTCGGTATGCACCCAGAACTGGTAGAGCAGATCAACCAGCGCAACGACGCCAAAGACCAGCGGCGGCACGCCGGCGACCGCCATCGGCACATAGAACACCCAGCCAAGCAATGCGCCACTGCTGGTCTGGCGCAGTGCGGTCGAGAGGTTGTAGTCCTGGCTCTGGTGGTGCACCACGTGCGCTGCCCAGAAGATGGCCGTTTCGTGGCCGGCGCGGTGCAGCCAGTAGTAGCAAAAGTCGTAGAACACCAGCGCCAGCAGCCAGCCGTACCAGGTGGTCCAGAACTCGGCGTTGGGGTATAGCGCCACCGACGAGTAGATGGCGGTATAGATGCCGACGCGAAACAGCCGGGTGAACACCGCGCTGATCTGGCTTAGCATGCCCAGGCCAATGCTGTTGACCGCGTCGTTCAGGCGGTAGGTGTTGCGCCCCTTGGCGTAGCCCCAGGCAAACTCGATGGCGATGAGGAGGAAAAAAACCGGGGTCGCAAGGACGATGATCTGGCTGGGGCTCATCGCCCGATTTTCCCGGCGATCAGGTCAGCGCGCCTCTGGCATCAACCCTGATGATGCGGTCCACCGTGCCCTGGGTCAGGCCGCCGCGCACGCCGATGATGAAGTCGTGCAGGTTGACAGTAGGGTCGCAATGGCCCGGAATGAGCCACAGGAAGCGGCCCAGCAGCGGCAGCCGGTCGTTGCCGTTGGCGGTGCGCAGGATGCCATGCTCATCGCCACCATTGAAGTACTCCAGGTCTCGCCCCGGCTCCAACGCGTGCACGCGCGGCAGGCCGGAATCGATGGCGTGGCTCTTGTGGCCGGCGTCGCACACCACGTGGCCAGGCGAAACGCTGATCACCTGGGTCTTGACGAACAGCGCATGCTCGAAAGGCGGCTGCGCCGGGTCGCGCTCGTTTTGCGCGTAGTCGGCGTCCATGAAGAGGAACGAACCAGGCTGCAATTCGCCGTAAGCCCCGCTGGCCGCCTCATGGGCGAAGGTGCCGGTGCCCGCGCCGGTCACCAGCGGCACGTCGAAGCCGGCCGCCTGCAACCGCTCGATGGTGAGCCGCACGTCGCGCACGGCCTGGGCAATCGCGTCGCTGCGCTCCTGCACGGTGCGAAAGTGTTGGGCCTTGCCGTGGTAGGCCTGCAGGCCGCCAAAACGCAGCGCCGGATGTTTCTTCATTTCCTGCAGCAAGGCCACGGCCGGCTCGCCTGGCGCCACCCCGCAGCGGCCCTGGCCCACGTCGATCTCGACAAACACCTGGATGCCCGTGCTGTGGCCGGCCATCGCCTCGGCCAGGCGCCGGATACCTTCGGCGTTGTCGACCGTGATCGACAAGAGCCCGCCGCGCTCGGCCAGCGATGCCGCCAGCTGCGCCACACGTGACAGCTTGGCCTGGGACACGACTTCGTTGGTGATGAAGATATTGCGCACGCCGCCGTTGGCCATGGCCTCGGCTTCCGATGTCTTCTGCACACAGACCCCGCTGGCGCCGGCCTCGACCATCATCAATGCCAGCTCGGTGCTCTTGTGCATCTTGGCGTGCGGCCGCCAACGGATCTGGTGCTTGCGCGCAAAGTCGGCCATGCGCTGCAGGTTGCGGTCCATCGCGTCGAGGTCCACCACCAGCGCGGGCGTGTCGATGTTGTGCACGCGCTGGCGCAGCAGGCTGCGCAGGTTTTCAGGTAGAGGCTTCATCGAGAGTGGATTCATTTTGCAGATGGTGTGTATCGGCCCAGCCGACGAGGGTAAGGCCTTCGGGAGTCCAGAGCAGGCGATTGATGGCCGCGTTGCCCAGCTCCCAGGTGCGGGGGGCCTGCAGCTCTTGCCCGGTAGCGTCGCGGTACAGCACGTCCAGTACGCCGCCATGGGCCACGAGCACGATCTGCTCGCCAGGATGGCGCGCGGCCAGGGCGTGCGCGGTTTGCGTGACGCGGGCGCGAAACTGCAACAGGGATTCGCCACCTTCGGGCGCAAATTCGGGGTCGCGCTTGCGCCAGCGCATGGCCTGGTCGGGCCATGCGGCCTCGATCTCGGTGAAGGTGCGGCCCTCGAAGGCGCCGAAGCCGCGTTCGCGCAAGCCTTCGTCGGTGACCACGCGCAGGCCGGCCAACTTGGCCACCGCCAGTGCCGTGTCCCAGGCGCGCAAAAGATCGCTGCTGTAGATCGCGCGAATCTCCTGGCCGGCCAGGGCCTGCGCCAGCCGCTGCGCCTGCCAGCGGCCGGTCTCGTTGAGCGGGATGTCCAGCTGGCCCTGGATGCGCGTGTCCACATTCCACGCGGTTTCCCCGTGGCGCACGGCAATGATGCGGGTGGCTTCCATAGCCCAATCATTCTAGGGCCATGCCTGATGCAGCCATGGTGGTAGGCCGTGTTGGACTTGAACCAACGACCAAAGGATTCAGGTTGGTGCGGGTTTCCCCGCTCCCTGGACTATCTCATCGCCCGCGCCGCAATTCGTCATTGCGCGTCCGGGCGCCGGGCGCTCGTGGGGTGCTTATCGGATCGGCTCCTCACACCCTAGTCTCTGCACCTTCCCGCCTACCGGTCTCACGACCTGCCTTCGGCGGGCTTGGCTCAGGATTGCCGTGCTACTTCGTGTGAAGGCGACGGTTTCCCTGAATTCACCCGGTTTTTCCATTGGCGCTCTCGCGCCAAGGTCACCATTTCGATGAGTCCTCTGCTCTAACCAACTGAGCTAACGGCCCACACGCAGCGATTATCGCAGCACAAGGGCTGTGCTCCATGTATATTCAGCCTCGGCAGCAACAACATGATCAACTGGCTGTGCCGCGGCGTTCTCTCCCAGGACGCCAGCGCCATCCGGTTAGTGAGAGGATCATATGGACCATCTGCAGCACAGATTCGGAGCGCGCGCCCTGACAGGCTGGCTCGGTCTTTTTGGCATCGCGCCGGTGCATGCTGCGGCCGTGCAGGTCAGCCATCTCGCGGACATGTCGATCGAGGAGCTCGTCAACATCGAGATCACCTCGGTCTCGCGAAAGGCGGAACGCCTGGCCGACGCCGCGGCCTCGGTGTTCGTCATCACCGGCGAAGAGATCCGGCGCTCAGGCGTCACGACGCTGCCCGAGGCCCTGCGGCTCGCACCCAATCTACAGGTGGCGCAAAGCAGCGCCAGCAGCTACGCCATCAACGCCCGAGGGCTCAGCGCAAGCAGCAACAAGCTGCTGGTGTTGATCGACGGCCGCTCGGTCTACACGCCGGTGCATTCCGGCGTGTTCTGGGACATGCAGGACGTGCTGCTAGAGGACGTGGATCGCATCGAGGTGATCAGTGGCCCGGGCGCGACGCTGTGGGGTGTCAACGCGGTCAACGGCGTCATCAACATCATCACGCAATCGGCCAAGGACACGCAGGGCAGCCTGGTCGCGGCTGGCGCCGGAAACCGCGGCAACGCCACCGCATTTCGCCATGGCGGGACGCTGGGTGCCGATACCAGCTATCGCCTCTATGGCAAGTACCTCGATCACGAATCCAGTAAGAAGGAAGACGGCAGCAAGGTGCACGATGCCTGGCACCGGAGCCAGATCGGCTTTCGCGCCGATTGGGCGAATTCGAACGACCGGTGGACGGTGCTGGGCAACGCCTATGAGGGCAGCTCTGCGCAGCCCGTCGCACCCAGCTCCACGGTTGCTCGCGACACCAATACGTTCTCCGGCACGAATCTCGCGGCACACTGGGCACGCCAGCTCGACGGCGGCGCCAGCCTGAGCCTGCAAGCCTATTACGACCACACCAAGCGGACGGTGCCCCCGATTTTCGGCCAATCGCTGGGCATTTTCGACGTCCAGGCCCAGCACGCCCTGGCCCCGGCCGGCAGCCACGCCATGGTCTGGGGCATGCAGTACCGCCAAAGCAGGGACCGCAACGCCAACAGCGTGCAGCTCGCCTTCCTGCCGGCCAACGTCAACCAGCAGTGGACGGCCCTGTTTGCGCAAGACGAGATCCGGCTGCGCGAGAACCTGCGGCTGACGATGGGTGCCCGGGTGGAGCACAACGACTACACCGGCAATGAATTCCTGCCCTCCGCGCGGCTGGCCTGGAAGCTGGCGCCGGACCATTTGCTGTGGACCGCGGCTTCGCGCACGGTGCGCGCGCCGGCGCGACTGGACGTCGACACCTACTCTCCGGCGCAGCCGCCGTTCGTGATCGCCGGCGGTCCCTTGGTGCGATCCGAGGTGGCGCGGGTCTTCGAAGTCGGCTACCGCGGGCAGCCGGCCGCGCGTGTTTCGTTCTCGGCAACCTTGTTTCGCACCACCTACGACCATTTGCTGACGCTGGAGCGCGCGCCCAGCGGCGTCTTCACCTTTGAAAACAAGATGCAAGGCCGCGCCCACGGCATCGAGATGTGGGGCAACTACCAGGCCACACCGCGCTGGCGCCTGAGCGCCGGGCTCACCGCGCTTAAAGAGAAACTGTGGCTGAAACCGGGCGGCACCGCCCTGACCACCCCGGGCGCCACCGCCGGCAAGGACCCGTCCCACACCTGGACGGTGCGTTCGGCCTGGAACATCGCGGCCGATCGCGAGCTGGATCTTGCGGTGCGCCATGTGGCGTCGCTATCCAACCCCAGCGTCTCGGCCTATACCGCCCTGGATGCGCGCTTCGCCTGGAAGCTGCGGCCCGATCTGGAGCTGTCCGTCACGGGCCAGAACCTGTTCTCGCGCCACTCTGAATACGGCGCGGTCAACACACGCAGCGAATTGCCCGCCAATGTCTTTGTCAAACTGCTGTGGCAGAACTGACGCCCAATGTGCGCGAGACTACTTTTGGTGGCTCAGCGCATTGCTGACCAGCCTGGAGGTGATGTCCACGATCTGGATCATGCGGTCGTAGGCCATGCGCGTGGGGCCGATCACGCCCAAGGTGCCGACGACCTGCCCGTCGACCTCGTACGGCGCGCTCACGATGGAGAGGTCCTCGAACGGCACGATCTGGCTTTCGCCGCCGATATAGATGCGCACGCCTTCGGCCTTGCTGGAAATGTCCAGCAGGCGCATCAACTGCGCCTTTTGCTCGAACAGCTCGAACGCGCGGCGCAGGTGGCCCATGTCGCTGGAAAAATCGCTGACGGCCAGCAAGTTGCGCTCGCCCGAGATCACGACTTCGTCCTGGGCCGCACTCATGGCCTCCGAGCTGACCTGCACGGCCGCCTGCATCAGCGATGCAATCTCGCTGCGCAACTGTTCAACTTCCTTCTGCAGCCGTTCGCGCACCTGCTCCATGGCCAGGCCCGCGTAGTGGGCGTTCAGGTAGTTCGCCGCCTCGATCAGCTGCGACTGCGAATAGTCGGTTTCGGTGAAGATCACGCGGTTTTGCACATCGCCCTCGGGCGAGACAATGATCACCAGAAAGCGGCGATCCGACAGGCGCAGGAATTCGATGTGGCGAAACACCGAGGTGCGCCGTGGCGCCATCACCACCCCGACAAAGCTCGACAGGTTGGACAACAGCTGCGCCGCATTGGCAATCACTTTTTGCGGCTGCTCGGCCACCAGGCTGGGCGGGCTGAGTTGTTCGCGCTGCGCGGTCAGCATGGTGTCCACGAACAGCCGGTAGCCGCGCGCCGTGGGAATGCGCCCGGCCGAGGTGTGCGGACTCGCGATCAGGCCCAGTTCCTCAAGATCGGACATCACGTTGCGGATGGTCGCCGGCGACAGTTCCAGCCCCGACGCCTTGGACAGCGTGCGCGAGCCGACGGGCTGCCCGTCGGCGATATAGCGCTCGACCAGCGCTTTGAGCAACAACTTGGCACGATCATCGAGCATCAAATCATTTTAATGATGTAATTTGCATGTGAAGTCCTTATTCCGCACCGTTGCCCTGATTGGCAAGTACCACGCTCCAACGGCTGGAAGCGCGGCTTCGTCGTCGCGCCGGGCCATGGAGAGCATTGCCAACTTCCTCACCGCCCAAGGCATTGAGGTGGTGGTGGAGAAGGAAACCGTCGGCAATACCGGCATCACCCATTACCCCGCCATGGACGTTGCGGCCATCGGCAAGCACTGCGACCTGGGCCTGGTGGTGGGTGGCGACGGCACCATGCTGGGCTTTGGCCGGCAGCTTGCGCGCTACGGCGTGCCGCTGATCGGTATCAACCAAGGGCGCCTGGGCTTTATTACCGACATCCCGCTGGACAGCTTCGAGGCGAAGCTCACGCCCATGTTGCGCGGTGAATACGAAGAAGACCACCGCAGCCTGATGCATGCCAAGGTCATGCGCGACGGCCACTGCGTGTTCGACGCGTTGGCCATGAACGATGTGGTGGTCAACCGCGGCGCCACGTCGGGCATGGTGGAGTTGCGGGTGGAGGTGGACGGCCACTTTCTTGCCAACCAGCGCGCCGATGGCCTGATCATTGCCTCGCCCACAGGCTCGACCGCCTATGCGCTGTCGGCCGGTGGCCCGTTGCTGCACCCTGCGCTGCCGGGCTGGGTCATGGTGCCGATCGCGCCGCACACCTTGTCGAACCGGCCGATTGTGCTGGCCGATCCGGCGGAGATCGTGATCGAACTGGTCGCCGGGCGCGACGCCAGCGCGAACTTCGACATGCAATCGCTGGCCTCCCTGTTGCATGGCGACCGCATCACGGTGCGGCGATCGCAGCACCGGGTGCGTTTTCTGCACCCCAAGGGTTGGACCTATTTCGAGACGCTGCGCAAAAAACTGCACTGGAATGAGGGAGGTTCCTGAAGGTGGCCTTGAGACGCATCACGCTGCGCGATTTCGTCATCGTGCACGAGCTGGACCTGGAACTGGCCTCCGGCTTCACCGTGCTGACCGGCGAAACCGGCGCCGGCAAATCCATCTTGATCGACGCACTGCAACTGGCCTTGGGTAGCCGAGCCGACGCGGCCGTGGTGCGTGAAGGCGCTGCGCGCACCGATGTATCGGCCGAGTTCGACAACCTGCCCGCCTTGCGCGAATGGCTGCACGAATCGGGCTTTGAAGAACAATCCGAAGGCTTGCTCTTGCGGCGCACCGTGGACGCGCAGGGCAAGAGCCGCGCATGGATCAATGGCAGCCCGGCCACGGCCACGCAGTTGCGCACCATCGGCGAGCAGTTGCTCGACATCCACGGCCAGCACGCCTGGCAAAGCCTGACCCGGCCCGACACCGTGCGCGGCCTGCTCGATGCCTATGCCGGCGTCGACACCAGCGCCTTGCAGGCACTATGGCAACAGTGGCGCCAGGCGCTGAAAACCCTGGAGTCGGCCCGTGCCGCGCAAGACAGCCTGCTGCGCGAGCAGGAGCGGCTGGCCTGGCAGATCGGCGAGCTGGACAAGCTCGCACCCGGCGCCGACGAATGGGACGAACTCAATACCGGCCACACCCGCCTGTCGCATGCGCAGGCCTTGCTGCAGGCGGCGCAGGACAGCCTGGGCACGCTCGAGGACGACGATGCGGGCGTGCTCCCCAAGCTCGGGCGCGTGCACGGCCTGCTTCAAAACCAGGAGCACCTGGAGCCCGAATTCAAGGACATCGCCGAGGTGTTGGCCTCCGGCCTCGCGCAGGTCGAAGATGCCGCGCATTCGTTGCACACCTATCTGCGCAAGACCGATCTCGACCCGGACCGGCTGGCCGAACTCGATGCGCGCATGGTGCTGTGGATGTCGTTGGCGCGGCGCTACAAGCGCAGCCCTGAGGATCTGCCGGCGCTACTTGCGGCGTGGAAATCGGAGCTCGCACGGCTGGACGCCGCGGCCGACCTGGCAGGCCTGGACGCCGCGGCCAAAAAGGCCGAGGAAGCCTATCTTGCGCAGGCCGCAATCCTGTCCAAGGCACGCAACAAGGCCGCACCCAAGCTGGCGCGCGCCATCACCCAGGCCATGCAGGGCCTGGGCATGCAGGGCGGACAGTTCGAGGTCGCGCTGGAACAGGCGCCGCCCGCCCAGCATGGCCTGGAAGACGTGGGCTTTCTGGTGGCAGGCCACGCGGGCAGCACGCCGCGCGCGGTGGGCAAAGTCGCCTCGGGTGGCGAGCTGTCGCGCATAGCGCTGGCGATTGCCGTCACCACCAGCCAGCTCGGCACCACGCAGACCTTGATCTTTGACGAAGTGGACGCCGGCGTGGGTGGTGCGGTGGCTGAAACAGTGGGCCGCTTGATGAAGCAGTTGGGCCGTGACCGGCAGGTTCTGGCGGTGACGCACCTGCCCCAGGTCGCCTCCTGCGCCGACTATCACCTGGTGGTCTCGAAACAGCGCGAGGCGGACACGACGCAAAGCAGCGTGCACGGCGTGCAGGGCGAGCAGCGGGTGGCGGAAGTCGCGCGCATGCTCGGCGGCGAACGGCTGTCAGGCACCACGCTGGCACATGCCCGCGAGATGTTGGGTGTGGCGCTGGGCGTGGGGGAATAAGGTGGACGCGATGGACCTCGAACTCGTCTTGATCACCGGCATGTCGGGTTCCGGCAAGTCCGTCGCCTTGCACGCGCTGGAAGACGCGGGCTTCTATTGTGTCGACAACCTGCCGCCGGCCTTGCTGCTGTCCTTCGTTGCCCTGGAGCGCCAGCACCAGGCCGGCCGTGTCGCCATCGCCATGGATGTGCGTAGCGCCACCGCACTGCCGCAGGTTCCCAAGCAGCTGAACGCCCTGCGCAGCCAGGGCGTGATCGTGCGCTGCGTGTTCCTGGATGCGACGACCGAAACCCTGGTGCATCGCTACTCGGAAACGCGGCGCAAGCACCCCTTGTCGCAGGGCGACGGCATGGACCAGCGTGCCTTGATCGATGCGATCGAACTGGAGCGCGAGCTGCTGGCCGACTTGCGCGAACAGGCGCATGTGATCGACACCAGCATCATCCGGCCTTCGCAATTGCAGGGTTATGTGAAGGCCTTGATTTCGGCGCCATCGCGCCAGCTCACCCTCGTGTTCGAATCGTTCGCCTTCAAGCGCGGCATCCCCGTCGATGCGGACTATGTGTTCGACGTGCGCATGCTGCCCAACCCCCACTATGAACCCGACCTGCGCCGCCTGACGGGGCGCGACGAGGCCGTCATCGTCTGGCTGCGCCAGCATGCCGAGGTTGACATGATGTCCAACCACATCCAGCAGTTTCTGAACCACTGGCTCGAAGCGCTGGCGCGCGACCACCGCAGCTATGTGACCGTGGCCATCGGCTGCACCGGCGGTCAGCACCGCTCGGTCTTCCTGGTGGAGCGTCTGGCCCGCGCATTCAGCAGCAAGTGGATCACGCTGAAGCGGCACCGCGAGCTGGATGCGGCCTGGCAGGGCAACACCCAGTATTGAACAAGGCTCAGGGCACGCTCAACAGTTTGCGGATCGGAGCCGGCAGCCCAAGCTGCGGCCATTGTTCTGGTGTAAACCACGCGCCCTCGCCCTTGATCGATTGCGAAACCGGCATGGGCAGCGCCACGGGATGCAGATGCAGGTCCTTGTGCGTGAGTACATGGGTGAATGCCGGCGCGTCCTGCAAACGGGCCCGGTATTTCGCTGGAACCAAGGCTTCGAGCGCTGCACGGTCCTCAAAGACGGGCAGGCAGTACAAGCCGGCCCAGACGCCGGGCACCGGCCGTCTTTCAAGCCAGACCTCGCCCTGTGCCGCCCGCGCCTGCAGCAGCCAAAGCGATTGCGCGCTGCGCTTGAGCTTGCGGGTCTTCACCGGATAGCGCTGCGGTGCGCCCTCGCGGCGCGCTGTGCATAGTTCGCTCGCCGGGCAGATCAGGCACTGCGGGTTGCGCACCGCGCAGACCGTGGCTCCGAGATCCATCAGCCCCTGGGTGTAGCGCGGCATGGCCTCCTGTACCGCATGGCGCGGCAGCAGCTCGGTCGCATGCGACCACAGGGCGCGCTCATTGGCGGCCACCGCCAGGTCGTCGCCGAAGCCGAGGACGCGGGTCAGGACGCGCTTCACGTTGCCGTCCAGAATGGCCACGCGCTCACCGAAGCAGAAGGAAGCAATCGCGGCCGCGGTGGATCGCCCGATGCCCGGCAAGGTTTGCAGGCTTTCAGCCGAGCGCGGAAATTCGCCGCCATGCACAGCGACGATTTCCTGGGCACAGCGGTGCAGGTTGCGGGCACGGCTGTAGTAGCCCAGGCCGCTCCACAAGGCCAATACCTCGTCCTCGGTCGCGGCGGCGAGGGTACGCACATCGGGGCAACGCGCAACAAACCGCGCGAAGTATTCGCGTACTGCCGCAACCTGGGTTTGCTGCAGCATGATTTCCGACAGCCACACCAGGTAAGGATCGCGCGTGTTCTGCCATGGCAGGCTGTTGCGGCCGTGCACCTTCTGCCAGCGCACGACGCGGCTGGCGAATTCATCACCAGGAACGGTCAAATCATGCGCCCCCACGCTTGCCACTGCGTGGGCTGCGCTGCCCCCCAAGGGGGCCTTCGCGCCTTGGCGCGGCCCGGCGGCGCTCATGCCGCCTTGCGTTCCAGCAGGCTCGGCTCGGATGCAGGCTCGCGCACCAGGTAGGAGGTCAGCTCCGCCAATTTGGCATCAAGCTCGCTCAGCAAGGCGTCGCTGGCCTCGATCTCGGCGATGCGGTCGTTCAAGCCCGTCGCCGCCTGCTGGATGCGGTCGATCGCCTCGATGCGGCGCATGAAGCTCTTGCGGCGCTCGCGCAATTGCGAATCGAGTTGCGCGGTGGTGGATTTGCTCCACAGTTCCAGATCGCCTTGCACCGATTCGAAGACCACCCGCAGGCGCGTGGTCAGCGCGCGCACCAGGCGCTCGGCGAACTCGGGTTGCGCCAGCTTGATCGCGTTGCCCAGGCCCAGGTATTGCAAATGGCTGCGCTGGATCAGCTGCAAATCGGCCTGGTAGCGCGAAAAATCAGGCTCGGCCGGCGGTTGCAGCGAGAAGCTGTATTCCGCATTCAGCTGGCGAAAACTGGCGCCCAGCATGGTCTGGATTTCCAGGCTGGCGGTTTGCGCGCGCTGCAGGCATTCGAGCAGGCGCGCGAAGGTTTCTCCGTAGGCTTTCTTGACGCCCAGCTTGATGCCCTTTTGGCGCAAAGCCGCCGTCAAGGGCTGAACCTCGGCGCTCAAAGCCGCGTTGCCCAGGCTGGCCAGCAAGGTGCGCATGAGTTTCACATGGACCGCGCGTACTGCCATGACCTTGGCGCCGCTCTGGTCGAACTCGCGCTGCTCCTCTTCGATACGCTCGCGCATGTTGCCGATGACCGAGGCATTTTTTCCGCGCAGGCCCCTGAGTTCCAGCATCTGCTCGGCCAGATCGCGGCGCCGGATATTGATCACCCGGCCGGTCTCCGTGCGCAGGTCGACAATGCCATGGGCCACCGTGGAGCGCAGGATGCTCTGGCGCCGGCCCATGATGCCTTTGCCCAGGGCTTCTTCGAGCACCGGAAGGCGGCTGACCTGCAGCAGTGCCGCATCCTTGGTGACTTTTGCAACCAGGCCTTTTTGCGCGGACACCGGCAGCACCTGGCTGGCCGGCAGCCCCAGGATTTCCGCGGAGCTGGCGACCTGTCGGTCGATTTGCGCCTGCACCTGCGCCGGAGTGCTGAGCGCATCCCAGAGCGTGTCGATCTTGTTCAGCACCACCAGGCGCGCATCGGAATGCTCCTCCTCGATGACCAGGTGCTCGCGCCAGATCGTCAGGTCCGACTTGGTCACGCCGGTGTCGGCGGCCAGCATGAAGACCACGGCATGCGCCTGCGGGATCAGGCTCACGGTCAGCTCGGGCTCGGCGCCGATCGCATTGAGGCCGGGGGTATCCAGGATCACCAGCCCTTGCTTTAGCAGGGGATGCGCGATGTTGATCAGCGCATGGCGCCATTTCGGCACTTCGACCAGGCCCTTGGCATCAACGGTCGGATTGTCTTCAGGAGCCTGGTCGTGCCAGAAGCCCAGCGCGCGCGCCTCGTCTTGCGTCACGCGGCGCACCTCGGCCACTTTTTCCAGCGCACCGGCAAGCTGGGCCGCGTCGTGCATGTTGAGGTCCACGCGCTCCCAGTGTTGGGAATCGGCGCGCCATTCCGTCAGGGCCTTGGGCTGCAATCGGGTTTCGATCGGCAGCAGGCGAAGGCACGGGGGCGTCCCGGCCTCGTAGCCGAGTTCGGTCGGGCACATGGTGGTGCGGCCGGCGCTCGCGGGCATGATGCGCCGGCCGTATCCGGCAAAGAAGATGGCATTGATCAGTTCGGACTTGCCGCGCGAGACCTCGGCGACAAAGGCCACCATGACCTTGTCCGAGCGCATCTGCGCTTCCAGCCGGTGCAGGCGTTCGGACACGGCCGCATCCATCAACTGGTGCTCCCGCAGCCATTCGGCCAAAAGCTTGAGGCGCAAAGCCAATTCGCGCCGCCACGCCCCGTGCTGGTCAAATTGTTCGTTGAAGGAAGTTGCCAATTTGTTCCCAATGCGCTTTGCGCAATGAATATAGCACTGAGCTCAACCGGTCAGGCCTTCTGGCACTGTGCGCAGAAAAACGTGGAGCGCTGGCCTTGGCGCAGGGACTTGATGGGCGCGCCGCACACCTTGCAAGGCAGGCCGTGGCGGTCGTAGACCATGGCTTCCAACTGGAAGTAGCCGCTTTCGCCATGGGCGTTGGAGAAATCGCGCAGCGTGCTGCCACCCTTGTCGACCGCACGCTGCAGCACCTCCCGCACAGCCGTGTGCAGCTTGAGCGCGCGCGGCAGGCTGATGCGCGCGGCACGCGTGGTCGGCCGGATGCCCGCCAGGAACAGCGCTTCGGACGCATAGATGTTGCCCACGCCCACGACCAGATCACCGGCCAGAAGCACTTGCTTGATCGGTGCCTGGCGGCGCTTCAGTCCCGCATGGAATGCCAGAAGCTCGAACTCCGGCGTCAAGGGCTCCATGCCCAGTTTGCCCAAAAGTTTTTGCGCCTCGGGCGCGATTTCTGCCTGGGCGTAGACCACGGCGCCAAAGCGGCGCGGGTCGTGCAGCCGCAGCGTTCCGCGATCGGTACCCAGGTCGAAGTGGTCGTGCGCGCCGGCGGCCGGAACCGTGGGCGAAAAGCCGAGGCTGCCGGACATGCCCAGGTGCATCAGCAAAAGCCCCTCGTCAAGGTCGAGCAGCAGGTACTTGCCGCGGCGGCGCACATCCAGCACCGAGCGCCCGACCAGCATCGTCGGATCGCAGCCCAGCCCCCAGCGCAGCGGCTTGCCCATGCGCACCGCGTCGATGCGGGCACCGCGGATGCGGGCGACAAAACTCAGGCGGGTAACTTCAACCTCGGGTAGTTCGGGCATGGAAACAAAGGGTTTACGGGCTTGGATTATTATGGTTCGATGATGCCCTTTCCCCGCCTCGCCCTCGGCGCATTTCTGGCCCTTGCCCTGGGTGCGCAAGCCCAGACGTCGACCGGTAGCCCCACCGAATCCGCCGCCAAGGAACACACCCCGCTCACCGGCGAGCTGTTTTATCAACTGCTGCTGGGCGAACTCAACGCGCGCGGCGGCGAGCCCGGGGCTGCTTTTTCCCTGCTCCTGGACGCGGCCCGCAAGACCAACGATGCCAAGCTGTACCAGCGCGCCGCCGACATCGCCTTGCAGGCCCGCTCCGGCGAGTCGGCACTGCAGGCAGCGCGCGCATGGAAGCAGGCGCAGCCTACTTCGCGCGAGGGTAACCGCTACGTCTTGCAGATCCTGATTGCGCTCAACCGCACCGCTGAAACAGCCGAGCCGCTCAAGACCGAAATCTCCCTGGCCAGCGCGAGCGAGCGGGTGCTGGCCCTCCTGGCCATTCCGCGCCACTATGCACGCAGCGCGGACAAGAAGCTGGCCGCCAGTGTGGTCGAGCAGGCGCTATCCGAGTCGCTGGCAAGTCCGGCCCATGGAGCGGCGGCCTGGACCGCGGTGGGCCGCATGCGCGTACTGGCCGGCGACCCGACCGGCGCCATCGAAGCCGCGCATCGCGCGCAGGCAATCGATGCGCAAGCCGAAGGGCCGGCCTTGCTGGCCCTGGAATTGATGGATCCCAAGGTGCCGCTGGCCGAGCCCCTCGTGCGCAAATATCTTGAGGTGGGGCAGCCGCTGGCCGAGGTACGCATGGGCTATGCGCGTGTGCTGCTGGAAACGCAGCGCTATGCGGAAGCCTCCCAGCAGCTGCAGATCGTCACCCGCCAGAAGCCCGACTTTGCCGAAGCCTGGCTCGTGCAAGGCACGCTGCAATTGCAGGACAACCAATACGAACCGGCAGAAGCCTCGTTGCAGCGCTATATCAAGCTGGCCGAAGAGCAACGCCAGGGCGACGAACGCAGCCGCGGGCTGGCGCAAGCCTACCTGTCGCTGGCGCAGATCGCGGAAAAGCGCAAGGACTATCCCGGCGCCGAAGCCTGGCTCAACAAGATCGACAACGCGCAGGATCTCGTAGGTGCGCAGAACCGCCGCGCTTCCCTCCTGGCCAAGCAGGGCAAGATGGCAGAGGCGCGTCAGTTGCTGCGCGGCCTGCCCGAGCGCAACCCGGGCGATGCGCGCATGAAGCTCATGGCCGAAGTCCAGCTGCTGCGCGACAACAAGCAATACCGGGACGCGTACGACTTGCTCTCTTCGGCCACCGCGGGCGACCCCAAGGACACCGACCTGCTCTACGACCAGGCGATGCTGGCCGAAAAGCTCGGCAGCCTGGGCGAGATGGAACGCCTGCTGCGCCAGCTGATCGAAGCCAAGCCCGACTACCACCACGCCTACAACGCCCTGGGCTACTCGCTGGCCGAGCGCAATGTGCGCCTGCCCGAGGCCAAGCAACTGATTCAGAAGGCGCTGGAATTCGCGCCGGGCGATCCGTTCATCACCGACAGCCTGGGCTGGGTCGAATTCCGCATGGGCAACAAGGCCGAGGCTTTGCGCGTCCTGGACGGCGCCTACAAATCCAAACCCGACGCCGAAATCGCCGCGCATCTGGGCGAAGTGCTGTGGAGCATGGGCCAGCGCGACCGCGCCATGGCCATCTGGAGAGAAGGACTGCTGCTCAACGCTGAAAACGAAACCCTGCAGGAAACCTTGAAGCGCCTGCGCGTCAAGCTGTGAGCCCACGCGCCTCCCACCTGTTCAGGGCCTGGCTCGGCCTGCTACTGGTCGCCGCCATTTTCCTAGCCGGATGCGCGCACCCGCCAAGGACTCCCAACCCGGCCGAAAGCGAAACCCCGTTCTGGAGCGGTCGCCTTGCCCTGCAGACGGAGGCCGAGCCGCCGCAGACCTTCTCCGCCGGATTCGAACTCAAGGGAAACGCGCAGAGCGGTGAATTGCTGCTGTTCAGTCCATTGGGGCAAACCGTTGCCGCGCTTTCCTGGGCGCCGGGCAAGGCCAGCTTGCGCACCAACAATACGCAGCGCGAATTCGATTCGCTCGACGCCCTTGTCGCCAACGCCGCGGGCACCGCGATTCCGATTGCCGCGCTGTTTGACTGGCTGGCTGGCCGGGAGGCCGCCGTTCCTGGCTGGCACGCCGATTTGTCGCAACTCGGCAACGGCCGCTTGGTGGCCAAGCGCAGCAACCCGGCGCCGGTGGCGGTCTTGCGCGTGGCGCTGGAACGCTGAGGCGACAGGCATGAAGGCGCTGTACGACGTGCCGGCCCCGGCCAAGCTCAATCTTTTTTTGCACATCACCGGCCGCCGCGCCGATGGCTACCACTTGCTGCAATCGGCCTTCATGCTGATCGACTGGTGCGACAGCCTGCATTTCGAGTTGCGCGCGGATGGCCAGATCAGCCGCGAGGACTTGACCGTGGCCCTGCCGCCGCAGGATCTTGTGGTGCGCGCGGCGCTTGCCCTGCAGGCCGCTACCGGCACGCGGGCCGGCGCGCATATCGGCGTGGCCAAGCACGTCCCTGCGCAAGCCGGCATGGGCGGAGGCTCATCGGACGCGGCCACCTGCCTCCTGGCATTGAACCGTTTGTGGCGGCTTGATCTGCCATTGGCCAAGCTGGCGCAAATCGGCCTGCATCTGGGCGCCGACGTGCCGTTTTTCCTGCGCGGCCGCAATGCCTGGGTCGAGGGCATCGGCGAGCAGATCACCCCGCTGGCATTGCCGGCGGCCAGCTTCGTCGTCTTGAAACCGCCCGAAGGCTTGGACACAGCGCAGATTTTTGCGGCACCCACGCTTCAACGTGCAACAGAGAGTGCTACAATCACAGGCTTTGCTGCAGACCCCTACGGCTTCGGCCATAACGACTTGCAGCTGGTTGCCCAGAGCCTTTGCCCCGCCGTAACGCAGGGCCTCGAATGGCTCGCCGCCGCAGGTTTGGCGGGACGGATGACCGGCTCTGGAAGTGCGGTGTTTGCGCAAATGCCAAACGACGCGGCCTTGGGCGTTCTGGGTGAAATACCCGGCACATGGCGAGTTCGCAAGTGCGGCAATTTGGATGTTCATCCTCTGGTGGGATGGGCACCTAGCGACGATTGATCGGTTGGCAGCCTAGGCTGTTGACCTGTGTAGGGGAGTCGCCAAGCTGGTTAAGGCACCGGATTTTGATTCCGGCATGCAAAGGTTCGAATCCTTTCTCCCCTGCCAAATATGCGCACAATTGACGCTCACAATTGACGTACAGGCACTAACGTTACTCATCGCTGGGACGCTCATGCAGGCTGCTCAACACTCCGATTTCATGGTTTTCACCGGCAATGCCAATCCTGGCATGGCCGCGGAAATCGCGCAAAACCTCGGCATCTCCCTGGGCGCTGCCAAGGTAGGCCGCTTCTCCGATGGTGAAGTCACCGTCGAGATCAACCAGAACGTGCGTGCGCGCGACGTCTTCGTGGTGCAGTCCACCTGCGCGCCGACCAACGAGAACCTGATGGAACTGCTGATCATGGTCGACGCGCTCAAGCGCGCCTCGGCCGAGCGCATTTCCGCGGTCATTCCCTACTTCGGCTACGCCCGCCAGGACCGCCGCCCGCGTTCCACCCGTGTGCCGATTTCTGCCAAGGTGGTGGCCGACCTGCTGCAAACCGTGGGCGTGGCACGCGTGCTGACCATGGACTTGCACGCCGACCAGATCCAGGGCTTCTTCGACATTCCGGTGGACAACATCTACGCGTCTCCGGTTCTGCTCGGCGATCTGCGCCTGAAGAACTACGAAGACCTGATCGTGGTGTCGCCCGACGTTGGTGGTGTGGTGCGCGCGCGCGCGCTGGCCAAGCAGCTGGGCTGCGACCTGGCCATCATCGACAAGCGCCGCCCCAAGGCCAATGTCAGCGAAGTGATGCACGTGATCGGCGAAATCGACGGCCGCAATTGCGTGATCATGGACGACATGATCGATACCGCCGGCACCCTGGTCAAGGCGGCAGAAGTATTGAAGGAGCGCGGCGCCAAGAAGGTCTACGCCTATTGCACGCACCCGATTTTTTCCGGCCCGGCGATCGAGCGCGTGGCCAAGGGCTCGGCGCTGGACGAAGTGGTGGTGACCAACACCATTCCGCTGTCGGACGCCGCCCGTGGCTGCCAGAAGATTCGCCAACTGTCCGTGGCACCGCTGATCGCCGAGACGATCCAGCGCATTGCCAAGGGCGAGTCGGTCATGAGTTTGTTCTCGGATCAGGAAAATCTCTTTTAGAGATTTCACCAAAGTCTCTTCGAGAGACTGTTCCGAGGCAAAAAAGCGGGCTTCGTTTGAAGCCCTTTTTAAAACGGAGCGCCACTGGTCGCGGTGGGCTCTTACTGGAGTTGATTATGAAATTCGTCGCTTATGAGCGCGCAAAGCAGGGCACGGGTGCGAGCCGCCGTCTCCGCAACACCGGCAAAACGCCCGGTATCGTCTATGGTGGCACAGGCGAGCCAAAGATGGTCGAACTCGACCACAACGCGCTGTGGCATGCCCTGAAAAAGGAAGCCTTCCACTCCAGCGTGCTGGAGATGGACGTGGGCGGCGCGGTCAGCAAGGTTTTGCTGCGCAACGTGCAGATGCACCCGTTCAAGCAACTCGTGCTGCACATCGATTTCCAGCGCGTGGACGCCAACACCAAGCTGCACATGAAGGTGCCGGTGCACTACAGCGGTGAAGAAAATTCGCAAGCCGTGAAGTTCGAGAACTGCCTGGTCAACCACATCGTGACCGAGCTCGAAGTGTCCTGCCTGCCCTCCGACCTGCCCGAGTTCATTGAAGTGGACCTGAGCGAGTTGAAGAAGGGTGTATCGCTGCACGTGAGCGACATCAAGTTGCCCAAGGGCGTTACCGCCGTGGTTCGCGGCGGCAAGGTCAACCCGGTGATCGTCTCGGTTGTGGCCACGGCCGAAGAAGCCGCCGAGCCGGCCGCCGCCGACGCAGCTGCGGCCGCGGCAGCACCCGCAGGCAAGGCCGCTCCGGCCGCCAAGGCGCCGGCAGCCAAGGCCCCGGCTGCCAAGACCGCCAAGAAGTAATACTTTTTGCGGTGCAGAGGTTCGCGGCGATACGCCTGCGAACCTTCCAGCCCACTGAAAAAGCCATCCTGGAATAGCAGGATGGTTTTTTTTTGCCCCAACGGGTTCGATCGTGAATCGGCACGTGGGACGCGGCTGACACCGACTGGCGCGATCCACCGGTAGACCGGAGCCCTTGGCGCGCGCAGCATCGCTTGAACGGCCGCAACAGGCCCTCCGCCCAACCACCCCAGGAGCTGCACCATGTCCACGCCACAGCCGAAATCAACGCCCCTTCGCCCTGACGATACGGACCAGGAAACCGGCGAGCCTGGCCGCCCCACCGACCCCTCCACCGACACCGGCACCAACCGCACGCATCCGTTGCCGGACCCCACCGCCGACAAGCAGCGCCCCGAGGGCGGTAAACACACCGAAAAAAGTCCCTACACAGCCGGCCAGCAGTGAACCGGAGGGGCCCGGGCAGCCCCGATAATTCTTTCCCCATGATCAAACTGTTTGTCGGCCTGGGCAATCCAGGCGCCGAGTACGAGGCGACGCGCCACAACGCCGGTTTCTGGTGGATCGATGCCTTGGCGCACGAGCTCAAGGTGTCGCTCGTGCCGGAGCGCAGCTACCACGGCCAGATGGCGCGCACCACGGTCCATGGGCAGACCATCTGGCTGCTCAAGCCCCAGACCTTCATGAACCTGTCGGGCAAATCAGTGGCGTCGCTGGCGCGGTTCTTCAAGATCCAGCCGCAGGAAATCCTGGTGGCGCACGACGAACTGGACATCACGCCCGGCCAGGTCAAGCTCAAGTTCGGTGGCAGCCATGCCGGCCACAACGGCCTGCGCGACATCCATGGCCAGCTGGGCACGGACGACTACTGGCGCTTGCGTCTGGGCATAGGGCATCCCGGCGTGAAGGCCGAGGTGATCCACTGGGTATTGAAGAAACCGTCGCCCGAACAGCGCATCGCCATCGAGGACTGCATCACGCGTACGCTCAAGGCCATGCCGGCACTGTTGGCCGGCGAGATGGAAAAGGCCACGATGCTGATCCACACCAGCAAGCCGCCACGGCCCAAGCCACCCAAGCCCGAAGACCTGAAAGACTAAGGGACTACCTGGGCGTTACTTGGGTGCTGTGGCCTGCGCCTGCAAGCGCCGGTACTTCTGCCACAGCGTTTCCTGGTCCTCGATGAACTGCGGATTGATCGGAATGCAGGCTACCGGGCAGACCTGGACGCACTGCGGCTCGTCGAAATGCCCGACGCACTCGGTGCACTTGTGCGGGTCGATCTCGTAGATCTCCGGCCCGAGAGAGATTGCCTCATTCGGGCACTCGGGTTCGCACACATCGCAGTTGATGCACTCGTCGGTAATGATCAGCGCCATGTGCCGATTATCCCGCCTGGAAGCTGTCTTGGACGCAATGGACGCCGGTTGGTCATAATGCGTTCAAAACGATAGCCATACATACGAATACGCCCACGCTCGCATTGGCCGGCAGACGCAGACCGGCCCGCACCGCTCCATGAGTCTTTTTCTCTTAAAACGCGTCATCACACTGATTGCGACCTTGCTCGGCACCTCCGTCGTGGTGTTCCTCGTGCTGGAAATCCTGCCTGGCGACGCCGCGCAGATCCTGATGGGCCCCGATGCCTCGCCCGATGTGGTGCAGGCGCTGGCCAACAAGCTCGGGCTGGACCGCCCGCCGCTGGAGCGCTACTGGCACTGGATCAGCGGCCTGGTCGTCGGCGATCTGGGGCTGAGCTATGCCTACAGCACCCCGGTACATGAACTGGTGCTGGAGCGGCTGACCCTGACGGTACCGCTGGCTTTGATGGCGATGGCGCTGACCACCGTGCTGGCGCTGTGCGCCGGCGTCTACGCCGCGGCGCGCCACAACCGCCTGGGCGATGTCAGCGTCATGGGGTTGACGCAGGCCGGCATCGCGATTCCGAATTTCTGGTTTGCCATCCTGCTGATCCTGCTGTTTTCGGTCCACCTCAAATGGTTCTCCGCCGGCGGCTTTCCAGGCTGGGACGAGGGCGTGTTCGAGGCATTCAAGTCGCTGATGCTGCCGGCGCTGTCGCTGGCGGTGGTTCAGTCGGCGATTCTGGCGCGCATCACGCGATCGGCCGTGCTGGAGGTGCTGCGCGAAGACTTCGTGCGCACCGCACGCGCCAAGGGCCTGTCGCAGCGCGCCACGCTCTGGGGCCACGTGCTGCGCAATGCGCTGATCCCTGTCGTCACCGTCATGGGCCTGCAGTTCGCCGAATTGCTGGCCGGCACCATCGTCGTGGAAAACGTGTTCTACCTGCCCGGCCTCGGCCGCCTGATCTTCCAGTCCATCTCCAACCGCGACCTGATCGTGGTGCGCAACTGCGTAATGCTGCTGGCCGCCATGGTGGTGACCGTGAACTTCATCGTCGACGTGCTCTACGCGGTGATCGACCCGCGCGTGAAAGCCAGCGACATATGAGCAGCGTGCTGAACCCCGCTTCTTCCGCCGCCGCGCCGCGCGCGCAGCACTTCTGGCGCCGCGCACTCGGCCACCGCAGCTTCGTCGTCGGCGCGGTGCTGACCCTGCTGCTGATCGCGACGGCCGCCCTCTCGCTGGTCTGGACGCCCTTCTCGCCCTACGAGATGAACATTCCGGGCAAGTTGCAGCCGCCCATGAGCGTCGCAGGGCCGTCCCAAGACGCGACGGCCCCCTCGGGGGGCAGCGCAGCACACGAAGTGGCAAGCGTGGGGGCGCAGAAACTGCACTGGCTGGGCACCGACCCGTTTGGGCGTGACATCACTTCGCTGCTGCTGGTTGGCGCGCGCGCCTCCATCCTGGTGGGTGTGATCGCCGTGAGCATCGGCCTCGTGCTGGGCACGGCCCTCGGGCTGCTCGCCGCGGCCCGGCGCGGCTGGGTCGAAGAGGCCATCATGCGGCTGTCGGACTTCAGCTTCGCCTTCCCCGCCATCCTGTCGGCCATCATGATGACGGCGGTGTTCGGCGCCGGCATCGTCAACGCCATCATCGCCATCGGCATCTACAACATCCCGACTTTTGCGCGCATCACGCGGGCGTCGGCCAACGCCGTCTGGTCGCGCGAATTCGTGCTGGCAGCGCGCGCCTGCGGCAAGGGGCCTCTCAGCATCACGCTCGAGCATGTGCTGCCCAACATCTACTCGGTGCTGATCGTGCAGGCCACGATCCGCTTTGCCATCGCCATCCTGGCCGAAGCCGCCCTGTCCTACCTGGGCCTGGGCACGCAGCCGCCACAGCCCTCCTGGGGCCGCATGCTCAGCGAGGCGCAGACCCTGATGTTCGATGCACCGCTACTGGCCGTCTGGCCGGGGCTGGCCATCGCCTTTGCCGTGCTCGGCCTGAACCTGCTCGGCGATGGCCTGCGCGACTTGCTGGACCCCCGCCTTTCGAGAAAAAGATAATGGCTCTGCTCGAAGTCAACAACCTGCACATCCGCTTGCAAACCCAGCGCGGCCCGGCCACGGCGGTGCGCGGCGTCAGCTTCTCCCTGGAGCGCGGCGAGACGCTGGGCCTGATCGGCGAATCGGGTTGCGGCAAATCCATCACCGTGCTGTCGCTGATGGGCCTGCTGCCGGAAAACGCGCAAGTCACCGGCAGCATCCGGTTCGACGGCGAAGAGCTCGTGGGCAAGCGGGATGCGGAGCTGTGCCGCCTGCGCGGCAACCGCATCGGCATGATCTTCCAGGAGCCGATGACGGCGCTGAACCCGGTGCACAGCGTCGGCCGCCAGGTGGCAGAGCCACTGCGGCTGCACCGCGGCCTGACCGGCGCGGCGGCGCGCAAGGAAGTCATCGCATTGCTCGACCGCGTGGGCATTGCCGACGCGGCCCGCCGCATCGACGCCTACCCACACCAGTTCTCGGGCGGCCAGCGCCAGCGCATCACCATCGCCATGGCGCTGGCCTGCGGGCCCGACCTGCTGATCGCCGATGAGCCCACCACCGCCCTGGACGTGACCATCCAGCAGCAGATCCTCGACCTGATCGACGACCTCGTCGCCGAGCGCGGCATGGCGCTGATGCTGATCTCGCACGACCTCGGCGTGATCGCGCAAAACGTGGCGCGCATGCTGGTGATGTACGGCGGCAGCGTGGTGGAGAGCGGCCCGACCGATGCCGTGTTCGCGCGCATGACGCACCCCTACACGCGCGGCCTGTTTGCCGCGCGCCCCCGCCTCGGCTCGGCGCGCGGCCAGCGCCTGGCCACGATCGCCGGCACCGTGCCCGAGCTGGTGGACCTGCCCGCCGGTTGCCCGTTCGCCGGCCGCTGCCGCTACACCGTTGCCGAATGCCACACGACACCCCCGCCGCCCGTTGCGGTGGACGATGGGCACGCGGTGCGCTGCATCCGGCTCGATGCGATCGAAGCCGAATTGCGCCAAGCGCCTGTAGTGGAAGCACTGGCATGAGACATCCGGCGCCAACCCCCTGCCTTCATTCCCTCTCCCTCCGGGAGAGGGTTAGGGTGAGGGTGTTCGCGGAGGCCACCGGCCTTGCTGTCGCCCGTGCCCTCACCCCGCCCTCTCCCGGAGGGAGAGGGAGCAAGAGGCCGCGGTATGAGTGAACTATTGCTGCAAGCCGATCAACTGGTGCGCGAATACACCATGCCGCGCGAGCGCCTGTTCACGCCGCCGCCCAAGGTGCATGCGCTCAACGGCGTGAGTTTTTCCATCGAGAGCGGCCGCAGCCTGGGCATCGTCGGCGAATCGGGTTCGGGCAAGTCCACCCTGGCACGCCTGGTGATGGCGCTGGACAAGCCGACTTCGGGCAGCGTGAAGCTCCTGGGCCGCGACCTGCATGCGCTGCCACCGGCGGAGCTGCGCCGCGCGCGCCGCGATTTCCAGATGGTGTTCCAGGACCCCTACGGTTCGCTCGACCCGCGCCAGAAAGTCGAACGCATCGTCACCGAGCCGCTGGCCGCGCTGGGCGAAACCGCTCGCGAAGCGCAGCGCGAGCAGGCGGCCAAGGTGCTGGCCTCGGTCGGCCTGCGCAACTCCGACCTGGACAAGTATCCGCATGAATTTTCCGGCGGCCAGCGCCAGCGTATCGCCATCGCGCGCGCGCTCATCACGCGGCCGCGCCTGATCGTCGCCGACGAGCCGGTCAGCGCGCTCGACGTCTCGGTGCAGGCCCAGGTGCTGAACCTGATGCAGGACCTGCAGACCGAATTCGGCATCACCTACATGCTGATCAGCCACGACCTCGCGGTGGTGCACCACCTGTGCGACGAAGTGGCGGTGATCTGGCAAGGCCGCATCGTCGAGCAAGGCCCGCCCGAGAAACTTTTTCACGCCGCCGAGCACCCCTACACGCAGGCGCTGCTCAACGCCGTGCCGCGCCCCGAACCAGGCCGGCGGCAGCGCCGCGGACAAGTGCTTGCACAACCCGTCCCAACTCGGGGATGATGTGAGAATTCAAATCGTCATGGTCTTAGTCTGGAGAAACCCATCATGTTGAAAAGACGCACCGTACTCACTCATTCGGCAATGGCAGCGCTGGCCACCAGCGTGCCGCTTGCCCTGCCCCAGGCCGCGCTGGCCCAGGGCCGCAAGGATTCGGTCGTGCTGGCCATGGCCCTGGAACCGCCGGGGCTGGACCCGACCGCAGGCGCTGCATCGGCCATCGCGGAAATCACCCTGTACAACATCTTCGAAACCCTGACCAAGATCAATGCCGACGGCACGGTGTCGCCGCTGCTGGCCGAGAGCTGGGAGGTCTCGCCCGACCTGCGCACCTACACCTTCAAGCTGCGCAAAGGCGTCAAATTCCAGAACGGCGAGCCGCTCAACGCCGAAGCCGTGAAGTTCTCCTTCCAGCGTGCCGGCGCCGAGAAAAGCACCAACAAGGACAAGCGCACCTTCGCCAGCATGGAAAGCGTGGCGGCGATCGATGAGCAAACGCTGGTGATCATCAACAAGGAACTCGACCCCGACTTCCTGTTCCTCATGGGCCAGGCCACGGCCATCATCGTCGAACCCAAGAGCGCCGACAGCAACGCCACCAAGCCGGTGGGCTCCGGCCCCTACAAATTGGACAGCTGGACCAAGGGTTCCTCGGTCACGCTGGGTAAATGGGACGGCTACCGCAACGCCGCGGCCATCAAGATCAAGAAGGCAAGCTTTCGCTTCATCGCCGACCCGGCGGCGCAGGTCGCGGCCCTGCTGGCCGGCG
>DATILI010000212.1:0-3327 GCA_035476635.1 Burkholderiaceae bacterium | reverse complement strand
CCCGGCCATCGCGCTCAATTCCGGGCCCATGCTCAATGGCTGGTTCCAGGGCGAGCGCACGGGTTCGGGCACCATCGTCTGGCGCGCGCGCGAAATGATGGCGGCGGGCGAGATCGATTACCAGGAATTCCTGAAGCTGGTGGCGTCGTCCGCGCCTTCCACCGGCCACTGCAACACCATGGGCACGGCCTCCACGATGAACTCGCTGGCCGAGGCACTGGGCATGACCTTGCCCGGCAGCGCGGCCATTCCCGCGCCGTACCGGGATCGCCAGGAGATGGCGTACCTCACAGGCAAGCGCATCGTCGAGATGGTGCGAGAGGACCTGAAGCCGTCGGACATCCTGACCCGGGCCGCTTTCGAAAACGCGATCGTGGTGAACTCCGCGATTGGCGGCTCCACCAATGCGCCGGTGCACCTGAACGCGATCGCCAAACACATCGGTGTGGAATTGACCACGGCCGATTGGGAAGAGCATGGCTACCAGATTCCACTGCTGGTCAACTTGCAGCCGGCGGGCGAATACCTGGCCGAGGAGTACTACCGCGCCGGGGGCGTGCCGGCCGTGGTTGCCGAGCTGATCGCGCAAGGAAAGATCCAACCGGCCGTTACGGCCAATGGCAAGACGCTGGCCGAAAACTGCGAAGGAAAGTTCACCAGCGACCGCAAGGTCATCTTCCCGTACGGCCAGCCGATGAAGCAGAACGCGGGGTTCCTGAACTTCAGCGGCAACCTGTTCGACTCCGCCATCATGAAGACCAGCGTGATCACACCCGAGTTCCACAAGCAGTACCTCGAGAACCCGCAGGATCCAATGGCCTTCGAGGGAACGGCCGTGGTGTTCGACGGGCCGGAAGACTATCACCGGCGCATCGACGACCCGGCGTTGGACATCACGCCCGCCAGCGTCCTGTTCATGCGCGGCGTGGGGCCGATCGGCTATCCGGGCGCGGCCGAAGTGGTCAACATGCGCGCGCCGGACTATCTGCTGAAAAAGGGCGTCACGGCGCTGGCTTGCATCGGCGACGGGCGGCAGTCTGGCACTTCCGGCTCACCATCGATCCTGAACGCATCGCCCGAAGCGGCCACGGGCGGCGGCCTGGCGCTGCTGAAAACCGGCGACCGGGTGCGAATCGACCTGAAGAAGCGCACGGCGAACATGCTCGTCAGCGACGAAGAGCTGGGCAAGCGCCGCGCTGCTTTCGAGGCCGCGGGCGGCTACAAGTACCCGGCAAGCCAGACGCCGTGGCAGGAAATCCAGCGCGGCATCGTCGACGAGCTGTCGCAGGGCATGGTGCTGAAGCCGGCGGTCAAATACCAGCGCATCAACACCACGTTCGGCCTGCCGCGCGACAACCACTAGCGGACCCCGCATGGGCATCACCCTCTACGGCATTCCCAACTGCGACACGGTGAAGAAGGCGCGCGCCTATCTCACCGAACAGGGCGTCGCACATGAGTTCCACGATTTCAAGAAGCAAGGTGTGCCGGTGCCTCACCTGGACCAATGGCTTGGCGAGGTCGGCTGGGAAAAGCTCGTCAACCGCAAGGGCACGACCTGGCGCAAGTTCGACCCCGCCACGCAAGAGGCCGTGAAGGACGCTGCCAGCGCCAAGGCGTTGATGCTCGCGCAGCCCAGCGTGATCAAGCGGCCGGTCGTCGAATGGGGCGGGCAGACCACCGTGGGCTTCGATCCCGCAGCCTGGGCGTTGCTGGCGCGCCGTTGATAGCGTGCGCAATTCCGCACTTTTACCGTCGCTTTACGGTAAAGGCGGCGGTTTCCGCGGCGTTTTGCCTAAAATTTGGGCATTGACGTCACACCGGAAGCCATCATGAAACAAGCAGTTCTTTTCTCCGCGATGGGCATTCTCGCGTCGGCGTCCAGCCTGGCCAGCGCCGAGGAAGTCGGCCGGGTCCTGTCCACCACGCCCGTCATGCAGCAAGTGGCCGTGCCGCGCCAGGTGTGCAGCCAGCCGATGGTCGTGCAGCAGCCCAGTTCCGGCGGCGGCGCCGTGGTGGGCGCCATCGTCGGCGGCCTGCTGGGCAACACCATCGGCCACGGCATGGGCCGTGCCGCCGCGACGGGTGTCGGCATGGTGGCCGGCGCCGCCGTGGGCGACAGCATCGAAGGCCGCAGCCAGCCGCAAGCCATGCAGCAGTGCTCGACGCAGACGTTCTACGAAAACCGCACCACCGCCTACAACGTGGTGTACGAATACGCGGGCAAGCAATTCAACGTGCAACTGCCCTACGACCCGGGCCAGACCATCCGCCTGCAGCTCACGCCCGTGGGCGCCGGCGGCACATCGCCCAGCGCGGTGGGCATGCCTGTCCCGTCGACCGCTCAACCGGTGATCGTCGCGCCGCCGGTCGGGTCCGCACCCGCACCGATGGTGCAATCGGACCACTCGGCCGAGCGCGGGCAAGCGGTGGCGCACGTGGTGGCGATGCCCGTCGCGTACCCGGCCCCCGTCGCCTATTACGCGCCGGCCTACTATGGCGCCGCGCCGTACTACCCGATCGGCCTGTCGCTCGGCTTCGGCTTCTCGGGCGGCCACCGCCATCATCACGGTCATCGCCACTGGCGCTGATGTGCGGCTGCCATTGCGGACTTGATGTACGGCTGTCATTGCGCTTGATCCGCAATCCATGAACCCGAATTTCCTTTGGTACCGTTAGGCCGCGCGCGGCAACGCCGTGCATGGCCGGGCCGCGGCGCGATGGCTACGGCGTCCGGCATCGCTTGCTGTCGCAAGCTCCTGCCGGAGTCCCCGCGCTGAACGGTCTTGCGGCCCTGCGCAAAACAACTCTCTGCGCTTCGCTCCGTTCAAACAAGTTTTGCGAGTCAGAAACGTGGCGTCGCAAGAGACGCTGGGCCGCAAGACCGTCCACCGCGGGCGCCTGTGCTTTATTCGCGCCACGACCCGGCCATGCACGGCGTTGCGGTGAGGCCGTAGAGTGCCCGGGGTGAGGCGCGGCGTTGCGGTGAGGCCGTCGAGTGCCGCCGGTGAGGCGCGGTGTTGTGACGGACCATGAAGCGTTGGTACCCACTCTTCGGTCACCCTCGATGGTGATGCGAAGCTGTGCGTGGGCGGGCTGCGGCGCGAATAAAGCACAGGCGCTTGCGGCGGGTGACCCCGCGACCCAGCGTCGCTTGCGACGCGGCCGTTTCATGCTCGCGAAAACTGTTTGACCGCAGCGAAGCGCAGGGAGTTTTTTCGCGCGGGTCGCGGGGTCTCCCGGCGCAAGGAATTCGGCTGGAGACTCGCGAAGCGAGCGAAGCCGAACGCCGTAGCCATCGCGCCGCAGCCCGCCCACGCACAGCTT
>DATILI010000211.1:0-6272 GCA_035476635.1 Burkholderiaceae bacterium | reverse complement strand
GAATCGGCTCAACTCGCTCTGAACCCTGCACGCAAGGCTTATGTACATCTGGTGCGCGGCGAGCTCGAAGTCAACGGCCACAAGCTGACGACTGGCGACGCGGCCCTGATCGAGAATGAAACCCAGCTGTCCCTGGCCCAGGGAAAGAGCGCCGAAGTACTGGTGTTCGACCTGGCCGCCTGACTTTTTTTCCTTTTACTTTTTTTAGGAGCTTTTCCCGATGAATCCGTCTGTTCAAACCCAAAACGCTTTGTCCCTGGCTGGCCGCGCGCTGCTTGCCTTGTTGTTCGTGCCTGCGGGCTTCGGCAAGATCGCGGCCTTTGCCGGCGTCACGGGCTATATCGCGTCCAAGGGCGTGCCGTTGCCGCAGGTCGCCGCGGCGGCAGCGATTTTTGTTGAGCTGGGTCTCGGCTTGCTGTTGCTGCTAGGCTGGCAGACACGCTGGGCCGCTTTGGGCATCGCCATCTTTACCGCTGTGATCACCTTCATCTTCCACAACTATTGGGGCGTGCCGGCCGAGCAGGTGATGATGCAAAAGCAGGCCTTCTTCAAGAATATCGCCGTGGTTGGCGGGTTGCTCGGCATTGTGGCCATGGGGGCGGGCGGCTGGAGCCTGGACGCCAGGCGCAAGGCCTGAGATCCTGCGCGCCTTCACAGGCGAAAATAGCTAAATGCCTAAAACCGTTGTCGTCTACCACTCGGGCTACGGCCATACCCAGCGCCTGGCGCAAGCCGTGGCCGAAGGGGCGGGCGCAACGCTTGTTGCCATCGACGCCGAGGGCAACCTGCCCGAAGGCGGCTGGGAAACCTTGAGGGGCGCGACCGCGATCGTCTTCGGCGCGCCGACATACATGGGCGGGCCGAGCTGGCAATTCAAGAAGTTCGCCGACGCTTCTTCCAAGCCCTGGTTCAACCAGGCCTGGAAAGACAAGCTGTTTGCCGGCTTCACGAGCAGCTCCTCTCCGGATGGCGACAAGTTCAATACGCTGACCTACTTCTTCACGCTGGCCATGCAGCACGGCGGCTTGTGGATAGGCAGCGGCGTGAAGCCGTCCAACACCAAGGCGGCCAATCGCGACGACGTGAACTGGATCGGCTCCTACAGCGGCGCCATGGCACAGTCGCCGTCAGACGCCTCCGCTGGCGAGATGGCCCCAGGCGACCTCGAAACGGGCCGGCTGTTCGGCAGGCGCGTGGCCGAGGTTGCCGGCCGGCTGGGCGGCTAGGAGAAAACAATGACAGTTGAACTTCGACGCAGGCTTCCCGAACCGATGGCGCAAACGCTGGCCATCCGCGGCCACGCGCTGGTGGTGGACGGCAGCGTGGCCGAAGGCGGCACCGATGCCGGCCCCAGCCCGCACGATTTGTACGATGCGGCGCTGGGGGCTTGCAAGGCACTCACGCTGCTTTGGTACGCACGGCGCAAAGGTATTCCCGTGGAAGATGTCCACACCGTCATCGAGCGCGATGACACCGCGGAGCGCGCAGGCACCTACCGCCTGGCCGCGCGCCTGCAGGTCAGCGGCGCGCTGACCGATGCGCAACTCAAGGAGCTCGAAACCGTAGTGCACAAATGCCCGGTCCACAAGCTCATGACAACCGTCACCACCGAGATCACTACCGCTGTGGAGCGTATGGAATGAGCGTTTCATTGCAATTGGCAGGGCACAACAAGGACCTGGGTGGCGGCTTTGTCGTGCGCCGCCTGCTGCCCGCGCTCAAGCGCCAGGCAGTCGGCCCCTTCATCTTCTTCGACCACTTCGGCCCCGTCACGGTCGAGCCCGGTGCGGGCCACGACGTGCGGCCGCATCCGCACATCGGCCTGGCAACCGTGAGCTATCTGTTTGAAGGTTGCATCACGCACCGCGACAGCCTGGGCTACGTGCAGGATATTGAGCCCGGCGCCATCAACTGGATGACCTCGGGCAATGGCATCGTGCACTCCGAGCGCAGACCCGCTGCATTGCGCGACAAGGCTTATGTGAACCACGGCATCCAGTTGTGGGCGGCGTTGCCGCGTGCGCACGAAGAGGTGGCGCCGTCGTTCGCGCATACGCCCGCTGCGGCAATTCCGGCATTGCAAGTGGGTGATGCGCAGGTGCGCGTGTTGATCGGCGAGGCCTTTGGCAAGACGTCGCCGGTGGCAAGCTTCTCCAAGACCCTGTACCTCGATGTGCAATTGCCCGCGGGCGGCACGCTGGAGCTGCCGGCGCTTGCGCAGGAATTGGCGATCTACCCGGTGGATGCCGATGTGCAAGTGGATGGCGAGCCTGTGGCCGCGCACACGCTGGCCGTGCTGGCACCGGGCGCAGCGGTGCGCATCGGCAGCAGCGCCGCTGCGCGCCTGATGGTGATCGGTGGCGATGCGCTCGATGGGCAACGCTACATGTGGTGGAACTTCGTCTCTTCCCGCAAGGAACGCATCGTGCAGGCGGCCGCTGACTGGGAAGCCCAGCGCATGGGCAAGGTGCCCGGCGACGACGAGCTGATCCCGCTGCCCGAGCACCGGTTCAACGCGGCATAGGGTCGTACGCCCGCGAGTTCCGTTGCGAAGTGCTGCACGTGCTGAGCGACTGACCGCAGATTCCCTCAATCCGATTTCGTGGCGGTCAAGCCGGGGTCGAGCGCTTCGCGCGCATCAAACACAAAGCAGTTGCCGCTGTAGTGCGCACCGCCGGTCTCTTCAAAATATTTGAGGATGCCGCCTTCGAGCTGGAACACATGTTCGAGCCCCGCCTCGCGCATGTAGATGGCGGCCTTCTCGCAGCGGATGCCGCCGGTACAAAAACTCACCACGGTTTTGTCTTGCAGTTCGGCCTTGTGCGCCTGCAGGGCATCAGGGAATTCGGTGAACTTGCTGATGCGCCAATCGATGGCGCCTTCAAATGTGCCGTGGTCCACCTCGAATGCATTGCGCGTATCCAGCGTCACGACGGGCCGGCCCGTGTCGTCGTGGCCCTGGTCCAGCCAGCGCTTGACGGTGGCGGCGTCCACTGCCGGTGCGCGGCCGGCGGCCGGCTGGATGGCGGGGTGGTTCATGCGAATGATCTCGCGCTTGACCTTGACCAGCATCCTGGTGAAGGGCTGGCTGGCAGACCAGCTTTCCTTGGGCTGCAGGTCGGCGAAACGGGTGTCTTGCCGCAACGCGGCCACGAACCCGCGCACGGCATCGGCCGGCCCAGCAAGAAAGAGGTTGATGCCCTCCTCGGCGAGCAGGATGGTGCCCTTGAGTCCGTCAGCCAAAGCTTGTTCGAGCAGGCGCGTGCGCAGTGTGTGGGTGTCGTCCAGCGGGACGAATTTGTAGGCGGAGATATTGAGGATCGTTGTCACGGACGGATTTTACGAATTTGAGCAAGTGGCCCCGCAATCGGCAACCAGTTACTTTCTACAATCCTTCCATGTTTGTTCACCTGCGCCTGCACACCGAGTTCTCCGTCGTCGACGGAACCAACCGAATCGATGAAATTGTCAAGGCCGCGGCCGCCGACGGCCAGCCGGCACTGGCGATTACCGACCTGAGCAACCTGTTCGGCGCCATCAAGTTCTACAAGGAAGCGCGGGGCAAGGGTGTCAAGCCGCTGATCGGCGCCGAGCTGGTGCTCGAAGGCCTGGGCCAGGACGCCGCGGCGTTGTCGCGCCTGGTGGTGCTGGTGCAAAGCCGCCAGGGCTACCTGAACCTCTCGGAGCTGCTGGCGCGGGCCTGGACGCGCAACGTCGTCAAGGCCCAGGCCGTGGTCAAGCTGGCCTGGCTGCAGGAACTGAGCGAAGGGCTGATCGCGCTTTCCGGTGCGCAGGCCGGGCCGGTCGGGCAGGCGCTGGTGCAAGGCGACGAGGCGCGCGCGCATGATGCGGCCCTGCAATTGGCCAGCGTCTTTCCGCACCGCTTCTATCTCGAACTGCAGCGCGCCGGCCGGGCCGACGACGAAGCGCACGTGGTTGCCGCCGTGCAACTGGCCGCGCGCATGAAACTGCCGGTGGTGGCGACGCATCCGGTGCAGTTCACGGCGGAGGACGACTACGAGGCCCACGAGGCGCGCGTGTGCATCTCCGAAGGCGAGATCCTGGGCAACCAGCGCCGCGTGCGCAAGTTCACGCGCGAGCAGTACTTCAAGACCTCCGCGCAAATGCAGGCCTTGTTTGCCGATGTACCGACCGCGCTGGCCAACACCCTGGAGATCGCCAAGCGCTGCAGCCTCGTGCTGGAGCTGGGCAAGCCGCGCCTGCCCGACTACCCGACGCCCAACGGGATGCCGATCGACGAGTACTTCCGTTTCTCCTCGCACGAGGGGCTCGGGGAGCGCATGCTGCACCTGTACCCGCAAGAGGCCGAGCGCGACAGGCAGATGCCGCGCTACCTCGAGCGGCTGGAGTTCGAGATCGCCACCATCCTCAAGATGGGTTTCCCGGGCTACTTCCTGATCGTGGGCGACTTCATCAACTGGGCCAAGAACAATGGCTGCCCGGTTGGGCCGGGGCGGGGCTCGGGTGCGGGTTCGCTGGTGGCCTATGCGCTGAAGATCACCGATCTTGATCCGCTGGAATACAACCTGCTGTTCGAGCGCTTCCTGAATCCGGAACGCGTCTCCATGCCCGACTTCGATATCGATTTCTGCCAGGGCAACCGCGACCGCGTGATCGACTACGTGAAGGACAAATACGGCAAGGACGCGGTCAGCCAGATCGCGACCTTCGGCACCATGGCGGCGCGCGCGGCGATCCGCGACGTCGGCCGGGTGCTGGACATGAGCTACACCTTTTGCGACGGCATCTCCAAGCTGATTCCGAACAAGCCCGGCCAGCACATCACGATCGATGGCGCGATCAAGGCCGAGCCCATCCTGGCCGAACGGCTGGACAAGGAGGACGAGGTCAAGACCTTGCTGGCGCTGGCACAAAAGCTCGAGGGCATGACACGCAATGTCGGCATGCACGCGGGGGGCGTGCTGATCGCGCCCGGCAAGCTCACCGACTTCTGCCCGCTGTACCAGCAACCCGGCAGCGACTCGGCGGTCAGCCAGTTCGACAAGGACGACGTGGAGGCCATCGGCCTGGTGAAGTTCGACTTCCTGGGCCTGGCCACGCTGACCATCCTGGAGATCGCCAAGGAGTTCATCGTCAAGCGGCACAAGTCGCAGGAGAACTTCGCGTTCGAGAACATCGCGCTGAACGATGCGCCCACCTACAGGCTTTTCGCCGATGGCAAGACCGAGGCCGTGTTCCAGTTTGAAAGCCGCGGCATGCAGGGCATGCTGCGCGATGCCAAGCCAACCCGGCTGGAAGACCTGATCGCACTCAATGCGCTGTACCGCCCGGGCCCGATGGACCTGATCCCGAGCTTCGTGGCGCGCAAGCACGGGCGCGAAGAGGTGGAGTATCCGCACCCGCTGGTGGCCGAGATGCTGTCGGAAACCTACGGCATCATGGTCTACCAGGAGCAGGTGATGCAGACCGCGCAGATCCTGGGCGGCTACTCGCTCGGCGGCGCCGACCTGCTGCGCCGCGCGATGGGCAAGAAAAAGGCCGAGGAGATGGCCGAGCATCGGCAGATCTTCCGAACCGGCGCGGCCAAGAACAATATCGCCGAAGAAAAGGCCGACGAAATCTTCGACCTGATGGAGAAGTTCGCCGGCTACGGCTTCAATAAGTCGCATGCCGCCGCCTATTCGCTCCTGGCCTACCACACAGGCTGGCTCAAGGTGCACTACACGGCCGAGTTCTTTTGCGCGAACATGACCGTGGAAATGGATGACACCGACAAGCTCAAGGTGTTGTTCGGCGACGCACAGAAGAACTTCGGCCTGAGTTTCGAGCCGCCGGATGTGAACCGCGGCGTCTACCGCTTCGAGCCGATTTCCGACAAGGTCATCCGCTATGGGCTGGGTGCCGTGAAGGGGACGGGCCAGCAGGCGATCGAAGCGATTGTCAAGGCACGTGAAGAGGGTGGCCCGTTCAAGAGCCTGTTCGACTTTTGCGTACGGGTGGACCGCACGCGGCTGAACAAGCGCACCGTGGAGGCGCTGATCAAGGCCGGCGCCTTCGATTCGCTGCAGCTCAACCGCGCTTCGATGATCGCCTCGATCGATCGTGCCTTCGACTTTGCCAATGCGACCGAAGCCAACGCGAATCAGGGTGGCTTGTTCGACATGGGCGGCGAGGACAGCCATGGCTCCAGTACGCAGGAGCCCGATCTGGTCGAGACCACGCCCTGGGGCGTGAAGGAGCGGCTGACCTTCGAGAAGACGGCCGTTGGTTTCTATCTATCGGGCCATTTG
>DATILI010000210.1:0-11389 GCA_035476635.1 Burkholderiaceae bacterium | reverse complement strand
TACGTCCAGGTGGCCCCGCCGGCGCCGCGCTACGAGGCCGTGCCGCCGCCACGCCGGGGCCAGGTCTGGGCGCCGGGCCACTGGGAATGGCGGCAACGCCAGTACGTCTGGGTCGGTGGCTACTACGTACGGGAACGCCCCGGCTACCACTATGCGTCGCCGCACTGGGTGCAGCATGGCAACCGCTGGGGGTATGAACGCGGTGGCTGGGCGCGCGGCGACCGGGACCGCGATGGCATTCCCAACCGCATGGACCGGGACCGCGACAACGACGGCGTGCCGAACCGGTTCGATCGGCGCCCCGACAACCCCAACCAGCGCTGACCGCAGCGCGCCGGGCGGCTCGATCAGTGCCCGTGCGCCAGTCCGCTCACCAGCGTGACGAGCACGATCCCCGCCAGCAACCAGGTGATCTGGGCGACGGTCTGCCGCAGGCTCAGGCGTTTTTGCAGTTGCGGAATCAAGTCGGCCAGCGCCACGTAGATGAAGCTGCTGGAAGCGATCACCAGGAAGTACGGCAGGTAGTCGTGCAACTGGTCAACGAGCCACCAGCCGGTGATGCCGCCAAAGGCCGTCACCGCACCGGCCAGCGACACCTTGACGAGCGCTGCGCGCCGGTTGCTGCTGCTTTGGCGCAGCACCACCAGGTCGCCCATGTGGTGTGGCACCTCGTGCGCCAGCACGGCCAGCGCGGCCACCAGGCCCAGGCGCATGTCGGCGACGAAGGCGGACGCAATCAGGATGCCGTCGCCAAAGCAATGCACGCTGTCACCGGCCAGCACGGCCCAGCTGCCGGAGCGCGGCGGGTGCATGTGCGTGCGCCCATGGTCGTCTGCATGTGCGTGGTCGTGCTCATGCGCATGCTTGTGATGCGCTTGCGCCTCGGCGCGATGCGCGCCCGGCAAATGCACATCATGGTGGTGCTCATGGCCGTGGTGCCAGAGCTCGGCCTTGTCCAGCAGAAAGAAGAACACCACGCCGATCAGCAGCGTAGCGAACAATTCCTTGGCGCCGGCCTGGCTCTCAAAGGCCTCAGGCAGCAGGTGCATGAAGGCCGTGGCCAGCAGCGCACCCGCCGCCAGGCTCAGCAGGTGCTGGGTGTAGCGTGCCAGCATGGCAAAACTCAAGGCCGCCGCCAGCCACACGCTGCCGATGCCGGCGGCCAGGGTGGCCATCACAATTGCTACCAATATCATAGCTATTCACACTCACCAATAGCCCCCAGTCTGGCTGGCGGGCAACAAAGAAGTTCAGAAACAAAAAAAGCCGCTAGACGCGGCTTGCGGGGGGGCCAGAGCGTGCCGTCAGGCCACGCCGTTGGCTTTGAACCACGCCAGCGCCCGCTGGTAGCCATCTTCGGCCGGGCCCTGGCGGAAACTGGGGCGGTAGTCGGCGTGAAAGGCATGCGGGGCGTCGGGATACACCACAAACTGCGACGCCTTGGCTGCGGCATTGCCGGCGGCCAAGGCGGCTTTCATCTTATCAACTGTGTCAAGGGGGATGCCTGCATCGGCTGCGCCATACAGGCCAAGCACCGGGCCATTGAGGTTGGCGGCGATATCGATCGGGTGCCTGGGCGTCAGTTCGCTGGGGTTGCCCGCGAGCCGGCCGTACCAGGCAACCGCCGCCTTGACGTTCCTGCTGTGCGCCGCATAAAGCCAGGTGATGCGCCCGCCCCAGCAAAAGCCGGTGATGCCAACCTTGGCGACATCGCCACCATTGGCGCCGGCCCACTTCACCGCACCGTCCAGGTCGGCCATGACCTGCGCGTCCGGCACCTTGGAGACCACCTCGGCCATCATCTTGGCGATTTCGCCGTACTTGCTCGGATCGCCCTGGCGCGCATAAAGCTCCGGTGCGATGGCGAGGTAACCGGCCTTGGCGAAGCGGCGCGCGGTGTCGGCAATGTACTCATGGACACCGAAGACTTCCTGGATCACCAGGATGACCGGCAAGTTGGTCTTGCCTACCGGCGCGGCGCGATAGGCCGGCACCTTGAAGCCGTTGACCTCGTAGCTGAACTCGCCGGTGACCAGCCCCTCGGAAGAGGTCTTGATGGCCGTCTGCGCCATGATGGGCAGGGCTGCCGCGGCGTAGCCCACGCCAAGCGCGGCCTTGAGCGCGGTGCGGCGATTCGCTCCCTGCTCGGTGGCTTGGCCGGGGAGCAAGGCATCAAATTCGGACTTGAGGTCTTCGCGCAGCATGGAATCTCCTTGAGTTGTTGGAACCGTTGTGAGTCGCGGTGCCCGAAAAAAGTTCGGAGTCCGGCATACCGCGGCGCGGCCGGCGGCCGCTGCTAGACTTTGCCTCAAATTCCAAAAGAACAACTGGCCGTGCCCAAGATGCTGCATTTCCCCGCGAGCCCGCCTGCCGGACCATGACAGTGGCCACGCCCCCTGACTCGAACCGATGGCTGGCTCCGCTGGTAATGATCGCGTTGGCCGCGCAGGCCGCTGCACTTGCCCTTTTGCTGCAGCCTGACCTGGACGCAAGCGTGCGCTGGGGCGCCATGCTGGGCCTGGGCGCCCTGCTGGTGGCACTGGCCGCGGTGCTGCTGCTGCGCCGGTCGATTCTCGGCATCGAACAAGCCCGCCGGCGCGCTGTGCAAGCCGAGGCCGCTGCCGCCCAGGCGAAGGCGCAGCTCGATGCTGCACTGGCAGAAACGCAGTTGGCACAGTCGCTGCTGCACGAAGCGATCGAGGCCATGCCGGCCGGCTTCGAGTTGTACGACCAGCATGACCGGCTGGTGCTGTGCAACCAGCGCATGCAGCAGCTGCGCCCGCACCTGCCGGTGGCCGAGTCGCTGGGAAAGACCTACGAGGAACTACTGCGCGAGGGCCTGCGCCAGGGCATTCCGTCCAATGTCAGGCCCGGCGCGGAGGAAGAATGGATCGCGCAAACCATGGCGGCACGCACCGAGTGCGGCGAGGAAGACTTGCGCTTCTACCCGCCCGACCGCTGGATGCGTGCGCACCAGACGCGCACCCCGTCGGGCAACATGGTGTGCGTGCGGCTGGACATCAGCGACCTGGTCGCGCAACGCCAGGCCCTGGAGGCCGCGCAGCAAGCCGAGCAACAGGCGCGCCAGTTGCTGGTGCGCGCGCTGGACGCATTGCCCATGGGCCTGGAAATCTTCGACGAGCAGGACCGGCTGGTGATCTTCAACCGCTGGCTGACCGCCCTGATGCCGCACATCGACTACCCCGGGTCGGTCGGCTCGACGTTCGAGTCGATGCTGCAGCGCTCGCTGGACCAGAAAAACATCCCCGAGGCCATCGGCCATGAAGAGGAGTGGCTGGCCCGGCGCCTGGCGCAGCGTGGCACGGACAGCATGCCGCTGCTGCGCGAACTGGCGGGCAACCGCTGGATCAAGATCTACGAGACCAAGACGCCCGAAGGCTACACGGTTGCAGTGCGCGTGGACGTGAGCGACCTCATCGAGCAGCAGCAGGCGCTGGAAGATGCCCGGCACGAAGCCTCGCAGGCTCGCAAGCTGCTGGAGCGGGCCGTCGAAGCCCTGCCCGTGGGCATCGAGATCTTCGACCAGCAGGATTGCCTGCTGATCTACAACCAGGCGCTCGCCGACATGTACCCCTACATGAACTACGCGGTGTCGATCGGCAAGACGTTCGAAACCCTGCTCCGCACTTCAGTGAGCCAGCAATTCATCGTCGCCGCGCGGGGCCGCGAAGAGGAATGGATTGCCGAGCGGCTGGCCACGCGCCGCATCCAGCGCGGTGTGCTGGTGCAGCAACTGGCCGGCAACCGCTGGGTCAAGGTCCACGAAACGCGCACGCCGGAGGGCTACATGGTGGCCGCGCGCATGGACGTGACCGACCTGATCGCCCAGCAACAGGCCCTGGCCCTGGCCCAGGGCGAGGCGCAACAGGCCCGCGCGCTGCTGGACGATGCGATCGAGGCGCTGCCCGAAGGCTTTGCCCTGTTCGACGCGAACGACCGGATGGTGATCTGCAACACCGAGTTCCGCAAACTCTACCCGCTGGCGCAGGCCGCGATCCAGCCCGGCCGCAGCTTCGAGGAAATGCTGCGCTTCGGCGTGCGCCAGCGCCAGTACCCCGATGCTGTCGGCCGCGAGGAGGCCTGGCTTGCGCAGCGGATGGCCCAGCACCGCGCGGCCAACCAGGCCGTGATGCAACAGCTGCCCGATGGCCGCTGGCTGCAGATCGAGGAGCGGCGCACGCCGCAGGGCGGCATTGCCGGCGTGCGCGTCGACGTAACGGAGTTGGTGCGCAAGGAGCAATTGCTGGCCGCTGCGAACGACCAGCTGGCGCGCCTGTCCACCACGGACGAGCTCACCGGCATTGCCAACCGCAGGCGTTTTGATGAAGCCCTGGCCACCGAATGGCAGCGCGGTGCGCGCCAGAACGATCCGCTGAGCCTGCTGTTGATCGACATCGACCACTTCAAGCTCTACAACGACCACTACGGCCACCTGGCCGGCGATGAATGCCTGCGCCGGGTCTCGCGGCTCCTGGGTGAAGGCGTGCGCCGCGCCGGCGAACTGGTCGCGCGCTATGGTGGCGAGGAGTTCGTTGTGCTGCTGCCCAACACCGACATCGACCTGGCCCAGTCGATTGCCCAACGCTGCATGGACCACGTGCGCGCGGCGGCGATCCCGCACGGGCGCTCGCCCACATCCGATGTGCTGACCTTGAGTATCGGCGTCGCCTGCACGGTGCCCGATGCGGCGCGCCAGCCCGACGCCCTGGTACGCGAAGCCGACACCGCCCTCTACCGCGCCAAGGACGCGGGGCGCGACCGGTTTCGGGTCAGCGATGGGTTGGGCTGAACCAGTTCAATGTGCCTTGTCCCAATTGGGGCCAATGCCCACTTCGGCCAGGAGGGGAACCTTGAGGTCGGCCACGCCCGCCATCAGGCGGGGGATTTCGGCCTTGAGCCAGTCGACTTCATTCTCGGGTACTTCAAACACCAGTTCGTCGTGCACCTGCATGATCATCTTCGTGCCGCGCTGCTCGGCGTCCAGCACCTCCTGCACCTTGTTCATGCTGAGCTTGATCAGGTCGGCCGCCGTACCCTGCATCGGCGCGTTGATGGCGGCACGCTCGGCGCCGCTGCGGCGCGGGCCGTTGGGCGAGTTGATCTCGGGCAGGTACAGGCGGCGGCCGAACACGGTTTCCACATAGCCTCTGCTCTTGGCCGATAGCCGCGTTTCGTCCATGTAGGTCTTGACGCCGGCAAAGCGCTGGAAGTAGCGCTCGATGTAGTTCTTCGCCGCCGTGTTGTCGATAGCCAGCGCACGCGCCAGGCCGTAGCTGCTCATGCCGTAGATCAGGCCGAAATTGATGACCTTGGCGTAGCGGCGCTGCTCGCTGCTGACCTGCTCGGCTGTCACGCCGAACACCTCGGCCGCGGTGGCGCGGTGCACGTCCACTCCTTCATGGAAGGCGCGCAGCAGCGCCGCGTCTTCGCTGATGTGGGCCATGATGCGCAGCTCGATCTGGCTGTAGTCGGCGCTGGCGATCAGCTTGCCCGGTGCCGCGACGAAAGCCTCGCGCACGCGCCGGCCTTCAGGCGTGCGGATCGGAATGTTTTGCAGGTTCGGGTCGTTGCTGGACAGCCGCCCCGTCACCGCCACGGCCTGCGCGTAGTGCGTGTGCACGCGGCCGGTCCGCGGGTGCGCGAGCTGCGCCAGCTTGTCGGTGTAGGTGCCCTTGAGCTTGGACAGGCCGCGGTGCTCCAGGATTTTCGCTGGCAGGGGGTAGTCTTCCGCGAGTTTCTCCAGCACTTCCTCGTCGGTGCTGGGTGCGCCGGTGGCGGTCTTCTTGACCACCGGCAGGCCCAGCTTGGTGAAGAAGATATCGCCGATCTGCTTGGGCGAACCGAGGTTGAACGGCTGGCCCGCCAGCTCATGCGCCTGCCGCTCCAGCTCCATGATCCGGTTACCGAGCTCGTGGCTTTGCCGGGCGAGCATGGGCGCATCGATCAGCACGCCATTGCGCTCCACACGGTACAGCGATTCGCTGCTTTTCATCTCGAGTTCATAGACGAAACGCAGCTTGTCGTCGGCCTGCAGTCGGGGCCACAAGGCGCGATGCACGTCCAGCGTCTGGTCCGAGTCCTCGCAGGAATACTCGGCGGCTTTTGCGATATCGACCTGGCTGAAGGAAATCTGGTGCGCGCCCTTGCCGCACAGGTCTTCGTAGCTGATGCCGCTGCGGCCCAGATGGCGCTCGGCCAGGCTGCTCAAGCCGTGCGGCTTGTGCACTTCCAGCACATAGCTTTGCAGCATGGTGTCGTGCGCATAGCCTTGCACCTCGATGCCGTGGTTGGCGAATACATGCCGGTCGTACTTGACATGCTGGCCGAGCTTTTTCTTCGCGGCGTTTTCCAGCCAGGGCTTGAGCTTTGCCAGCACCTCGTCGCGCGGCAGTTGCTCCGGCGCGTCGGCATAGTTGTGCGCCAGCGGAATGTAGGCCGCCTCGCCAGGCTCGACGCTGAAGCTGACGCCCACGATCTCCGCGCGCATTTCGTCCAGCGAGGTGGTCTCGGTGTCGATGGCCGCCAGCTCGGCCGCTTCCAGGCGCGCCAGCCAGGTGTCAAGCAGCGCCCAGTCAAGGATGGTGTCGTACTTCAGGTTGGTCGCCTGTGAAGTCACTGGAAGATCGGGCTCGTCGAAAAGGCCAGGGCCCGGGCCGACCTTCTTGTGGCTCTGGTGCTCGGCGACCAGTTCGGGCGGCGTGTTGTGGCTCGTCAGCGTCCTGACCAAGCCCTTGAAGCCGTACTTCTCGCTGAAGGCCATCAGCGCCTCGTTGTCCTGGCCGCCGATGGCGACGCCATCCAGTGCCGGCAGGCCGGGGATGTAGGGGGCCAGGTCGCAGTCGGTCTTGATGGTGACCAGCGCGCGCCCCTGCGGCAGCCAGTCCAGCGCCTTGCGCAGGTTCTCGCCCACGGCGCCCTTGACTTCCGACGCACGCGCGATCAGCGCGTCGACCGAGCCGTACTCCTGCAGCAGCTTCACAGCGGTCTTGGGGCCGACCTTGGGCACGCCCGGCACGTTGTCCACCGCATCGCCCACCAGGGTCTGATAATCGATCATCAGCCGCGGCGGCACGCCGAACTCGGCCTCGACACCGGCGACGTCGCGCTTGCGGTCGTTCATGGTGTCGATCACGGTCACTCTCTCGTTGACGAGCTGGCTCAGGTCCTTGTCGCCGCTGGAAATGATGGTGTCCACGCCCTGGCCAGTCGCGGCCACGGCCAGCGTGCCGATCACGTCGTCGGCCTCCACGCCGGGCACAGCGAGCACCGTCCAGCCCAACAGGCGCACCACTTCGTGGATCGGCTCGATCTGACTGCGCAGATCGTCGGGCATGGGCGACCGGTTGGCCTTGTATTCGGGGTACAGCGCGTCGCGAAACGTCGGGCCCTTGGCGTCGAACACACAGATGGCGTAGTCGGCGCGCACGTCCTTGCGCAGCTTCTGCATCATGTTGATCATGCCGCGTATGGCGCCAGTGGCCGGGCTGTTGGAGTCGCCGGGCACGGCCCGCAGGTCGGGCATGGCGTGAAAGGCGCGGTACAGGTAGCTGGAGCCATCGACCAGCACAAGGGTTTTGTTGTCGCTCATGCCGGCATTCTGCCTGCACGGACGCGCTGTCCACGGAGTTCTACAATCGCCAGATGCGTGCCCTCCTCACCGCCTTGCTTCCTGCCCTTCTCGCCATCGCTGGCCTTCCTGCGGCGCCTGTGCAGGCGCAGACCCCGGCCACCAGCCCCGCACCTGCCGCCACTGCCAACCCGGCGCCGGCCAAGGAAAAGCGCATCGAGCGCCTGCACATCGAAGACGCGGGCTCGCGGGTCGATGAAGTGCGCTACGGCGGTGAAACGCAAAGCATCACGGTGCAGACCAAGAGCGGCCTGCCCGAATATGAAATCGTGCCAGCCAACGGCGCACGCAACCGGCCGCAGGGCGAGCGCGACAGCGCCTCGGGTTCCAGCGGCCAGCGTGTCTGGAAACTCCTCAACTTTTGATCCATGGCCGTCTTTACCGAAGTCTCACAGGATGAGGCCAGCGAACTCCTGCGTCGATTGAACCTGGGCTCCCTGCAGGAGCTGCGCGGCATCCAGGGCGGGATCGAGAACACCAACTACTTCGCCACCACCGATGGCGGCGAATATGTCCTCACCCTGTTTGAGCGCCTGAGCTTCGAACAGCTGCCCTTTTATCTGCATCTGATGAAGCACCTGGCGCTGCATGGCATCCCCGTGCCCGACCCGGCGCCCGACCGCGACGGCGACCTGCTGCATACCGTCAAGGGCAAGCCCGCGGCCGTGGTCAACCGCCTGCGCGGCAAGAGCGAGCTCGCGCCGACACCGAGCCATTGCGCCGAGGTCGGCGCCGCGCTGGCGCGCATGCATCTGGCCGGGCGCGATTTCAATCGCCACCAGCCCAACCTGCGCGGCCTGCCCTGGTGGAACGAAACCGTGCCGGTGGTGGTGCCGCACCTGGAGGCAGCGCAGGCCGCGCTGCTGCGCAGCGAGCTGGCCTATCAAAACCACGTGGCCACCTCCTCGGCCTATGCCGCGCTGCCGCGCGGGCCGATCCACGCCGACCTGTTTCGCGACAACGTGATGTTCGACCAGGGCCAGTTGACCGGCTTCTTCGATTTTTACTTCGCAGGTGTCGATACCTGGCTGTTCGATGTGGCGGTCTGCCTGAACGACTGGTGCGTGGACTTGGAAGGCGGCGCGGCCGACCCCGAGCGCAGCCAACGTTTCCTGGCCGCCTACGCCGCCGTCCGCCCCTTCAGCACCCCGGAGCGGCAATTGCTGCCCGCCATGCTGCGCGCCGGCGCCTTGCGCTTCTGGATCTCGCGCCTGTGGGACTACCACCTGCCGCGTGAGGCGGCCATGCTGAAAGCCCATGACCCCGGCCATTTCGAACGCGTGCTGCGCCAGCGCGTGGCGCACCCGTACACGCTGTGATTGCGTTAAATTAGTCACACTCCCCCGGCGAATGTGCCGGGATGCCAGAACCTTTGCGCCGCCGCGCGGCTCCATGGATGCTACCGAATGAAACTGAACATCGTCCCTGCACGTACTGGCATCGTATGGGTCAAGCTTGGCATCCAAACCTTTTTTCGTCAGCCCCTGGCGCTTTCGGGCCTGTTCTTCATGTTCATGGCCGTGATGTCGGTGGCGACCTTGCTGCCCTTGATCGGCAATGCCCTGGCACTGGCCCTGCTGCCGGCCTGCACCCTGGGCCTGATGGCGGCAACGCAAGAGGCTACCAAGGGAAAATTCCCGATGCCGTCGATCCTGATCAGCGCCTTTCGCGCCGGGCAGCAGCGCATGCAGGCCATGCTGGTGCTGGGCGCGCTCTATGCGGCCGGCTTCCTGCTGGTGATGGGCATTTCGGCGCTGATCGACGGTGGCGAATTCGCCAAGCTGTATCTGGTTGGCGGCAAGCTCACGCGCGAAAAGGCGATGGCGCCGGAGTTCCAGGCGGCCATGTGGGTGGCGATGGGCCTGTACCTGCCGTTGTCGCTGCTGTTCTGGCATGCGCCGGCGCTCGTGCACTGGCATGGCGTGCCGCCGGTCAAGAGCCTGTTCTTCAGCGCCGTCGCCTGCATGCGCAACTTCTGGGCGTTCACGGTGTTCGGCCTGGTCTGGGTCGCAGTCTTCGTGATCGTCGGCATGGTCGTCACCACGTTGGCCGCCGTGATCGGCAGCCCGGTGGCGGCCTCGGTCACCATGGTACCGGCGGCGATGCTGATGGCCGCCATGTTCTTCACGTCCTTGTATTTCACCTTTCGTGATAGTTTTGAAGCCGCGCCCGACCCACAACCCTAAAGCCACAGGATCGCCTCCATGACACACCACTCCCTTGAAGGCCGCACCGAGCGCGAACTGCTCTGGTTTCAGCGCCGTGGATTCCTCCAGGCCGCCGCGGCCTGGACGGCCTCGGGAGGTTTTGTGGCCGCGCACGCGCAGGCGCGCAGCAACGTGGTGGACCAGGCCGGCGACATCCTGGTCAACGGCACCCGCCTGGCACCGCAGCAAGCCATCCAGACCGGCGACCAGATCGAGACCGGCCCGGGCAGCAGCATGGTGTTCGTGGTCGGCAACGCCGCATTCCAGGTTCGGCAGAACTCCAGGCTCTCCGTCGAGCGCGGCACTACGCTGAATGCGGTCAGCGTGCTGCGCATGCTCACCGGTGCGGTCGCCAGCGTCTGGGGCAAGGGCTTCAGCCGCCAGGTCATCACGCCCACCGCGACGGCTGGCATCCGCGGCACCGGCGTCTATACCGAGATCTTCAGCGCCGAAGACAACCGCACCTATTTCTGCAATTGCTATGGCACGGTCGACATGGCCGCGGGCAACGAGGCGATGGCCTCCACCGCGACCTACCACCAGGCCTTCTGGGCCACGGCGCAACCGGCAGCGGACGGCCGCTACCTCACGCCCGCGCGTGCGGTGAATCACACCGATGAGGAAATGGAAAACCTGGCGAAGCTGATCGACCAACGCACCGCCTGGCAGATTGCTGGCAGCAAGGGCAACAAGGACGGGTCAGGGTATCTGTTTGACAGGCCAGGCCAGAACCACCCCGCCGCACGGCCCCGGCCAAGGCCGAAGCCTCCGGGGGCGGATACGTATTGAGGGGGCTCAGGCCTGCGGCGGCACATCCTTTGAAAACAGGGGACCACTTCTGCCCTCCAAGTATTTGGGTAGTTCGTCGTCGACGTCAAACTCGCGATACGCATAGAACAAGTGGAACTTGGGCGTGAACTCAGCCGGAAGTGAACCACCCAAGGCCTTGACCAACAACGAAGTGCGAACAACCGTAAGACCAAGGCGATTGGCCCCGAACAATGTCTCGCCGCAAGCAAGGCAGAAGTGTCGTTGCATCTGTTTGGTCAGGTGCTTGTACTCGCCAAGCCGATCATTGCCTTTCGTCACTCGCACAGCGTCGTTTTTCCAGGCGGTCGCGGCCAATACCGGAAGGCTGTAGAAGTCTCGGCATGTGGAGCAGTGGCAATAGGCGCACGCTGCGGGACTACCGGAGATCGCCAGTTCGACAGTGCCGCAGCTGCAGCGCAATAGGAGTTCGGGGTTTTGTGGCATAGCGTCCGTAGTGTGATGGATATCTGCTGCCTGATAGCGATGCAAAAAAAGCCCGGCAGCGCCGGGTTTTTTTGTTCAGCTCAATCAGTTGAGGACAGAGCAAAATCGCTTCGCGATTCTTGGTCTGTCCCGCAAGGTTTCAGTTACCCGCCTTGAAACTCGCAATCGCCTTGGCCAGATCCTCATATTCCTCGCAGGTCTTGTTGCCGCAGATCGCTTCGAGCTGAGCTAGGTGCTTCTCGGCTTCGGCGGGCTTCTTTTCCATCAGGTAGGCCTCGCC
>DATILI010000209.1:0-13949 GCA_035476635.1 Burkholderiaceae bacterium | reverse complement strand
GACAGGCCTGCGGCTGCCGCCATCGCGTAGGTCTTCGTGAAAGCCAGGGGCGAGAACAGCCTGCCTTCCTGCGCCTCCAAAGTGAATACCGGGATGAAGGACAGCGTGATGATGAGCAGTGAGAAAAACAGCGCTGGCCCTACCTCGACCGCCGAATCGCCGATCACCCGCCAGCGCGCTTCGCCTTCGAGCTTCGCATCAGGGTGCTGATGCTTCCAAAGTTCCAGGTGCTTGTGCGCGTTCTCGATCATGACTACGGCGGCGTCAACCATGGCTCCGATGGCAATCGCGATACCGCCCAGCGACATGATGTTCGCGTTGACCCCCTGGTAGTACATGACGATGAAGGCGGCCAGGATGCCCAGTGGCAGCGAGACGATCGCCACGAAGGCCGATCGCAGATGGAACAGGAACACAAAGCAAACCGCAGCCACCACCAGGAACTCCTCGAGCAACTTGAACGAGAGGTTGTTCACGGCGCGTTCGATCAAGCTGGAGCGGTCATACACCGGCACGATCTCCACGCCCTTGGGCAAACTGCTTTGAAGTGACTTCAACTTGGTCTTCACCGCCTGGATCGTTTCCAGCGCGTTCTTGCCCGAGCGCATGACGATCACGCCCCCAGTGGCTTCGCCTTCGCCGTCCAGCTCGCCAATGCCGCGGCGCATCTCCGGGCCGATCTGGATGCGCGCGACGTCGCCCAGGCGCACGGAGACGCCCCCCGGCGTCGCCATGAGCGGAATCTGCCGGAAATCGTTGAGCGATTGCAGGTAGCCGGACGCGCGCACCATGTACTCGGCCTCGCCGAGTTCCAGCACCGAACCACCACTTTCCTGGTTGGCCCGTTGGACGGCCTCGATCACCCGCGTGTGGGGAATCGAATAGGCGGCCAGCTTGCCTGGATCCAGCACGATCTGGTACTGGCGCACCATGCCGCCGACGGAGGCGACCTCAGCCACGTTCGGCACCGTCTTCAGCTCGTACTTGAGGAACCAATCCTGCAAGGCGCGAAGCTGGCCCGCGTCCATGGTGCCGCCGCGGTCCACCAGCGCATACTGGTAGATCCAGCCCACGCCGGTGGCATCGGGCCCGAGCGAGGCCTTGGCCGCGGCCGGCAACCGCGATTGCACCTGGTTGAGGTATTCCAGCACCCGGGACCGCGCCCAGTACAGATCCGTACCGTCCTCGAAGAGAACATAGACGAAGGAATCGCCAAAGAACGAGTAGCCGCGCACGGTCTTTGCGCCGGGCACCGACAGCATCGTGGTCGTGAGCGGATAAGTGACCTGGTTCTCGACGATACGGGGTGCCTGGCCCGGGTAGCTCGTCCGGATGATCACTTGCACGTCCGACAGGTCGGGCAGCGCATCCAGCGGCGTCCTGAGCAAGGCATAAACACCCCAGGCGCTGACGATCAACGTTGCCAGCAGCACGAGGAAGCGGTTGACGATCGACCAATGGATCAGCTGGCCGATCATTTCCTGGCCCCTTGGGGCTGCCCATCCGTATCCACGAAGAGACGCGCCTCCACACCCTTGAGGCTGGCCTCGGAATCGATCAGGAACTGCGAGGAGACCACCACGCGCTGGCCGGCCTGCAAGCCGCGCCTGATCTCGGTCTGGCCGCCGAATTCGATACCAGCCTGGACTTCGACCGCTCTGAATCTGCCGTTCTCCTCGGCAACCAACACCACGCTGCGCTTGCCGGTCTGGATCACGGCTTCGGTCGGTACCAGCAGCGCGTTTTCCCCGCGCGGATCCATGAACTGCATGGACACGAACATGCCCGGTACGAGACGCAAGCCCGGGTTAGCCAACTCCAGCCGGGCCTTCAGGGTGCGCGTGGTGGCGTTGACGTCGGGCACGATCGCCTGGACCCGGCCTTCGAAGGTGGTACCGGGCGCGGCCGGGCTTTGCGCGCGCACCATCGCACCCGGACGCACAAGCGCAGCCTGACTCTCGGGGACTTCGGCGTTCGCCCACACGGTGGCGAGGCCGTTGATGCGAAAGAGGGGCGCGCCGGCCATGACTGTCATGCCTTCACGTGCCGACAACTCGACGACCACGCCACCAAGGGGCGAATAGATCGTTGTGCGCGCCTGTGTCTTCCCAGACCGCTCCACCGCGGCGATCTGCTCGTCGTTCATGCCGACCAGGCGCATGCGCTGGCGGGCACCGTCGACGAGGACGGCGAGGTCGCTGCCTTGCATACGCTTGAGCGACAGGAATTCCTCCTGCGCGGCCACCCACTCGGGCAGGTACAGGTCCACCAGTGCTTGCCCCTTGGCAACCCGATCGAGCGTGGCGCGCACATGCAGGCGCTCCACATAGCCGGTGGCGCGGGCCTGAACAATGGCCTGGTCGCGCTCGTTGAAAGCAATACTGCCAACCGCGGCCACCTCGGGAGCCAGCTTGCCTTCCACCACGACAGCCGTTCGCACGCCGAGGTTCTGCTGGATGCGCGGGCTGACCGTGACCTTGCCCTGGTCTGTATCAGCGTCCGCATAGACCGGCACCAGCATCATGTCCATGAACGGGGATTTGGCCGGCTTGTCGAATTGGTTGCCCGGCACCATGGGGTCGTGGTAGTAGAGTATCTTGCGGCCGTTGGCCGGGTCCGTCTCTCCGGCCTGGATGCCCGCTGCCATGTGCCGGCGTGTCGCTTCTTCGCCTTCGGCGATGCTTTGTGGCACGGGTCCCGGTGTCGCGGGTGTCGCGCTACCGGCCGCGGCCATGCCGCTGCCGCGCCGCATGCCCAGCTCGAAGGCCGCGTAGCCGCCAGCGGCGATAGCGGCAGCGATGGCGACTGCCGCGATGACGTGGTTCTTTTTCATGGTTTCTCCTGGCGCTGGACAGCGAGCGGGTGATCGGGCACGAGGAAGTTCAGTTGGGCCCAGCTGCGGGCCGTTTCCATCTCGACGACAAGCGCCTGCATGCGGGCTTCGATCTCATCGCGGCGCGCGGCCAGTGTGGCAGCCAGGTCGCCTTTGCCCGTGCGATATCCCATGAGCGCCGCCTCGGAACGTTGTTGGGCCAGGGGAATGAGCGCGTCCCGGTGGCGCGCGACTCGACTCTTTCCCGTTTTCCAGTCGTTGAGCAGGCCGCGCACTTCGGCTTCGTGGCTGCGCAGCAGCTCCTCGTACTTTGCGCGCGCCTCGTCCACCATGGCCAAGCTGGCGGCAAGCTCGCGGTCCTGGCGATTGGCCCGGTCCCACTGCAAGGGAATCGAAACGCCGACCGAGAGCATGTTCGAGAAGGCCGAACCGCGCTGGCTGTACATGACTTCGACGCTCCAGTCGGCCGTTCTGTTGGCCTGCGCCAGCCGCGCTTCGGTTTGGGCCGCGTCGACCTGGGCCTTGCGAATGATCAGGTCCGGATGGAACGGAATGTGCTCGTCGAGTTTGCCCTCGTCCAGTCTGCTCGTTTGCCAGTCCGGTGCCTCGGCCGTGGGACGCTGCGCCGCGGTACCGACCCAGCGGGCGAGCATCAAGCCAGCACCCCTGAGCTGTTTCTCGACCTGGCTCAGCCGGTCTTCCAGCACCACCAGCGCCGACCGTGCCGCGAACACATCGGCCTGGCTGCTGCGTCCAATGCCGTAGCCGGATTCGGCCGCCTGGACCTGGAGTCTGGTTTCCTGGATTTGGCGCAACACCACGTCCCGCATCTGCTGGGTGTAGTGCCGCTCAATCCATGCGAGAGCCGTTTCCCGCTGGAGGTTGGCCAGGTTCAGCTGGCCCTCGGCCCGAGTACGGTCGGCTTCGCGCGCAAAGCGCTCGGCACGCAGCTGGCGCTTCTCTGCGCGGGGCAGTTCCTGCATCACGCCGATGCGGCGCATGGTCATGAAATCACGCGAGTGGCTCAGACGGTCGGGGCCGTTCAGCGGCAGGTTGTCGACGCCGAATTTGAGGACGGGGTCGGGCAACTGTCCTGCCGCGGCCGCCATTTGGCGCGACGCCGCAGCCGAGGCCTGGTTGGCCACAAGCAGATGTGACCGTGCGAGAGCCAAGGCCTGCGCCTCGCGCAGCGTCAGCGGTTCATCGGGTCCGTTTGCCCAGGCAGGCGTGCCCAAGGCTACCGTCAATGCCGCAGCGGCCCAAAAGCGAGCCGGAAAAGAAGAAAACATGTCATCTCCAGACCAGGTAGAACAAGTCACCAAGGCACTGGAAGTGCCTTGAGGCAACGCTCAGACGGTCCGGGAGGTCAAATGCGAAAACAGCAGTGCTGTACGGCCAGTGGTGGAGCCGTGGCGCGCCTCAGAAGTGGCGCTTGAAGAGATGCGCCCGTGGATATGAATGGCGCAATCAAGGGGGCATAGACAATGTTTGCCAAGCCCGCTGAGGCCAGCGGTGGCATCTCGTATTTGTCGGCAGTTTGCTGACCCGCCTGGCAGTGGGCCCGGCACAGATTGGGTTGCGTTTCGTCCATGCTGAACGACATGGTCTCGGCGCAAGGCATTCCGGCCTGGGCCATGGCGGCAAGCTCGGCAAGCTCGGCGACTTTGGAAGACGGGGCGCCCGGGCACGCGTAGCTCGCCACAGCCAGCTGCATGAACAGCAGGCTAGCCAGCGCAAGGAGCGCTATGAACTGTCGGGGGCGGCGATGCCAGCGCATAGGGTAAGTGTAGTGGACTCGTTCGCGCTCAGATACTCAGATAGTTTCTATGCCCCCTAAACTCCGGGCCAGTGCCAGTCGGGCCATCGGCTGCTTCGCGACAAATGAGCCCGCACACTTGTATGCTGACGCGCCGTTCGCTCACGCACTTTGTAGGTGTCACATTGAACGGAGTCCAACGGCGGGTGAGGGGCGGGGGGCCGTCGAACAGCAGCGGTCGTTCATGACCCCCAGGAGATGGCGATCTAGAGAAAGTTCATGGGCCTATCGGACCGCTTCCGATATGCCCTAGAATTCAAACCAGCGGGGAATTGAGCAGTCTCCCCGCCGCCTAAGGACGCTTCTGCGCCCCAAGTGCTGCTCCTGATCATGGGTCATTGCACCCGGATAGGAGCCCAACTTGGTATTTCATTTCTTCGTTTTTTCCACCACGACGCGCTTGCAGTCCGCCGTCGGCACGCGCTATTGCGCAGGCGCCTAAGGAGAACACCATGGAACAACGCATTCAACCCCTGCCGATCGACCCGTCCAAGCTCAACGGCTTGTCGGAAAAGCTCGTACTGAGCCACCACCAGAACAATTACTCGGGCGCCGTGAAGCGGCTCAACGCGATCCGCGCCGAACTCGCCACACTGAAGTTCGCTTCGGCACCTGGCTTTCAACTCAACGGCCTGAAGCGCGAAGAGCTGATCGCCACCAATTCCATGCTGCTGCATGAGCTGCACTTCAGCTGCCTGGGCGGCGATGGGGAAGCCATGACGCCCGCCATGGCCTTGGCGCTGTCGGCGAGCTTTGGCAGCGTCGAGCGCTGGAAAGAGGAGTTCGTCGCCATGGGCAAGGCCCTGGGCGGTGGCTCGGGCTGGGTGCTGCTGTGCTTCCAGCCACATGACGGCAGCCTTGTGAACCAGTGGGCGGCAGACCACACGCACGCTGTTGCAGGCGGCGTCCCGATCCTGGCCCTGGACATGTACGAACACGCATACCACATGGACTTCGGCGCACAGGCGGGTGCTTGGGTCGAGGCCTTCATGCGCAACATCCAGTGGGATGCTGTCTACAACAGGTACCAGGCCGCCGTGCACGGGGCCACCGAGTTCCTGGCGGCCGAGCAGTCTGAATCGGGCAGCGCGACGCTGCTGGATGTGCGGCGTGCCGGCGTGTACGCGCAGTCGGAGCAGATCATTCCGGGAGCACGCTGGTGCGATCCGGCCGCCGTTGGCGAATGGGCGCCGCGCTTGCCGCAAGACAAGGAGATTCTTGTTTACTGTGTATATGGCCACGAAGTAGGTCGCACCACGGCTTTGCGCCTGCACGCGCTGGGTCTGAATGCGCGCTTCCTGCGCGGCGGCATCGATGGCTGGAAAACCGCTGGCTTGCCGTTGGCGGCGAAGGCGTCCTGAAGGAGATCAGCATGAACTCACTGCAATCTCTGAAAACACCGGCCGGATTCGGCGAGATGCGAACTGGCGCCACACCGGAAGGCTGGATTTGTGGAAGCACAGGGGGTGGCAAGCCCGTATGGACGGTGGAGCCCGAAGGGGCAACGGGCAAACCGCAGGTTCTCAAGCAGTCAGGCCAGGGCCGCTATCCCTGGTGTGTGAAGGCGGACACGTCAATCGCAAACGGCTGGGTGGAGGTGCGCTTCAAGGCCATCGCAGGAAAGGAAGACCAGGCCGGCGGCATCGTGTGGCGTTGGAAAGACGGAGACAACTACTACGTGGCGCGCGCCAATGCACTGGAGAACAACGTCTCGCTCTATCACACGCAAAGTGGAACGCGCCACACCATCCAGTACCAAGATGCACCCGTTGCCACCAACACCTGGCATGTGCTTCGTGTGGAGTTCAACGGAACGCGCATTCGCGTCTTGCTCAATGGCAAGGCCTACATCGAGCTGGACGACGGCCACATCGTTGGTAGCGGCAAGGTGGGCGTCTGGACCAAGGCGGATAGCGTGACGGTGTTCGACGGGTTCGCGTACGAAGACAACGGCGCTTAGCCGCCTCTGTCGAAATGCCATGCCCACGCTTGCCTTGACCCCTCTCAATCGGCTGATCGCCGCCAAGGCCCTCAGGGGTTTTGGCGATGGCTTCGTCAGCTTGTTGCTGCCGATCTACCTGCTCAACCTCGGGTTGTCACCGTTCCAGGTCGGGCTCATCGCCACCACGACCTTGCTGGGCTCCGGCGTTCTGACCCTGCTCATCGGCATCCACGCGTCACGCTACGATCACCGGCCATTGCTGCTTGCAGCGTCGGCACTGATGGCCTTTACCGGCCTGGGGATGGCATCGCTGGAAAGCTTCTGGCCGCTGATGCTGGTGGCGCTGGTCGGCACCTTGAATCCATCGGGTGGAGACGTGAGCGTGTTCATGCCGGTGGAGCATGCCATGCTGGCCAGTGGCGTCGAAGGCCCGCGCCGCACCGCCGTGTTCGCGCGCTACAGCTTGACCGGGACTTTGTTCGCAGCCTTCGGGTCATTGGCTGCAGCCCTGCCCGGCCTGTTCGCCCCCGCGCTGGGCATGGCTGCGCAGACAGCCATGCAGGGGATGTTCGTCCTCTATGCCTTGCTGGCGGTGGTCATGGCGGCCTTGTATCGCGGCCTGCCCTTGCGGCCGGCGGCTGAAGCCGCAGAACCGAAGTCGGCGCTCGGGCCATCGAAGAAGCGCGTCTACGTTCTCGCGACCTTGTTCAGCCTGGATGCCTTCGGCGGAGGATTCATCGTTCAATCGCTGATCGCCCTGTGGCTTTACCAGCGCTTCGGCCTCTCGATGGAAGTCGCCGGCACCATCTTCTTCTGGACCGGCTTGCTGACTGCGTTTTCCTATCTCGTGGCAGCGCGCATTGCGAAGCGCATCGGATTGGTCAAGACCATGGTCTACACCCATCTGCCGTCGAGCCTGTGCCTGATCGCGATTCCGTTTTGCACCGACCTGGTTTACGCCGTCGCCCTGCTGTTGGTCAGGAGCGCGTTGTCGCAGATGGATGTTCCCACGCGCAGCTCCTATGTCATGGCCATCGTCACGCCGCAGGAGCGCGCGGCAGCGGCGAGCGTGACCTCGGTGCCACGCAGTCTTGCTGCAGCGGCCAGCCCGGCGCTCGCGGGCTATCTTCTCGGCGTATCGACCTTCGGATGGCCGCTCATCATCGGTGGCGCCTTGAAGATCGTCTACGACATCCTGCTGCTGACCATGTTCAGCCGGGTACGCCCGCCGGAAGAAATTCCAAGCGGAGAATTGCCAGCCAAGGCGGGCAAGGAATGGAAATAGGACCATGGCGCTGCTGAATCGGCCTGCGATGCGAGGTGGCCTGCTGGCCTTGCTGGCAGCGGTGCTTTTCGGCCTGAGCACGCCGCTGGTCCAGCAGCTTGGCAAGGGACTGGGTGCCTTCACCACAGCGGCGTTGCTGTACGCGGGCGCTGCCCTGATCGCCGTCTCCCTGCGCCAGCCGGCGCAGCGAGAAGCGCGGCTGCAGCAAAGCGACATACGCAGGCTCGTGGCCATGGCAGGCTTCGGCGCCGTGGTCGGCCCGGTGGCCCTGGCATGGGGCCTGCAGCGCACCAGCGGCGCCAGCGCCTCGCTGATGCTGACCCTGGAGGCGCTTTTTACCGCCGTGTTGGCCTGGCGCCTGTATGGAGAGGGCATGGATCGGCGTGTCGGGGCCGCCATGCTGCTGCTGCTCGCCGGGGGTGCGGCGCTGGTTCTCGATCAGGGATTGGCAGGCGGGGTTCAGCTGCTGGGCTTGCTGGCGGTGCTGGCGGCCACAGTCGCCTGGGGTGTGGACAACACGCTCTCGCGCGGCGTTGCCGAGCGCGACCCCGGCCAGGTGGTATTGGTCAAGGCTGTGCTTGGCACGCTCGCTACCGGTGCGCTTGCGCTCGTGGCGCGCGAGACCTTGCCCAGCCTTGGCACAGGACTGGGGCTGCTCGCCGTAGGGGCGACCGGCTACGGGCTGAGCTTGCGCTTTTATCTACTCGCGCAACGGGCCTTTGGCGCGGCGCGTACGGGTTCGGTGTTTGCGTTCGCGCCATTCATTGGCGCGCTGGGTGCGTTCGCGTTCGGAGATCGCTCGATAGGTTGGATCATGGGCTGCGGCGGCGCCCTGATGTTGGCGGGAGTGGCCCTGCACCTGGCCGAATCGCATGGGCATGCGCACACGCATGAAGCGCTGGAACACGAGCACGCACATCGGCATGACGACGGGCACCACACCCACCCTCACGACGATATGCCTGATGGTTCGCACAGCCACGCTCACCGGCATGAAGCAACCCGGCACGAGCATCCTCATGTTCCGGACGCACACCATTTGCATCGGCACTGATATCGCTCAAATGCGTGGCGCCGCCTGCTGCTGCGGCAACTTCGCTGCCTGCATCACCGCATCCAGATAGAGCTGGCTTGCCCGCGCCGTCATCGGCCCCGGCGTGCCTGTACCGACCGCACGGCCGTCGATGCAGGTCACCGGGGTCACGCCGCCCAGTGTGCCGGTCACGAATGCTTCGTCCGCGGAGTACACCTCGGCCAGAGTGAAGTCGCACTCGCGCGCCACCTGGCCGGCTACTCGCCAGACATCGATCACCTTGCGCTGCGTGAGGCCCTTGAAGTTATACAGGCCCGTGGACGTCCACAGTTCGCCTTTGCGCACAACAAAGAAATTGGTGGAGTTGCAGCTGGCGACGAAGCCTCGTGGATCGAGCATCAAGGCCTCGTCGCAGCCGGCGTTGATGGCCTGCAGAAGCGCCTGGATCAGATTGAGCCGGCTGTGTGAATTCAGGCGCAGGTCGAACACGTCAGGATGGCTGGTACGAAATGTCGATGTCAGCAGGCGAAGCCCGCTGGCGCGCACCGCTGGCTTTGGCGTCTTGTATTCGGCGACGATCACCATGGTGGCACCGCCGATGACAAAGCGCGGGTCCTGGTTGGGCGTCTTCTTGCGGCCGCGGGTGATCATCAAGCGCACGTGCGCGCCATCCTTCATGCCATTGCGCTCCAGCGTCCGCCAGATTGCCGCTTTCACCTCATCGCGCGTCATACCGATGTTCAGCGCGATGGATTGCGCGCCTTCAAAAAGGCGCTCCATGTGCGCATCGAGGCTGATCAGGTGGCCCTGCACGAGGCGCAGTCCTTCCCAGATGCCATCACCGAGAACGAAACCACTGTCGAACACGGATACAGACGCCTCGTCGCGTGGAAAGAACGCGCCGTTGACGTACACCTGCACGGTTTCGTTGCGCGAATCCTGCAGGTAGCCCTGCGAACTCTCGGTGGTAGGGGATGCGGTGGACATGGATGTATGGGGTCTTAGAAACTGAATTCGTTGTGGCCGGCCAGGAAGGCCTGGGTGCGGGCTTCCCGCGGGTGCTTGAGGACCTCGTCGGGCGTGCCTTGCTCGAGGATCACGCCATCGGCCAGGAACACAATGCGGTTGGCGAAGTGATAGGCGAAGCCCAGCTCGTGCGTCACCAGCAGCATGGTGCGCCCCTCGTCGGCCAGGGTGCGGATCACGCGCAGAACTTCACCCACCAATTCCGGATCGAGGGCCGACGTGGGCTCGTCAAACAACAGCACTTCCGGTTCCATGGCCAGTGCGCGCGCAATCGCCACACGTTGCTTCTGCCCGCCCGACAGGCGCGACGGATAGGTCTCGGCCTTCTCGCTCAGGCCAACGCGCGCCAGCTGCCCATGGGCGATGGCCGCGGCTTCGTCGCGGCCTTTGCCCTGAACGGTCCGCAGGCCTTCCATCACATTGGCGAGGGCCGACATGTGCGGGAACAGATTGAACTGCTGGAACACCATGCCGACGCGCTGGCGCACACGCGTGAGCTCGGCTTCGGAATACACGCGCTCGGCGAGGCCATCGCGGCGCCGGCGCTCGCTGCCGATGGCACGTCCGTCAAGCTCCACCATGCCGGCTGTAGGCTGCTCCATGAAATTCAGGCAGCGCAGGAAGGTGCTTTTGCCCGAACCCGAGGCACCGAGAATAGCGATGCGGTCGCCGGGCATCACGTCCAGATCGATACCCTTGAGGATGTCGTCCTTGTCGAAGCGTTTGCGCAGGCCGGTGACACGCAGCACGGGGCGAGGAAGAGTCTGGGTCATGGAGTCTCGCTCAATCGGCACGGCGCAGCTTGCGCTCAAGGGCATAGGTGGCCTGGACCAGGGGGAACAGGACGCAGAAGAAGATCAGCGCCACCACCGTGTAGGCCTCGATGGGGTTGAAGTTGAGTGAAGCGATGAGCTTGCCTTGCTGCAGCAGCTCCACATAGGCCACGGCCGAGGCCAGCGTCGACATCTTGAAAATCTCGATGCCACGGTTGGTCAGCGGCGGCAGCATGCGGCGCAAGGCCTGCGGCAGGATCACACGGCGCATGGCCTGCGGGTAGGACATACCGAGCGCACGAGCGCCCTCCCATTGCCCACGATCGATCGACTGGATGCCGCCGCGAAAAATCTCCGCGGAGAACGCTGCCGAGTTCAGCGAGATCCCGAGCGTTGCTGCGAGCAGTGGACCAACTTCAAACGGCACCAGGATGGGCAGCGCAAAATAGAACCACAGGATTTGCACCAGCACCGGCGTGTTGCGGAAGAATTCCACGAAGACGCTGGCCGGTAGGTAGAGCCACCGCCGTCGAGAGTAGCGGCCGAGGCCTACCAGCAGGCCCAGGCTCAGCCCCACCACCAGGCAGATCGCGAAGATGCGCAGGGTGCCCGACAGGCCGGCCAGCAAGGCGGCCGGATTGGCGAAGACGGATGCGAAATCCCAGCGGTAGTTCATGGGCGGCTCAATGGACCGTGCCTTCTCCGCTCGCCGCCAGCCGCCGCTCGGCGCGGTGGGCAAGCAGACTGCAGCCGAAGATGAAGAAGAAATAGATGAGCGCCGTGGTGGTGAAGACTTCCAGTGGCCTGAAGGTCTTCTGCGCAACTTCGTTCGCCTGGAACAGCAGATCCGCATACGACACGGTCGCCACCAGCGTCGTCGTCTTCATGAGCTCGATTGCACGTTCCATGAAAGCCGGGATCATGCGCTTGACGGCCTGCGGCAGGACGATGCGGCGCAGCGACTGCGCGTGCGTCATGCCCAGGGCTCTGCCCGCTTCCCACTGGCCGCGGTCGATCGATACGATGCCGCCGCGGAACACCTCGGCAAAGAAGGCCGCGGACTGGATCGAGAAAGTCAGGACAGCAGCCCCAAAAGGCGTCATCTCCACGCGTATCAGTATCGGCAGCGCGAAGAAGAACCAGAACAGCTGCACCAGGGGTGGCGTGGTGCGGAAGAACTCGATGACAAAGCCCGCCGGCCAGGCCAGCGCCCGGCGCGGCGACAGGCGCAACAGCGCCAGGCCCAGCCCCAGCGGAACGCCAAAGGCGAGTGCTGTGCCGGTGATCTTGAGCGTGTTGAGCAAGCCTTGGGCCAGCAGGCCGGCATTGGCAAGCACGGGGGCGAAATCCCAGCTGTACATGGCGGTTGTGACGGTCTTGGGCTTGCCGCAGAGGTGCCTAGAGCATTTCCTTCATGACCGGCGGCGCAGCCTTCGGGTCAAGGCCGAATCCGACAAGGAATTCCTCGTACCACTTCTGGGTTTGGCCGCCCTTGTAGTACTGGGCAAGCGATTTGTCGACGAACGCCAGAAAGGCCTTGTCGTCCTTGCGGACAGCGGCGCTGGACGGGACCGACTGCGCGGGCGTGGGCACCACGATCTTGCCGATGCCCAATCGCTGCCGCGCGGCCAGCAACGGTGGGTGAAACAGGCATACCGCGTCCACGCGGCCGGCCTGGAACGCGGCGATGGCTTCGGCGTTGCCCGGAAAGCGCTGGATGGCGGCCTTGCCCACGGTCTCGGTGAGAAACTTGTCCATGCTGCTGGCCTGCGGCACGGCGATGCGCACCGTGGGCAGGTCGAGGTCGGCCCACTTCGCAACCTTGAGGTCGTCGCGCGCGAGCAGGGCCATGGAGTAATAAAGAAGTGGCGCCTGCGGAAAATCCACAGCCTGCGCCCGCTCGGGCGTGGCGTCGATCATGTACATGATGTCGATCTTGCCGGCCTGCAGCGCTGCGACGGCGGTGCCCCAGGTGACTTCGACCGGCTCGAACTTCGCGTTGAGCGCTTGCGCCATGGCCTTTCCCATGGCCACGCCGACGCCGGTGGACCATTCCCCCGACTTCGGGTCCTTGGAATACCAGGGCGGGGCTTGTGTGACACCCACGCGCAGCGTGCCACGCTGCTTGACCTGGTCGAGCGTTCCGCTTGCCTGCGCGCGCGCGAGGCCAGGGACACTGAGAGCGGCGGCGCCTGCGGCCAGCCCGTTGAGCGCGGTACGTCTGTCCATCGTCATGTCACTTCTCCTGTTGAACCAAAAACTTCTCGGTCTGCTCGGCACCGCGGCGCATATGGCTGGACACTTCGTCCAGCATTGCCTGCAAGTCATTGCCCAGCGCCACGCGCACATAGTCGTCGTGGCTGTCGCGGCGCGGGCCGCGAATGCCATGGGCGCGGTGGTGCGCCGCCCAATAGAGTTGGAGGCGCCCGCGCAGGCTTGCCCATGTGCGTTGCAACAAATGATGGCCGCTGGCTTCGTACACGAAACCGTGCAAGTCCAGTTCGGCCTGAATGCTCGCGCTGTCGTCACCAGCGTCGATGACCGCCAGCAGCGCATCGTTGCGCCGCAGCAACTCGCGTTCGAATGCCGCATCGCGCCGCTGCCAGGCCTGCTCAAACGCGAAGCGCTCCAGGGTGATCCGCATGGAGTAAATCTCGCGCACGTCGGTGACAGAGAGCGAGGTGACGTGCGTGCCGGTGTAGGGAACGGTCACCAGCAAGCCTTCCTCGATGAGCTGCCGCAACGCCTCGCGCAGCGGACCACGGCTGACGTTGAACTGCTCCGCGAGCGCCGTTTCCACCAGTGGCGAACCCGGCGAAATCTCCCCGTCCAGGATGGCCGAGCGCAACCTGTCGGCAATGTGTTGACGAAAGGTGCGCTTGGCAAGCCGCGCAACCTTGAACGAGGAGGCTGCGGCTGCGTGCGCAGGCGGGGCAGCGTGAATTGATGCTTCCATTGGTCGATGATCGATTGTTGACAATCATAGAAATGGATTTAGTTTGTGTCAAGCAAGCTCAATGCGAGCCCTGCGCATGGAGCGCAGGGTAGGTCTTGATAGTTTTCGAGCTGCATTGGACCGAATGCCCGAGCGCCGAAGCCGGCAAGCCCCGCAGCCTTCGCTCACCCAGGCGGCATCTTGTCGAATGCCGGCAGTTCGGGGTCGAGGTGGTCCCACGCCAGGGCGCGCATGCCGTAGGTGACCACCTGCGGCTTGAAGCGGCTCGGGTCGTCCAGGCTTGCG
>DATILI010000208.1:0-13693 GCA_035476635.1 Burkholderiaceae bacterium | reverse complement strand
TCGACGTCGAAGGCTACTGCACCCGCGGCGCTTTGGGCCGTGGCATGCCCATCCAGGACGGCCGTGGCGAAGCCTGTGTGCATGCGCGCGGGGTCGATGTTGCGCAGGTCGACCCGGCCTTGCCAGGCGGCTTTCGCTGCTGTGGCCGGAGCCTGCCACTGGCCGCTCAAGCGCAGTTCGCCGGGGCCGACGCGGGCCTGCAGCGATTCGGCAAGCCAGGCTTCATCCTGGTAGCGCAGCTGCGCTTGTGCGCTGTCCAGCGGGATGCGCTGCCGGTCCCAGGGGCCGGCAGCGCCGTTTTTCAGTTGCGCCTGTGCGTGCCAGCCCGCGCCTTCGGGCTTGAGCCGCACCGTGCCGTCGAGCAAGGTTTGCGGCATGTCTGGCCACAGGCTCGCCAGGTTGATATTCGCAAAGCGCGCATCGGCCTGCGCGATGGGCTGTTTCGCCCAAGGCTTGACCTGGGCCGTGCCCTCGGCTTGCATGGGATTTGCGCGCAGTGGCGCAGTGCCTGAGGCCGCGGCGGGAGCTAGCCGCGCTTGCAGCGCCAGCACCGCGTCCTGGCCAGCCAGATCGCCCGCCACCGAAGCCTTGGCCAGGAGGGGCAGGCGCCGCGAACTGCCAGGTACGCTGGCCTGGATTTCCCCGGTGAGGGCGGCCTTCAGCGAGAGCGGGGTGCGCGCCAGCAGCGTGGCCTGCCCGCTGTAGCTGCCATCGGCGATGTGCATGGCATCGACCGCGAGCGTGTGCCGCATGCCGTCGTATTGGTAGCGGCCCGCCAGGCCCGTGGCCTGCAAGGCCGCAGGACCGGCCCAGCGCACGTCGGCAACCGTGAACGGGATGTCGACTTCGATCGGCAGCACCACGCTTTGCGGCGGCGTGAAGGGTTCGCTGTCGACGCTGGTACTGTTGATGCTGAGTTCGGCCACGCGCAGGTGGCTCAGGTACAACTTGCTGCGCAGCAAGGGAGCGATGTCCCAGCCGACTTCCACCTGCTTCGCCGTGATGGTCAGACCCTTGTTCTGCCAGCGCAGCTGGCCGATGCGCCCGCCGCTGCGCAGGGAGCCCATGACCTCGCTGGTCTCCAGTACATGGCCCTGCGGCAGGTAGCCTGAGGCGCGCGCGAGCACGGTGGCCAGCGAGTCGTTGCTTCCTGCCCACCACCATGCTGCGCCAAGGACCGCACTGGCCAGCACCAGGAGCGAGAGCGCAGCCCAGGCCAGAATTCGCAACCACCGGGAACGCATGGCCATCCAATCTTCAGAACGTGAATCCGACGCTCAAGTGCAGGCGAAGGCTCTTTTCCTGCACGCCGTAGGCGAGGTCGACCTGCAACGGCCCGACCGGGCTGCGCCAGCGCGCGCCAGCGCCGATGCCGACTTTGGCGCGCAGGTTGCGGGGCTTGTCGGCCACCGCGCCGGCGTCGATGAAGAGGGTGCTCTCCCAATCGGTGAAGCGGCCGTTGTGGACGAAGGGGCGTTGCCATTCGACGCTGCCGACGGCCAGGTAGCGGCCGGCCGTGACCTTGTCGCCGGGCAGCTGGGTGCCGATGTCGCGGTAGCCGTAGCCGCGCACCGTGCTGTCGCCGCCGGTGACAAAGAGTTGCGTGTCGGGGATTTGCGCCCGATCGCGCGCGACCACGGCGCCGCCCTCGGCGCGCAGCGCCAGGCGGCTCTTGCGGATGGCACCGCTGTCGGCACGCACTTCACCGAACGGGCGGTAACCGAGCCAGCGCGCGAGCACGCGGCCATACGGCTCGCGGCTGCTGCCCAGCGTGATTCCGCCGCCCAGCTCCACAGCGAGCCCATGGCCGCTTGCGGGAAAGAGCAGGCTGTCAAAGTGGCGCTCGGTCCAGGCGTAGTTCGCGCTCACCGCATCCGCAGTTTCCGCGACACCGTCGCCGGCCGTATGGGCCCGGTCGTATTGCAGGTAGTAGCTGCGGTCCAGCCGCTCGGTGGTCCAGCTGCGGCCGCCGCGCAGCCGCTGGCTGGTGACCTTGAAGCTGCCCGAATCCTGGCGCTGCAGCAGGCCCGAGGCGATCCAGCGCCAGTTGTCGGCATCGGGCGGTGCCGTCAGTTCGGTGCTGGCCGATTGCGTCGCCCGGTCCAGCGAGAGCTTGGTCAAGGCGCGCCAGCCGAGCAGCGGCAACTTGCGGTGCGTGTGCTCGACCGACAGGCGTGGCCCGCCATCGGTGCTGATGCCCACGCCGAGCACGAGCTTTTGCAGCGTGGCTTCGCGCAGTTGCACCACCAAGGGCGCCGCCTGCGGGTCGCCTTGCGTGTCCAGCGTGACGAACACCGAGTCGAAGTAGCCGCTGTCGGCCAGGCGCTGCTGGGCTTCGAGCATGCGGGCCTGGTCGTATTCGTCACCGCTGGGAAAGCGCGCCAGGCGTTCCACCAGCTCGGGGTCGTAGCGCTTCATGCCGTCGATCTGCAGCGGCCCGAAGCGGTAGGCCGGCCCCGAGGCGAGCGTGAGGCTGAGGTTCGCGGTGCGCGTGTCCGGGTCGATATCGGCGCGGCTGAGGGCCAGCTCGCCGGTCGGGTAGCGCCTGGCCGTGAGCGCGCGCAGGGCGCCGGCCTTGGCATCTTCCCAGGCGGCTTGCGTGAAGGGCTGGCCCGGCCGCAACTGCCAGTCGTTCTGGATCGCTGCGCGTTGCGCGGCCGCGGCGGAGTCGCTTGCGATCGGCCCGCTGAAAGCAATCTCGACGGCGCCGATGCGTGTGGGCATTCCCGGGTCGACGGTGATCAGAACATCGCGCGCGCTGGCCGTGCTCTCGGGGGTGTCGCGCGGCGCTATCCTGATCTCGGGCGAGAAGTAGCCCAGCGTGCCAAGCAGTTCACGTGCGTTGCGTTCGGCTGCGGTGAGAAGGCGCGCGAGTTCCTGCTTGTCCAGGTCGGTCACTTCGCGGTAGCGCTGCAGGTCGAGATGGCGCTGCAGGTAGTCGTGCACCGCTTGCGGCGCCTTGATCTGGACGGTGAAGGCGAATGGCCGCGGCGAGACAGCCGCGGGCTGCGCCTGCGCAGGATTCGCACCCAACCAACACACAACAAATAGAAAAAGGGCTGGCAGCGCGGCCAGCCCGCGCAACCTGGCCCAGAGCATCGACCTATTTTGACAGCAGACGCATCGCCTCTTCGAGCCCTTTGATGGTCAGCGGGTACATGCGCTGGTTCACCAGTTGCTGGATGACACTGATGCTTTGCCGGTATTGCCAGACGCCTTGCGGTTCGGGATTGATCCACGCGAACTTGGGGAAGGCCTGGGTAAGTCTTTGTAACCACTCGGCGCCGGCTTCTTCATTGTTGTACTCCACGCTGCCGCCGGGCTGCAGGATCTCGTAGGGGCTCATCGTCGCGTCGCCGATGAAGATGAGCTTGTAGTCCTTGTTGTACTTGCGGATGATGTCCCAGGTCGCGAACTTCTCGGAGAAGCGGCGGCGGTTGTTCTTCCACATGAAGTCGTAGACGCAATTGTGGAAATAGTAGAACTCCAGGTGCTTGAACTCGCTCTTGGCGGCCGAGAACATTTCTTCCACGCGGTGAATGTGCTCGTCCATGGTGCCGCCCACGTCCATCAGCAGCAGCACCTTCACCTTGTTGTGCCGCTCGGGCACCATCTTGATGTCCAGCCAGCCGGCGTTGGCGGCGGTGGACTTGATGGTGTCGTCCAGGTCCAGCTCGTCGGCCGCGCCCTCGCGCGCGAACTTGCGCAGGCGGCGCATCGCGATCTTGATGTTGCGCGTGCCAAGTTCCTGGGTGTCGTCGTAGTCCTTGTAGGCGCGCTGGTCCCAGACCTTCACCGCGCTCTTGTTGCGGCCCTTTTCCTGGCCAATGCGGATGCCCTGCGGGTTGAAGCCGTTGGCACCGAACGGCGAGGTGCCGCCGGTTCCGATCCACTTGCTGCCGCCCTCGTGCCGCTCCTTCTGCTCTTCAAAACGCTTCTTCAGCGTTTCCATGAGCTCGTCCCAGCCCATCTTCTCGATCTTGGCTTTTTCCTCGGGGCTGAGTTCAAGCTCGAGGTTCTTGCGCAGCCACTCCAGTGGAATGTCCTTGGTGAAGTCCGCAATCATCTCCACGCCCTTGAAGTAGGCGGCGAAGGCGCGGTCGAACTTGTCGAAGTGCTTTTCGTCCTTGACCAGGGTGGTGCGCGAGAGGTAGTAGAAGTCGTCGATCTTGAAGGCGTCGTCGGAATTGGGCCCGACCACGTCAGCCTGCAATGCTTCCAGCAGGGTCAGGTATTCCTTGACCGACACCGGCAGCTTGGCCGAGCGCAAGGTGTAGAAGAAGTCAATCAGCATGGTCAGGCTCCAGGCCAGGCATCCGGGCTCTGGCGGAAATGCAAACAGGCGAGGACAAAGACGCGGCCGGCATCGGCTACGGTGTAGTGCAACGCGTAGGGAAACTTGTGCAGATGGACTCTGCGGTACTTCTGCCGCTCAAGCTTGAATGCCAGGGGGCCGCGCTCCAGGCGTTCAACAGCAGCGGCTACTGCGCGCAGGAATTCAGAACCCAGGCCAGCCGCGCGCTCTTCGTACCACTGATAAGCGGTTCGGATGTTCAAGCGTGCCGGGGGTTCCACAATCACCTCATATTTCACAACTTGACCCCAAGCTCCCGCGCAATTTCGCCGATGGACTGCCCGCGCCCGGGGTTCTCGGCAGACCACTTGGAACGCCTTTCGAGCTCCGCATAGAGTTCGTCAGACATGGGCGCCGCGTTCGTATCGGCATCGATGCTGTTCCAAAGCTCTTCAATCAGCTCGAGTTTCTCGTACGTGCCTAATTGCGATAGCTCTTTGAGGATGGCATTCATGGCGACTCCTTGAGGCAACCCGGCCTAGCTTCTCGGCTTGGAGAGCAGGTAGAGCAACTGGCTCTTGACCTCGGGCCACTCGCCCGCGGCGAGGCTGTACATCACCGTATCGCGCACCGTGCCGTCGCGCCGCAGCGCGTGGTGGCGCAGCACGCCGTCCTTCTTCGCGCCCAGGCGCTCGATGGCACGCTGGCTGGCGAAGTTGAAGTTGTCGGTGCGCCAGCCCACGAGCTTGGCGCCCAGCGTCTCGAAGGCGTGCTGCAGCAGCATGAGCTTGCAGGTGGTGTTGACATGGCTGCGCTGCCAGCTCTTGCCATACCAGGTGTAGCCGATCTCCAGGCGCTCCACCGCCGGCACGATGTCGTGGTAGCGCGTGCTGCCGATGATCTTGCCGCTGGCGACGTCGCGCACCACGAACGGCAGCATGTGGCCGTCGCTGTAGCCTTTGAGTGCGGTGGCGATATAGGCCGGGCTTTCGCCGGGCGCCGGTACCGAGGTGATGCGCAGGTTCCAGAGTTCGCCGTCACGGGCTGCGGCTTCGAGCTCGACCGCATGGTCGGCCGCCATGGGCTCCAGGCGCAACGGTGGCGACGGCGCAGGCGACTGCAGGGTCAAGGGTTCCGGTTTGAGCATCATTGATCCTTCTTGCGTTTGGCGCGCCAGCGGCGAGCAAGTTGCAGGCCGGCGCCGCCGCCCAGGCCGGCCAGCACGATGCCGCCGATGGCCTCGTTGCCATAGCCTGCGGCCAGCGGGTCAAAGCCCAGCAGCCGGCCTATCCAGTAAGCAAGCAGCGCGCCGCCGACAAAGCCGATGGCGTCCGACAGGCCTTCAATCAGCAATGGGTGCATGCGTACTTCTCCCCAAGCCGGCGTTTTCAGCGATTGTGTCGCTGCATGAACACCAGTTTTTCGAACAGGGTCACGTCCTGTTCGTTCTTGAGCAGGGCGCCAACCAGTGGCGGCACGGCGACCTTGTCGTCCTTGCTTTGCAGCGATTCCAGCGGGATGTCTTCGGCCACCAGCAGCTTGAGCCAGTCCAGCAACTCGGAGGTGCTGGGTTTTTTCTTCAGGCCGGGCAGATTGCGCACGTCGTAGAAGGTTTTCATCGCGGCCGTCAGCAGCTCTTTCTTCAGGCCGGGGAAATGCACGTCCACGATCTGCTTCATGGTGTCGGCATCGGGGAACTTGATGTAGTGGAAGAAGCAGCGGCGCAAGAAGGCGTCGGGCAGCTCCTTCTCGTTGTTGGAGGTGATGAACACCACCGGCCGGTGCACGGCCTTGACGAGTTCGCGTGTCTCATACACGTAGAACTCCATGCGATCGAGCTCGCGCAGCAGGTCGTTGGGAAACTCGATGTCGGCCTTGTCGATCTCGTCGATCAGGAGCGCGACGGGCTGGCCGGCCGTGAAGGCCTGCCACAGCACGCCCTTGACGATGTAGTTGTGGATGTCCTTGACCTTCTCGCCACCGTCCAAATCCTTCAGCTGGCTGTCGCGCAGGCGGCTCACCGCGTCGTACTCGTACAGGCCCTGCTGCGCCTTGGTGGTGGACTTGATGTGCCACTGCAACAGCGGCATGTTCATCGCCTGCGCAACCTCCTCGGCCAGCATGGTCTTGCCGGTGCCGGGTTCACCCTTCACCAGCAGCGGGCGCTTCAAGGTAATGGCCGCATTCACGGCGAGCATCAGGTCTTGCGTAGCAACGTAATTCTGTGAGCCTTGGAACTTCATGAGATCGGGGAGTCAGTGAGTGATTGGGAAGGAGGTGCGCGCCGGATATAATCGAAGGTTGATTACAAGTCTGAACTTTCACCAGATTGTGCGCGCAAAATGAACAAGTTGTTGACCACGATGTTTGCCCTGGCTGTCGCTTCCGTGACCGGCCTCTACGCTCCCGCAGCCCATGCCCAGGAGGTCAAGGGTGACGCCAAGGCGGGCGAAAAGAAGATTGCCATGTGCATTGGCTGCCATGGCATCAAGGGCTACCAAGCCAGTTTCCCTGAGATTTACAAGGTGCCGATGATCTCGGGCCAGGGCGCCAAGTACATTGTGGCCGCGCTCAGCGCCTACAGGCAAGGCGACCGCAAGCACCCGACGATGCGCAGCATTGCCGACTCGATGAGCGACCAGGACATGGCCGATGTGGCCGCCTACTACGCTGCTGACGGTGGTGCAGCCCCCGCGGCCACGGGCAAGTCGGTCGAGGCATCGTCCAAGGCGGCGGAACTGGTGAAGAAGGGCGCCTGCGTGTCGTGCCACGGCGAGAGCTTCAACAAGCCCATCGACCCGGCCTATCCCAAGATCGCAGGCCAGCACGCCGACTACCTGTTCGTCGCGCTGAAGGCCTACAAGACCGAAAACAATCCCAACGTCGGCCGCGCCAACGGCGTGATGGCTGGCGTTGCCAGGCAGTTTTCCAATGCCGAGCTCAAGGAACTCTCCAAGTACGTGAGCAGCCTGGACAGCGAGCTCAAGACGGTGCCGCAAGCCAAATTCCGCTGAAGCCTCTGCTTTCCCATCAAAAAAGCCGCTTTCGAGCGGCTTTTTTGATTCTGCGTCCAGGGCCAATCTAGACGTCGAAAAACACCGTCTCCTGCGGCCCCTGCATGCGGATGTCAAAGCGGTAGACCACGCGGCCACCCGCTTCGCCACGTTGTGCAACCAAGGTGCCGCGTCGCTCGGCGGGAACGCTTTGCAGCACCGCGTCCTGGGCGTTGGCAGCCGCTTCGTCGCTGAAGTAGACGCGCGTGAAGGCGTGCAGCAACATGCCGCGCATCAGCACGATCACATTGATGTGCGGCGCCTCGCCGGCGCTGGACGCAGCGGGCTTCACGGTACGGAACACGAAGCGGTTTTGCGCATCAGTTCCCGTGCCCATGCGGCCAAAGGCCCGAAAACCCCTGGCCTTGGCGTCGGCCACGCTTTGCGGGTAGGTGCCGGCCCCATCGGGTTGGCTGATTTCGATCATGGCGTCCGGGATCAGCTTGCCGTCGGCGTCGTACACCACGCCTTCGAGCACGATGTGTTCGCCCTGGGCATGCTCGAAGGCCACGACGTCGTCAAAGGGCTGGTTGAAGTCGTACAGGTATTGCGAACCCGTCAGGCCATAGGCGAAGTAGGGGCCTACGGTTTGCGAAGGCGTTTGGCCGAAATTCTTTTGCAGTGCGCTCATCATGGTGGCGTCTCCTTTAGTTTTTGCTCTCGAAGGGCGTTTCGTCCGCGCCGCGCAGCACGATGTCGAACTGGTAGCCCAGGGCGAAGCCCTCTTCGGTGAGGTCCAGGGTGAAGTCGGCAATCATGCGTTCGCGCGCCTTCGCGGGCGTGCCCTGGTAGATCGGGTCGTATTGCAGCAACGGATCGCCGGGAAAGTACATCTGCGTGACCAGGCGGCTGGCAAAGTGGTTGCCAAACAGCGACAGGTGGATGTGCTGCGGCCGCCAGGCATTCGGATGATTGCCCCAGGGGTAGGCGCCGGGCTTGATCGTGAGGAAGCGGTAGCGGCCCTCGTTGTCGGTCAGGCAGCGGCCCGCGCCCAGGAAGTTCGGGTCCAGCGGCGCGTCGTGCCGGTCCACCTTGTGCACATAGCGGCCGCAGGCGTTGGCCTGCCAGAGCTCGACCAGGGTGTTGCGTACCGGGCGGCGTTGTTCGTCGAGCACCTGGCCGGCCAGGACCATGCGCTCGCCGATCGGCTCGCCGTTCTTGCGCGAATTACGGGTCAGGTCATGGTCCAGTTCGCCAATGCTGTCGTGGCCGTACACGGGCTGCGTCAATTCGCCGAGGGAGGCCTTGAGCGGAATGAGGGGCTTGGTCGGGCCGCGCTTGGGCGTGGAGCCGTAGGCCGGGTAGATGTACGCCGGGTGGCTTTGCCAGTCGCGCGGTGTGAGGGTGGAGACTTCAGACGCCATGGGGGCTCCTCGTTATGTAGAGCGCTACTTTATCCATGCCAATAATTGATGTAAATTGAAAAATAATTGATTTTCAATAACCACTGGTAATGTAAAAGGAGCCGAGTTGGAAGGTTTTGCACGCGGCATTCAGCTTCGCCATCTGCGCTGCCTCGTCGCCATTGCGCAGGAGCGGCACCTGGCCCGCGCCGCGGAGAAACTGAGCTTGAGCCAGCCGGCGGTCTCCAAGACCCTGGCTGAACTCGAGGCGCTCGCTGGCGCGCGACTGGTGGAGCGCGGCCGGCGCGGTGCCCGGTTGACTGCCGCAGGCGAGCAGCTGCTCACACACGCGCTGCGCGTGCTGGAGGCCGTGAGCGAGGCGGCCCAGTCCTTTGCGCCCGCGTCCGCGGCCCGGATCCAGCGCCTGCGCGTGGGCGCGCTGCCCAGCGTGGCGCCGGCGCTGTTGCCTGCAGCTCTCGCCGATTTTCAACGGCATCGGCCGGATGCCCAGGTGCAAGTGCTGACCGACTCGAACGCTCCTTTGCTCGACGCGTTGCGTGCCGGCGAACTCGACCTGGTGGTCGGCCGCATGTCCGATCCGCCGCGCATGGTCGGGCTCACGTTCGAGCTGCTGTACATGGAGCCGCTGGCGCTGCTGGCGCGGCCGGGCCATCCTCTAGGGAGACAGGCCGAGCCATCGATGCAGGCGGTGCTGGAATTTCCGCTGGTGGTCTATAGCGAAGGCACCACGCCGCGCCACAACACCGAGAGCTTTTTATCGGGCTTTGGCCTGAAGCTGCCGCTGCGGCGCACGGAAACCCTGGTGGTCTCGGTTGCGCGGCTGCTCGTGCAACAGTCTGACGCGATCTGGTTCACGCCATTGGGCGCCGCCTGGGACGACCTGGAGCGTGGCCAACTGATGCGCCTGGATGTCGCGACGCCAGGCACGGAAGAGCCGGTCGGATTGCTGCTGCGCAGCGGCGCGCAGGCTACGGATGCACTACTGGAATTGGTGCGCGGCGTGCGCAAGGCCGGGACGGGCCATGCGGGGGAGCCTCACTTCAAGGCCACCTGAAGCTGCGCCAGCGCATGCGCCAAGGCGGGCGTCGCGTCCACCTGCATCGCGACCCGCGCATTGGGCTGCGCCTTGGCCGGCACACGGAATTCACAGACCGTCATGCCGCGCGTGTGTGTACCGGCCAGCTCGATTGCCACATGCGCCGGCTCCAGGGTGAACAGCTCGGGCCGTGCGAGCCACAGCGCAGTAACCGGGTCGTACAAGGCCATGCGCGGCCGGCCGCGCCGCAGCGCGATGCCCACATAGGCCGCCAGATGATCGGCGAAGAGTTCGGCCAGCGGCGTGCCAAAGCTTCGCACGCGGGCCACGTCGTCCGCGCCCACGGTGATCTGGCGGCACAGGTTCAGGCCGAACATGCTGATCGGAACGCCGGCGGTGAACACTTGCGCGGCAGCTTCGGGGTCGGCAAAGATGTTGAACTCCGCCACGGCCGTGGTGTTGCCGCGGTCCGTGGAGCCGCCCATCAACACGATCTCGCGCAGCTTCGGTGCGATGTCCGGCGCCTGTGCGAAGGCAGTGGCCAGATTGGTCAGCGGGCCGATGGCCACCAGGGTGACTTCGCCCGGATGTGCGCGCACGCAGTCGATCAAGGCGGTCGCGCCATGCAGGCCGCTGGGCCGCCCGTTGCTGGCCGGCAGTACCCGGCCCACCGTGTCCAGGCCGGCGGCGCCCAGCACATCCTGCGCCGTTTCTTGGCGTTGCACCAGTGGCCGGTCGCAGCCCGCATGCAGCGGAAACTGCCAGCCGTGCCGCTGCCGGATGCGCAGCGCGTTGTCCAGTGTGGCGCAAAGCGGCGCGTTGCCCGCCACGATGCTCACGCCCAGCAGTTCGAACTGCGGGTCGTGCGCCAGCATGGCCCAGGTCATCCAGTCGTCAAAGCCGGGGTCGGTGTCGAGCCAGAGCTTGCGCATGGGATGTCTCAAGGCTGGTTCAGTGTTTGATCAGCGCGGCATTCGCCGGGTCCAGGCGCAGGCCGACGCGGCTGCCTTCCCGCCACTGGGCGTCAGACGCCCCGGCGACGCCCCTGACGGGGCCCAGCGCCGTCTGCACCAGGTACTCGACCTGCTCGCCCAGGTAGCTGCGCGCCAGCACCTGGCCTTCGATTTCATTGCCCGCGCCCGCGCTGCCGGGCGCCGTGACCGGCACCTGGGCCGGGCGCCAGGCGATGTGGGCCACGTCGCGCGGCAGCACGGCCGGGTGCGTCTGGCCATTGCCGGCCTGGATCACCCCGCCTTGGACCGCAAATATGTTGTCGTAGCCCATGAAGCTCGCCACAAACGGCGTGGCCGGGTGGTTGTAGATTTCCTCGGGCGCGGCGTTTTGTTCGATGTGGCCTTCGCGCATGATCACGATGCGGTCGGACAGCGACAGCGCCTCGTCCTGGTCATGCGTCACATAAAGCATGGTGATGCCCAGCTCGCGCTGGATGCGCCGCAATTCCGAGCGCATCTCCACGCGCAGCTTCGCGTCCAGGTTGGACAGCGGCTCGTCCAGCAGCAGCATGCGCGGCCGGATCACGATGGCGCGCGCCAATGCCACGCGCTGCTGTTGTCCGCCCGAAAGCTGCGCCGGCAAGCGCTGCTCGAAGCTGGCCAGGCCAACGGCCTTCAGCGCTGCCAGCACGCGTTCGTGCAACTCGGCCGCCTCCACCTTGCGCAGGCGCAGGCCGAAGGCCACGTTCTCATAGGCGCTCAAGTGCGGAAACAGGGCATACGACTGGAACACCAGGCCGATGTTGCGCTGGTGCGCCGGCACGCGCGTGATGTCTTCGCCGTCCAGCACGATCTGGCCGGCGGTTGGTTCGAGCAGGCCGGCCACGGCGCGCATGGTGGTGGTCTTGCCGCAACCCGAGGGCCCGAGCAGCGAGACCAGCTCGCCGCGCTCCACCGCGAGGTCGAGGTTGCGCACGGTGGCGCCGGCCTTGCCATAAGCCAGGGTGAGTTGCCGCAGTTCAAGAAAGCTCATCGAGAAGGTCCATGGGTTTCAGACGTATCGGGTGATGCCCAGCATCTTTTCGGTGATGAAGACCAGCACCACGGTGAACACCACCAGCAGGGTGGACAGCGCGGCGATCGAGGGATCGAAGGTGAACTCCATGTACGACAGCATTTCGATCGGCAGGGTGCTGACGCCCGGGCCGGTGAGGAACAGCGACACCGGGACCTGGTTGAACGAGGTGATGAAGGCCAGGATGAAAGCCGCTGCCACGCCGCCGCGGATGTTCGGCAGGATGACCTTGAAGAACACTTGCAGCCGCGTCGCCCCGAGCGTGATGGCCGCGTCGTCGATGTCGCTGCGCAGGTTGGCCAGGCTTGCCGACACCACGCGCACGGCGTACGGAATGAGCAGCGTCGTGTGGCCCGCCAGCAGGCTGGCCACCACCGGCAGATCGACCTTGAGCACGAAGTAGCGCAACAGCGCCAGGCCGACGATGATGCCGGGCACGATCAGCGGCGTGGTCAGCAAGGTGCGCACCAGTTCCTTGCCCCTGAACTGGTAGCGCGACAGCGCATAGGCCACCGGCACGCCGAGCAACAGCGCCAGGGCGGTCGAGCCGAAACCCACCACCAAGCTGGTGCCGAAGCTGCGCTGAAAACTCTCCACCGTGAACACATGGCTGATCCAGCGCAGCGAATAGCTCTTGGGCGGGAAGGCCAGCGTTTCCTCACCGCTGAAGCCGGCAATGAACACGATCAGGAACGGCCCCAGCAGGAACAGCAGCACCAGCACCAGGGCCGCCTGCGGCAGGCGCGAGGCTTTCATTGCGAGGCCGCCTGGGAACGGTAGTGGCGTGCCGCCGCCACGCGCTTGAGCACCTGGTTCACCGCGATGGTGGTCAGGAGCAGGATCACCGCGATCACGCTCGCACTGGCGTAGTCCGAACCGATATTGACCTTCTGGTAGAGCAGGGTTTCGAGCATCAGCACCTTGGGGCCGCCCAGCAGGGCCGGCGTGATGTAGGCCGTCACGCAGCCGGTGAAGACCAGCGTGCCACCGAGCACCAGGCCTTCCTGCGTCAGCGGCAGCACCACCTTGTAGAAGGTCTGCCAGCGGCTGGCACCCAGGGTCTGCGCGGCTGGAATTACATCGGCCGGCAGGTTCTCCAGGGACGACACCAGCGAGATCAGCATCAGCGGCATCATCAGTTGCAACAGGCCGATGAACACCGCCGTCTCGGTGAACAAGAGGCGTATCGGTTCGTCGCTCAGGCCACTGTGCACCAGGAGTGCATTGACGAAGCCGGTGCGCCCCAGCAGCACGATCCAGGCATAGGTACGGGCAATCGGCGAGATCATCAGCGGCAGCACGATCAGCCCGGTCAACAGGCCGCGCCAGGCGCCGGGTACGCGCACCAGGGCCAGGGCCGCCGGGTAGCACAGCACCGCGCTGACCAGGGTGGCCAAGGTGGCGATGCGCAAGGTCCGCCAGTAGACCTCGCGGTGCAGCTCATCGGCAAAGAAGCTGGTGAAGTTGGTGATGCCCCAGGCCGCATCCACGCGCAGGCTGTCGGCCAGCAGGGCCAGCACCGGCGCCAGAAAACAGGCGCCGACAAACAGCAGCGCCGGCGCCAGCAGCCACCACGGAACGCGCTGGCGGTTCGAGTGCATATCAGTTTTCCACGGTGGTTTGCACCACCCGCGTGCGTTCGGGGTGCGTGCACAGGACACCGGGTACTCCCCTCCGCGAATGTCCCCCGCCTTCGGCTCCTCCTTTATTTCGCTGCGGGGAGCACCCGGTGCCCTGCGCACGAGGGCACGCTGTGGGTTTGCGGCCGATCAACCAGTGCTCTGAACGATCACGTCGATGGTGTGCTCTGCGCAGCGAAATAAAGGAGGAGCTTCGGCCATAGGCCGAGCGGGGGACATTCGCGGAGCAGAGCACACCGTCGGCGTGATCGCGCCCTGAACAGCGCCTCGAACCACGC
>DATILI010000207.1:0-3775 GCA_035476635.1 Burkholderiaceae bacterium | reverse complement strand
GCGCCGGGACGCGAGGCCTTCAGCCGCTTGACTAACGTGGCCAGGTGCGCGAAGCCCCCTACTTTGCCGTACTGGCGCGCCGCGCGTTCGTAGTCGAGGAAGGTAAACGCATGCGCCTCGGCCGAGCCAGCCTTCATTCCGGCTGCCTTCAGCAGGTGCTCGCCCACCAGGTGCGGCATTTGGCCGCGCATGGCGCCGACACCCAAATTCACCGACGGCTCGCGGAAATGGATGGGCAACAGCTGCGCGTGGCAGTCGGTCATGTGCAACAGGTGCACGTTGCCGGACTTCGGTGGCGCGTACAGATGGGTGGCTTGCTGCGCACTGGCCTCGCGGTTCAGGGGCAAGCCCGAGGCCAAAGCAGCGGCCATCACGCTGGCGAATTCGCGGCGGGACAGGTTCATGAAAACTACCGGTTGGATGGCTGCAAGCATTGCAGCATGGCGTGAACGCAGCCCGAGGACTGCGTTCACAGTGATGTCAAACTATTTATTGACCGGCGAATTCGGGTCCAGCAGCAACGCCATCACGTGCTGGATCTGCGTCGGCGTCAAGATGCCTGCATCGCCAAAGCGCGGCATGCCCGAACACGCATTGAAGGCATGCGTGTTCCAGATGCGGCCCCAGGTGTATTTGACGATGGGCTCCGACTCCGGCGCCTTGGGGTCCTTCACGCCGCGCAGCACGCCATACTTGAGCAAGCTCGGGCCCTGGTTGCCATAGCTGATTTCCTGCGGGCTGACCTGGTGGCAGGCGTAGCAGTTGGCGCCATTGACGGCGCCAGCCGCGTCGCTCCACTGCATGCCGCGGCCGTTTTGCGCGATCTTCTCGCCTTCGCGCCAGTCACCGAGGAATTTGCCATCGGCGGGGTACTTGATCGTTTCCAGCACTGCCTTTTGAATACGCTCGCGCGTCTTGTCGTCCAGCGGCTTGCCGGACACGGCGGCCTGCGAGCACTCGCGCTGCAACTCGGACTGGTCCAGCCGATCCAGCTTGGCGATACCCCGATCGGAGAACGAGTTCTTCAGGGTCTGCACGATCTCTTCACGCGAGGGCGACGTCGCGCAGCCCACCATCAGCGCAGCCGCTGCCAATGTGCCAAGGCCAAGGAGCAATGTTTTCGTTTTCATGGTTTCTTCCTCCTTCAGCGCTTGATGGACGGCGCGGCCATCTTGCCGCCGTTGGCGTTGACCGCCATGAAGGTGATCAGGTCCACCGAGGCCGGGCTCAGGTATTTCATTTCCGGGAAACGCTGCTGACGGAAGCAGTCATACAGCCGCCATTGCATGGTGCGCACGGCCCCCTGGCTCACGCGGTAAGCGGGCCACTGGCTGAAGGCCTCCTGCGCCGGTTTTTGCTTGGTGAGGTTGGGCAGGTCCTGCAGGCGAATGCGCTTGTTGTCTTCGCCATGGCACGAGGCGCAGGCAAAGTCGTAGGGGCCGCCCTTGAAGTAGAAGATTTCCTTGCCGCGCGCGTAGGCCTCTTTTTCCTGTCGATGCGACTGCGGGATCTCAATCGTCATCCCGCGCGACTCGTCATACAGATAGGCCACAAGATCTTCGATGACGGTGGCCCTCTGTCCTTCGGACGAAAACGCGGTTGCCGCCGTAAACTCCTCGGGCTTGAAGCCCTGCAGCGTCACCATGCAATGCACCAGGCGCGCTTCCACGTCCATCATGCGGCCGACATCGGCAAAGTAGCGCGGCATCGCGGCGACCGTGCCCTTCACCTTGCCTGCACCCAGGCCCATGTCGCAGGCTTCGAGGGTGGCATTCTTTGGCCCGCGCTTGGTCTTCCAGAGCGCCTCGCCGCGCGCGGCATTGAGGTCGGCGGGATTGCCGTCCTGCAGCGACGCCCGGTAATCGGCAATCGCATCGGCCGCGGACTTGGGCTGAGCCTGCAAAGGCGCCGCCGTGAAGATAGCTGACAGCGCGCAAAGGGCAAGCGCCAACGAATGTTTTGGCTTCAAAGTTGTGTCTCCTGTGGGGCTTCGTTCTGGTGGTGAGGATAACGGGGTCGCCAGCACGAAGCCGTTAGCTGATCACGGCTTCGTCCGTGCGCTTGTCACCCTTGTTGTCGATCCACGTCACCGCGATCTTGTCGCCGGCCTTGCCGCCCTTGAAGCTGAACTGGACAAACGGGTTCTTGGATACCGCCGGGCCCCATTGGGCGCTCATCACTGTTTTGCCATCATGCACGGCGCTGATGCTCTGGATGAACCAGGCCGGAATCGTCTTGCCGGAGGCATCGCGGCGCTGGCCGCTTTCCATCTCGTGGCTGACCAGCACCCGCACGGTGGTCTTGTCGCCCTGCGCTTGTGCGCGAATTCGCATTGGATCTGACATCTCAATCTCCTAATCATCCTAATCAGTTGAGGACAGCGCAAAATTGCTGCGCAATTCTTGGTCTGTCCCACAAGGGTTTAGCCTCCACAGCCGCCCAAAGTCACCTTGACTTCCTTGACGCTGTAGAAAAACTTGTCGCCCGCCTTGGCAAGGGCGTAGACATTGGACGATTGGCCCATCTTGACGTTGGTCGAGACATTGGCGTCCGTACCGGCCGGGATATCGAACACGGCGGCGAGCGCATTGGGGTTCTTTTCGATCACCAACGCCACCTGGGTCGTGCCCGGAATATTGCTTTGCGCACCGATGCGCACCACATTGCCGTTCTCGGCGATCTCCGGGGCCTGCAGCACCAGGTCCTTGCTTTCGACCGCCGTGCCGCCACCCAGCGCCTTGACGGCATCGGCGAGCGACTTGGTGTCAAAAGCATTCTTGTTCCAGCCCGGGGCGTTCTGCGCGCCGGCGGTTGCCGGCGCCAAACCGGCAGCCGCTGCCAGGCCCAGTGCGGCTGCACCCGTGCCCTTGTGCATGAATTCTCGACGTTCCATTTGGAAGACTCCTTTATCTACGGATGAAATTGTAAGAACACACAGGAAGCAGCGTGCCCGGCATTACCCTGAACCCCTTCGGCGCGCTGGCAATAGAGCCCGTCAAGATCACTTGCTTGCCCCCTGTGCGAGCCACTGCGCCACGCGCTGGGCGTCGGCTTCGCCGATGGATTGCGCCGGCATGGGGATCGCCCCCCAAACACCCTGCCCGCCCGTGCGGATTTTTCCCACCAGGTAACTCTGTGCGTCGCCGCGGCCCTGGTATTTGCCGGCGATCTCCTTGAACGAGGGCCCCACCAGCTTGCTGTCCATGCCATGGCAGGCAATGCAAACGTTCTTTTGCAGGAGCGGCATGACCTCGGTCGCCTGGACGCGGCCGGACGGCGCCGCCGGGGCGGCCGCCTTGGCCTCCGAAGACGCAGGCAACGGTCCGGCTGCGACCGCCGTTCTTTCGAACTTGGCAGCAGACGGCAGGTTCGTGTCCGCGCCCCGGGTCGGCCCAAGAGGGCGCGACTGCTCGGCCAGGTTGCCATGGGCGTTGCGCGCGTAGTCAGGAATGTTGCTGGCCACGCGGACTTCGGTCTTGCAGTCGCGCATGCACGCGGAGCCTTGCGCGTCCGGCCTGGGCTTTCCGCCCAGCTCGGCGCCGGGCCACAGGCCATGCGCCATCGTCATGCCGTCGCGGTTGGGTAGGCGCGCCTGCACTTCGCGGATGTTCTTGTCCGTGAGCGTGAAATCATCGGGCACCACGCTGCCCAGGTTCAGGATGAAGGCCGTGACGGCATACACATCATCGGCCGAGAGCGACTTCGGCGCCGTCCAGGGCATGGCGCGGCTGATGTAATCCCACAGCGTGGACACGTGCGCCACCTTCATCAGGGT
>DATILI010000206.1:0-6822 GCA_035476635.1 Burkholderiaceae bacterium | reverse complement strand
TCTCGCTCTTGGCCACCACCGGGCCGGTCACCTCCAGCGCCCATTGGCGCGGTGCATCGGGCTGCCGCCAGCCCGGCAGCAGGCGCGCCGCGGTGACCGCGTCCAGCGTGTCGGCTGTCTGCAGGAAGCGTACGCACTGGTCCTGCGCCACGCGGCGGCTGGCCAGGTCGCCATGAAAGCCGCATTCGATCAGCAGCGAGCGTGTTCCGTTCTCGCCATGGTCGCCAAAGCGGCCGAAGTCGCGCATGCGCACGCCGTCCTTGTGCCCGGCATCGACGACCACGTGCTCGGGGCTGGCCATCAAGCGCGCGAGTTCAAGGTTGCGCGGCTGGATGCCCGTGAGCAGCAGCGGCGCCGAGGGCTCGTGCATCGAATGGATGTCCAGCAGCCAGTCGGCCTGTTCCACGAAGGGGCGCAGCGCGGCGGCGCGGCGGCGCTCCAGCGTGCTGCCATCCCCCATGCGCTCGGCGAGCCACTGGCGGTTCAGGTCTTCCTCGACCAGGCGAGAGGCATCGTGGTTGGCGGGGTCGAAGCGGTCGAAGGCGTCGAGGTTGCACAAGGCCAGGGTCAGCCGGCCCCGCTGCGGGCGCACACCGGCTTCGAGCAAGCCCTTGAGCGCCCAGGCACCGCACAGCTCGTTGCCATGCACCAGGGCGCTGATCATCACGTGGCGGCCGGCTACGCCGGAATCGAACTGCCAGACGCCGGCAGTGCCGGTATTGCCTGCGCGCCAAGGCGTGATGTCGGGAGCGGGCAACTCGAACTTAAGTAAATCATTCATTCCTTGATTCCCGCGAAATCGACGATCTTCTTGTACTTGGCGGTTTCGTCAGCGAGGAATTTGTTCACGTCCACGCTGGTGGCGGCCACGGTGGAGCTCGCGGCTTCCATCTTCTTGCGGAAGTCGGGCGACTGCAGCGAATCGTTGAGCGCCTTCTTGATTTTTTCTGCCACCGGCTCGGGCAGCCTGGCCGGGCCCATGAGCACGAACCAGGCGCCGACGTCCATGCCCTTGAGCTTGGCGTTCTCGCCCAGCGCCGGGATGTCGGGTGTCACGGCCGAGCGTTTGGCTTCGGTCGTCCCCAGCGCCACCACCTTGCCGCTCCTGATGTGCGGCAGGCCGCTGGACAGCACGAACACGCCGAACTCGATGTTGTTGCCCAACAGGTCATTGGTCAGCGGCGCCACGCCACGGTAGGGGATGTGGGTCATGAAGACGCCGGCTTTCTCCTTCACCATCTCGCCAGCCAGGTGCAGCGAGGTGCCCACGCCCGAGCTGCCATAGCTGAACTTGCCGGGGTTCTTCTTGACCAGGCTGATGAATTCATCGACCGTCTTCACGCCGGACTTGGTCGAGGCCACCAGCACCAGCGGCTGCGAGGCGATCACGCCAATCGGCGTGAAGTCCTTGGGCTCGTACTTGACGCCGCTGGTGATCAGCCGGTTGATCGCGACTTCGTTGTTGGCGCCCACCAGCAGGGTGTAGCCATCGGGCGCGGCGTTGGCGACTTTCTGCGCGCCGATGGCACCGCCGGCGCCGCCCACGTTCTCGATCACGACCGGCACGCCCAGCTTGGCGGAGAGCTCGGTGCCAAGAGTGCGCGCGGTGAGGTCGGTGCTGCCGCCGGGCGGGTAGCCGACCACGATGGTGATGGGCTTGGCGGGGTAGGCGCCTTGCGCGCCGGCGGGACCGGATGCCAGCAGGGCCAGGCCGCACAGAGCGGCGGCGAGACAAGGGAGACGGAGCAGCTTCATGGCATCAAATCCTCGGGTGTGGGGTACATCGAATTTTGCGAAAGCTGCGCTGCCCTGTTGGTGCCGAAACAGCACAAGGACGTGCTTTTCAGGACCTAGCGGCTGACGAATGCGTGCCAGACGCTTTCCGCCAACGGGCTCAGGCGCCGCTTGGGTCGGTACAGGCGCACATCGAAGCGCACCTCCATGCGCTTGTCGCCGGCCACCGCGAGCCGGCCCGACTTGCAGTCCGCATGCACCATGGACCAGGGCAGCCAGGCTACACCCAGCCCCTTGAGCACGTACTCGTAGAGCGCGTCGGCCGAATCGCATTCGACGCGGCGCTGCAGGCTGGGCGCCAGCGGGTTTTGCGACAAGTGGTCTTCCACCAGTCGACCCAACGCCAGGCTGTGGGCATAGGCGAGGTAGGGCGTGGGTTTGGCGCCAAAGGCGTGCAGCGGCCGGCCTTGTGCGTCGGCGCGCGCCACCGGCACCAGCTTGTCGGACGCCAGCGTCAAATGGCTGAACTGGCGCGCATCGAGCCGCAAGGCCAGTGCCGGGTGGTGGTAGATCAGCGAGAAGTCCGCCTCATTGCGCTCCAGCAGCAAAATGGTTTCGGCCAGGGCGCGCGTCAGGATGCGTATCTCGCCGTCGCGCAGCACCGGGCGCAAGCGCACCAGCCAGTCGGCCACCAGGGTGCGTGCCAGCGTGCGGCCGGTGGTCAAGGTCACCGTGCGGGCCTGGCGCCCCACCACGCTGCGCAGCTCCTCGCGTGAGCTGTCCAGGCTGCGCACCATTTGCTGCGCGGTCTCCAGAAAGTTTTCGCCGGCTGCGCTCAGGCGCACCGGGCCGCTGCCACGCTCGACCAAAGGCGTGCCGGCCCATGACTCCAGCGCCTTGATGCGGCGGCCGAATGCCGGGTGCGTGACATGGCGCAGCTCGGCTGCCCGGGTGAAGCTGTGCGTTTGCGCCAGCGCGATGAAGTCTTCCAACCATTTGAGTTGCATGGCGGCGGCTGCGCGCTGGGGATGCCCGTGCCGGAACGGGACTACGCCCGGGCGGCTTGCAGCAGGTCGCGCGCGCGCAGCGCTTCACGCTTGGCCGCCTCGGCGAAATCCTCGCCGGAAGAGGCATACAGGATGGCGCGCGACGAACTCACCACGATCGGCGCATTGGCGCGCCAGCCGGCCTTGACGGTGGCGACCGCATCGCCGCCCTGCGCACCGACGCCGGGGATCAGCAGCGGCACGGTGGGTGCGAGTGCGCGCACGCGCTCGATCTCTGCCGGATAGGTGGCGCCTACCACCAGGCCGAGCTGGCCATTGAGGTTCCACGGTCCTTGCGCCAACCGGGCCACGTGCTCGTAGAGCAGCGGCTCGCCGGGCACGGAGGACAGGCGCTGGTTTTGCAGGTCGTCGCCGCCGGGGTTGGAGGTGCGGCACAACAGGAAGGCGCCCTTGCCCTCGAACTTCAGGTACGGCTCCACGGAATCAAAGCCCATGAACGGCGAGAGTGTCACGGCGTCGGCACCGTAGCGCTCGAACGCCTCCTTGGCGTACTGCTCGGCGGTGGAGCCGATGTCGCCGCGCTTGGCGTCCAGGATGATGGGAACCTGGGGCGCAACCCGGCGCATGTGCTCCATCAGCCGCTCCAGCTGGCCCTCGGCGCGATGGGCGGAAAAGTAGGCGATCTGCGGCTTGAACGCGATCACCAGTTCGGCTGTGGCATCGACGATTCTTGCGCAAAAGTCGTAGATCTTGTTGGCATCGCCCTTGAGTTTGGCCGGAAACCGCGTGGGTTCGGGGTCCAGCCCCACGCACAGCATCGAACCGTTTTGGCGCTCGGCGCCGCGCAGCATGTCTAGAAACGTCATGGGTGCAATTTTAGGCGTCGCCGGGCCGCCCCAAGACGCCTGCGGCCCCCTTGGGGGCAGCACAGCCACGCAGTGGCAAGCGTGGGGGCCATCCAGGCGTCGCCCGGGGGCATTCAACTTCCCGGACAATGCGCCGCCATGCAAGCCCTGTCGCGACAACAACTCGTTCTCCTGGTTCTTCTCACCATCGCCTGGGGCATCAACTGGCCGATCATGAAGTCGGGCGTGAGCGATTTTCCGCCGCTGACATTTCGCGCGATGTCCTTGATCCTGGGCGTGCCGGTGCTGGGCCTGGCGCTGGTGGTCCTCAAGGTGCCGTTTCGCATCCCGCGCGAACACTGGCGCGAACTGTTCTGGCTCACGCTGGCCAACATGCTGATCTGGCACAGCCTGATCATCATCGCGGTCAAGTCGCTGTCCAGCGGGCGCGCTGCGATCCTGGGCTACACCATGCCGATCTTCTCGGCGCTGCTGGGTGCCGTGTATTTCGGCATCAAGCTGGCACCCCGGGCCTGGGCCGGCGTGGCGGCCGCGGCGCTGGGCGTGGTGTTGCTGCTGTGGCATGAGCTGACCAATCTCTCGGGCCGACCGCTGGGGGTTTTGCTGGCGCTCACCGCCGCGGCCATCTGGGCCGTGGGGACGCACATGATCCGGCGCACGACGATACCGGTGCCCACGCTGGCCATTTCGTTCTGGATGACCGTGCTGACCTCGGGCGTGCTCACCGTGATCTCTTCCGTGTTCGAACACGCGCAATGGAAGGCGCCATCCGCCGTGACTTGGGGTGCCATCATCTTCAATGCGGTGGTGATCTTCGGCTTCGCGCATGCCGCCTGGTTCTCGCTGGCGCGCAACCTGCCGCCGGTGGCGTCCACCCTGAGCGTGATGTTCATTCCCGTGCTGGGCTTGTTCAGCGGCGCGCTGTGGCTAGGCGAAGTGCTGCACTGGCAGGACTGGGCCGCCGTGGTGCTGATGATGGTGGCGATCGCGTCCGTGCTGTTGCCCCGGCGCTAGAGCGGGTTAGAGCGGGATTGAGGACGCCGGCGCGGCCTGCGAGACTTTTTGCATCACATCCAGCGCCAGGCACAGGTCGGCCCAGGCCTTGGCCTTGTCCGGCAGGCTGCGCAGCAAGTAGGCCGGGTGATAGCTCACGACCACGGGTACGCCGTGGTAGCGATAGACCTTGCCGCGCAGTTTGCCCAGGGGCGTGCTTTGCACATCGGGCACGCTGCCTTGCAGCAGCGATTGCACCGCGAAGCGCCCCACGGCCAGGATGATCCTGGGTTGCAGCAACTCGATCTGGCGCTTGAGGAAGGGCTCGCACTGCGCAATCTCGTCGGGCTCCGGATTGCGGTTGCCCGGCGGGCGACACTTGAGCACGTTGGTGATGAACACGCCCGCGCCACTTGTGCCCTGGCGGTCCAGGCCGATCGATCTGAGCATGTTGTCCAGGAGCTTGCCGGCCTGGCCGACGAAGGGCTCGCCCTGGATGTCCTCGTTTTCGCCGGGCGCCTCACCGACCACCAGCCAGTCCACACGCGGGGGCAGCGCAGGCCCGGCCGGCCCGTGGCCGACACCGAAGACGGTGTTCTTGCGGCTGGTGCAGAGCTTGCAGGCCTGGCAGCCTGCCACCGCGTCTTGCAAGGCGGGCCAGTCCATGCTTTCGACATCCGCGCGGCGCACCTGAACAGCGGGGGCTTGCTGCGCCTCCTGCGGCACCACGCGCGGTGAGGCGGTGGCCTGCCTTTCGGGCGCGCCAGCCGTTTGCGGCATTGCAATTTCGGCAGCGGGCGCAGGCGTTGGCACGGCCACTTCCAGCGGCGCGTCGGGCCACCAGACGCGCACGTTCATTTCCTGCAGCATGGCGCGCTGGCGCCGGTCCAGATCAAGTGCCATGGTGTCGCCTACAGCCTGAGGCTCATGATCACGGCGTCCTCGCGCTGGCCGTCCGCCGCCGGGTAGTACTGCTTGCGCTCGCCGACCCTGCGGTAGCCGTGCTGCTCATAGACATGCAGCGCGCGCAGGTTGCTCCTGCGCACCTCCAGCCACAGCCACTGTGCGCCCTGGCCGCTGGACCACAGCGCCAGCGCGTCGAGCATGATGCGCGCCCAGCCCTGGCCCTGCTGCTCGGGCGCCACCGTGACATTGAGCAGGTGCACCTCGTCCACGCCCTTCATGGCGATGAAATAGCCGAGGATGGTGTCGTCCGCCACCAGCAGTTGCGCCTGGTAGCCGGACTTGAGCGAGTCGGTGAAGTTGTTGCGCGACCAGGGATGGGCGTAGGCCGCCTGCTCGATGGGCAGGATGCGGTCGAGCCAGAGCGCGGTCAAGGGCTCGAATTGGGCTTCCAGGGTCTTCAGGACAGCGCTCATTGGGTAACCCGGGCGGTGCTCATGGAGTCTTCAGCGTTTGTAAGGCGGCTGCCTTTTCGGCGGCACGCTCGTCGGTGGTTTTGGCAACTTTATCCCGAATGTAGCGCGGCAGGGCCTGATCGGCGGGCAAACCCAGGCCGGCCGCGAGCAAGGCCGGCGCCAGGCGGAGCATGGCGGCCGCCGTCGGCAACGTGTGCAGATGCGCAAGGCCTGGTGCGGCCGGCGGCAGCCGTGCGCCGTACACGGCCATGGCGTTGCCGGCGAGTGTCCATCCCGGGGGCAATGCCAGGGCTTCCGGCCGGACCAAGCGGAAGTCTTCCTGCTGTGACCATTGGCCACGCTCAAAAACATAGTCAGCCACGTAGATCTCGTCCATGCGCGCGTCCAGCAGCGCCACCACGCGGTGCACGCCATGCTGGTGCCGCGCTTCCTCCGCGATCGCGAGGAGGGTGTCGACCGGCAGCACCGGCACGCTGCACTCGGCACTGGCGCCGGGCTGGAAGGTGGCACTGGCGCCGAAGGCCAGGCCCTGGGCCACGGAACACGCGGTGCGCAGGCCGGTGAAAGAGCCCGGCCCGCTGCCAAAGGCGATGGCATCCAGGTCCGCGAACGCCAGGCCAGCCTGGGCCATCAGCGCTTGGATGGCCGGAATCAGCGTGGCCGAAGCCTGTGCGCCACCCGCGCCCGTGTGCTCCCACAGTTGGGGCCCGCACCCAAGTGCAATCGACATGGATTCGGTGCTGGTGTCAAAAGCCAGGAGGTTCATGCGTGATCAGGTCCGTGATGTCAGGTCGGCCTGTGCGCAGCCTGCTGGAGCGCCGCCGCGGGGATGCGGCTTGCGGT
>DATILI010000205.1:0-8090 GCA_035476635.1 Burkholderiaceae bacterium | reverse complement strand
GCGCGGATGTCGTAGGTGAGGTCCACGTCCTCGGAGAACCGCTGGATGACGCCATAGGCCTTCGACAGCGACGTGCCACCCTTGAAGACAAGATGCGGCGCATAGGGCGCGGCGAAGAGGTGCCGCAGTGACCACACCACCCAAACGTCTTTTTCCAAAAGGTGAGGAGGGCGCCCAGATGCATTGGCGGCTTGAGCAAGGGCCTCCAGGCGCTCGTCAGCGGAGAGCTCGAAGAACTCAGCCATGCGGTACCAGCGCGCTCACCTCCTGCGCCATCCACGTCGGCAGGCGCGCGCGCGCCGACGCCACTTCCTTCAACTCGGCCGGTGGCAGTTTGGCACGCAGTGCCCGCAGCGCTTCGCCGGCTTTCTCCGGCCCCAACCACGCCAGCGCCCGCACCACGTCGCCGGCGGTGCGACCAGGAAAGATCAACTGCCACACCGGCGCGTGCCGCAACTCAACGGTCTGCGCCCCCAGCTTCAAGCGGCGGCTGGCGCCGGACGTCAGGTAGACGGCCCGCATCGGCACCTGGGTGGTGAGGCCCAGCGCGTTGGCCGCCGCCGCGCCATGCGACACGATAGTTTCCCCGCGCTGACTGGCCAGCCCCTCGAGCATCTTGGCGGTCGAGGGCGCACGGGAGCCGAAGCGGCTCTCTACCGGCAGGACATAGATGCCGCGGCCCGCGCGCAGGAGTGCGCCGCGCTGCACGAGCCGGGACAGAACCTGGTCCACGGCGGCCCGGTTTCCCAGGTGCAGCAGTTCCTTTGCGACCAAGGGCGTGCCTTCCGGCAACCCGGCGGCGTGCTCTAGAACTTGTTTGGCGAGGGTCTGCATGGCGATAACTTTGGGATTGGTAGAAGTATTGTGCAATTTCTGACACTTTTCAAGGCCTTGTTGTCGCAGCGATGGCGGGGGCGAATACCAGAGCGCTGTCGCGGCCACGGTGAAACGGCCGCCGACGTCAGGCGCCGCGGGATGCTCTGTTCGATGAGGGCTGGATTTCGTTTGAGGACGACGGAACACTGTTCGTCCCCCTGTCGGATCCGTGGGCGCAGAGGCAGTTCGTACTATGCGCGCTTGACTTCGATGCGCTTGCCCGCCAGCACGGTTGTTGCTGGAGCACCTATCGCCGGTGGCGAAGCTGCGGTGCGACGGCTGAACGTGAGTCCGCGTCTTCGCGGACTGGCGCGATCCGCAACGCAAATGGCACACCAGAGCGCGCCATCGAACCTATGCTCCACTCTCATGATCATCCTCTACCACTGCGTGAGCGCGCGTTCCTTCCGGCCCCTCTGGATGTTGGAAGAGCTGGCCTTGCCCTATGAACTGAGGATGCTGCCGTTTCCACCTCGCGTATTGGCGCGTTCGTACCTCGACCTCAATCCACTGGGTACCATCCCGCTGATGATCAACGGCCCCACGCGCATGACCGAGTCGGCAGCGATCTGCCAGTACCTTTGCGCGCTGAGTGCCCCGACGTCGCTGCAGGTCGAACCCACGGAAGACGACTATGGCGCCTATCTCAACTACCTCCACTTCGGCGAAGCCACGCTCACGTTTCCGCAGACGCTCGTGCTGCGCTACGCGCGCTTCGAACCCGAACATCGACGCCTGCCAACGGTCGCTGAAGACTATGGGAAGTGGTTTCTTGCCCGGCTGCGCACGTTGGAACCGCTACTGACCCAGCAGGAGCATCTGTGCGCCGGGCGCTTCACTGCCGCGGATGTCTCGGTCGGATATGCGCTGCTGCTGGCGCAGCACCTTGGGCTCGCATCCCGCTTCACGCCCGCGGTGAAGGCGTACTGGGAGCGTCTGCAGCAGCGAGAGGGCCACCGCCGCGCCCTGCAATCCCAAGAACGCGCCGCAGCAGCGCAAGGCGTGTCCACTGTTCCCGCGCCGGATATCGCGGCCTAGGTTGGCATACCAGCATCAGCAGTCCCGCACGTGCCCGGAAGGTCAGTGGCCCTTATATCGGCAATACGTTCTATTGCTGGCCGGGTGCGCGCGCGCTGCCCATGCCAGTCGACGCATCGCCAACGGCCTCGCCGAAGCGGCTGCCGGCCGAAGTACCGGGCTGCGCAAACCACCAGATCAGCACCACGCCGACGATGGGCACAAAGCCCAGCAGCAGCCACCAGCCGCTCTTTCCTATGTCGTGCAGGCGCCGCACGCTGACGCCCAAGCCGGGTAGCAGCAGGCCCAGGGCCGCGATGCCATAGAGGATCGGGTTGATCATGCCGGTCACCATGAACACGACAATCTCGAACAACATGAACCACCAAAACTCTGGCCGCGTCGCGCGGCCAGAAAAATCAACGTACTTGCGAAGGGCCGTCATCACGGCTTGCTTGAAATCCATTCGAATACTCCTCGACAGTCAGGGCAAATTCCCGCCGCTGATCTTAGGAGTCAGGCCTGCGCAAAGCCAGCACGCGCTGGTTTCACTGGTTTCACAGATTTCAAAGCGTATCAGCGCCAGCGCAGCCGTTACTGCATTTCCCGCTCCGAACTGGGTTCGGTTGATGCCGCTTCGTCGACCGTCTCGTAGTGCACCGCGCCCTCTCTGAGGTAACGTCTGAATTCGCCTTGCGGCATCACTGCGGACAGACGGTTCTTCCCGTCCTGCCAGCCCAGAGTTACATCGGTACGAGATTGCTCCATCTCACATAGGCCGTGGCGGATCGGCAGTCGTACACCATCGCCCGCACGGTAGCTGACGTCACCGGTGACGATGACGTTGCGCGACCTGGGCTGCTCGGGCAGTAAATTCTTCACAGCGATCTCCTGGGGGCCAGCTCACAGGTTGGCTCGCCGAGATCGTCTCAGTTCGGCAAGCGACGGTCTGTCTGGTGCCGCACCAAGTCAATCTCGCCCTCAGTCTTGGGCGAACGCCGCCCATCGGCAGGATCAGAACGCGTGCCGGATTCCCAAATGCAAGGCGGAACTGTTACCACCGGCGTCGAGACCAGCCTGTGAGGTTGCGCCGGTCAGCGCATAGGATCCACCGTTGCGGTTTTTGACTTTTCCCCAGCCCGTATACAACGCAGTCCGCTTGGACAGCGAGTACATGTACTGAACACCGAATTGCGTCGCGTCGCGATCGAGTGGCCCGCGATCATTCACCTTCACCACCTGCACGAGAACGACGCCGGGCCCCACTGGCGCGGACGCGCCGATCGAGACGCTCCTGTCGTCCTGACCCGCGTAGTAGCCCACGGCCGTCGGGACGCCCGCAAGCTGCACGACGCCGTCAAGCGCCGCATGCACCGCAGGTGTGATCGCGGCACTCGGGTTCTTGAATGTCGCGAGGGTACCGAAGAGTTTGAAAGCGCCGAAGTCATAGGCTGCGCCCGTGTTGATCCAGCGCACATGGCTCTGGTCCGTGGGGTGGCGCATGCCCGTGTAGGCGGCCGCGGCGCTGAAGGGGCCTTGCGCATAAAAGAGACCGGCGGCGCTGTGATTGCCCGAACCGTTGGCCTGCTCGCCCGCCGAGTACGACAGCTTGGCAGTCACAGGACCGAACTTCGGCGATTGATACCAGACAGTGTTGTTTGAGCGGCCCGTGGCGGGCTGGATTCCTTGTACGTTGCCGCTGCCCCCAAGGCCGAATGCGTCGCCCGCCGCCTGGGCCTCCGAAGAGATGGTGACCAGCGTGCGGCCCAGGCGCACTTCGCCGAAGCCGCCCGACAGGCCGACGTACGCGCCGCGCCCAAACATTTTGGCGCCCGCACCCTGGTTCTGGCCGAGGCCACCGCTATCGACGTTGATGCCGGACTCGAGAAGGAAATTGGCTCGAAGGCCGCCGCCCAGGTCTTCGCTTCCGCGGAATCCAAGTCGCGACCCATTGGCATGGCCACTGTCCATCTTGACGATACGGCCGCCGGGTGTGGTGGCGTGCGCGACGCTCACATCGAGCAAGCCGTAAATGGTGACCGTGGACGGACTGGGGGCGGGCGTGGTTTGCGCATGTGCCGATGCGGTGGCGCACAGCAGCGCCGCGATCGTCAAGCCGTTGCTCCTGTCAGTTCTCGAATTCATAGCGGTGTCCTCTTCATTTTGGAAATTTCAAAATTGGCGCGCGCCCGGACCTGCGTCCTTGATCGCGGCCTTGCTGCTTCACGGTCGAGCTTACTTGCCGGCCGGTAAGTTCTTGGGCCTGAGTGTGCCGATGGATAAGGTGCATCAGGTGTTTCTTGACCGGAAGCGATGATGCCTCCTGCCTGACCAAACTTCCAAGGAATATTCATCCATGTTGATCAACATCACATGCATGATTTTTCATCCCGAACTTGCCACTCCTCGGTTCAACCGCTATAGTGATTACTTGCCGCCCGGTAAGTGGTTAAAATCAACAGGTGGCACAGCGTGGACGGCGACAACGTCACGGCGGGAACCGCCGGTGGCGGACTGACCTTCAACCGGCGCTCGACGGTGAGCCTGATCTCCAAGACATGGGGCGCACCACCAACGGCGGCGCCAGCTACGAATTTGGGACCATCAAGGCGATGGTGCAAGCTTTCGCGACGACAAGGGAGTCGTCGCAGCACCGAATCGTTCGAACGGCTGGATGCTGGGCGCGCAGGTGTCGGCAGGGCCTGGGTACGCGCCGGTGTCCTACACGAAGGTGAAGGACAACTCCGCCACGGGGCGCCGCGCAGATCAGCTCGCCGTGGGCTACGTCGCGTGGCCAACACATCGTGGCGCGGATTGGATCTCGGCGTTCGTCACGTGTTCTGACAACCGCGTGGCGCTGAAGCTCGCCATCAATCATGCTGCTTGACGGCGTCCGCCGCAAAGGCAACGCTTTAGCGCAGCTACCCGGCCGAGCTTGGGTTCGATCTTGATCGTTGATTGACTCCAACGAACGCACCCGCTGAACTGTCACTTCGTTGCAAACCGGCACAGGAAATCGACGAAGCGATCCAGCGCCGGGCCGTGACCTTCTTCCGGCGCCAAGACCCCGATCTCGCGAAACGGAAGGTGCTTTGGCCAAACGATCTCGACAAGCTGGCCTGAAGCGACAAATCGTTCAACCATGCTCAACGGCAGCAGCGCCAGGAGCCGCTCCTGCGTCAGCAAGTTCCAAACCATGGTTGCTGAGGCGGTGACGACGTTGTATTTGCGTACGCTGTGCGGGGCCTGCGCGAAGAAGGCATCAAATGCTGCCCGTGCTGCGATCGAGGTCGGCGTCACCAGCCAGGTGGCGGCAAGAAGGTCGTCCATGCCAACTCGTCGCCTGCGGGCCAAGGGATGGCCGGGCCCGGCGATGATGGCAAAACGGTCATTCCACAGGGGCGTAAAGAACCAGCCCTGCGGAAGTACCGCCGGGATGCGGCAAACGGCGCAGTCCACATCGCCATCGGCGACCAGGGCCTCCTGCCGCGCTGCGTCCGCCTCTTGAAGCTGGACCAGCACATCGGGGTACTTCCGGACGAATTGCGGCACAGCCCGGCCCAATGGGCCGCCGATCGCCGCCGAGATGGCTGCAACACGCACCACTGTGTTGGAGCCTTGGACCAGCGCCGCCGCCTGCGTCGCCGTGTCGTCGATGAGGCCCAGCGTGCGGCGTGCCAGCGGCAACAGCGCGGCACCGACAGCGGTCAGGCTCATGCCGCGGGAATGCCGCAGGAACAACGGGGCTTCAAGCAGCTGCTCCAGGTCGGCCAGCGCCTCTGTGGCAGTTGGCTGGCTGATGCCCACTGCGTCGGACGCCCGCTTGACGGTGTGCAGCTCGGCAATCTTGACGAACACGTGCAAGTGCCGCAGGCGGGCTCTGTTCAACAGGCGGTTGCGCAAGGTGGTCGCGGAAATTTCCATGGTTGCCATGAGGTGATATCGGCACTGCCTATTGAAGGAGTTGATTTCCGATTGGACGCCTATAGGGGACATCTTCAAACTGGTGGAATCACCAAGCACAAGGAGACACGCATGCAACGCCCCGCCTTTCAACGCCGTCTGCTGATCGCCCTGGCGGCCGCAGCCCTGGCGCCGCCCGCCTGGAGCCAGGCCTATCCCGGCAAACCGATCACGCTGATCGTTCCCTATCCAGCTGGCGCAGCGGTGGACCGGGTCGGCCGCGCACTCGCCGTCGAACTGGGCAAACGCCTGGGCAGTTCGATCGTTGTCGAAAACGTGCCCGGCGCTTCCGGCACGATCGGGGCGAAGAAGGTCCAGCGTTCGCCGGCCGACGGCTATACCCTGCTGCTGGGGACCGTCAACGAGATGTTGGTGGCGCCTGCCGTGCTCAAGTCCGGCTATTCGTCCAAGGACTTCACGCCCATCGCCAAGCTGTCGTTCAACAGCACGGTACTGGTGGCCCATCCCAGCCTGCCGGCCAACAACGTCGACGAGTTGGCGGCGCTGGCCAAGCGCGCCAAGGAGCCGCTGCTGTCCGGCGCGACCGGCTCCGCGATGATGCAGACCATCGGCGGCACGCTGATGGCGGACGCCGCAGGCTTCAAGATACAGCACGTTGTCTACAAGGGCGGCGCCCCGCTGCTGAATGACTTGCTCGGTGGCCAGGTGATGGTCGGAACCATCGCGCTGACATCCGCGCTGCCGATGGTCCGGGACGGCAAGCTCAAGGCGCTGGGCATCATCTCGGACCGCCGTGACCCGACCGCGCCGCAGATTCCCACGGTCAACGAAGGCAAGGCGGTCAAAGGCGTGTCGGCCGATCTCTGGACGGGTCTGTTTGGTCCCGCCAACTTGCCCGCCCCCATCGCCGCGCGCCTGGAGGCGGCGGTCCGCGAAGTCCTCGCGGACGCTGCCTACCGCGACGGCGAGTTCAAGGCGGGCAGCATCGTTGCCGAAGCCGGCGATCCGCAAGGCTTTGTGAAGTACCTGCGGCAAGAGGAAGCGCGGCTGCAGCCTCTGCTGGCCACGATCAAGGCCGACTGATGGCGGGCCTTGAACAACTGGCGCTTCAGCGCATGGTCATTCCCGGCGATATCGAGATCCACTATGCCCAGGCAGGCGAGGGACCGCCACTGGTTTTCGTTCACGGCGGAATGGGGGACTGGACGTCCTGGGCGCCTCAATGGGAGGCCTTTACCGCCCGCTTCCGGTGCTTCACCTACAGCCGGCGTTACAGCAGCCCCAACAGGAATCAGATCAACAGCACCGGCCATTCGGTGCTGGCCGAGGCCCAGGACCTGGCCTCTTTGCTCGAAGGCTGGGAGGCCGAGCCCGCAGTCCTGGTGGGGACGTCCTATGGTGCCTACACAGCGCTCCAAGTGGCACTGGCATGGCCGCAAAAGGTCAGGGCGCTGGCGCTGACCGAGCCGCCCGTGCTTCCTTTCGCGGATCGGGTTGCCGGGGGGCGTGAGGCCCGCGTGCGCTTCGAGCGCGAAGTGCTCCGGCCATCCGATGCGGCCTTCTCTGCGGGACAGGCCGAGGAGGCCGTCCGGATGCTCACGCTAGGAATCAACGGCAGTGGGGCCGGCGAAGCATCCACGCCCGCGGGACGCGAACGGCGTCTTCGCAATGCCGAGGCGATGCGCGCGCTGGCGTTGTCCTCCAATGCCTACCCCGCACTTGACGAGGCAGCGATGCAGGCGCTGCGGGTGCCCACGCTGCTGCTGCACGGCGACAGGACGCTGGACGTGCATCGCGCCACGACTGCCGCGGTGGCCCAACTGATGCCGCAGGCCCAGACGATGCAGATCGCAGACAGTGGGCACGGCGTGCATCGCGACAACCCCGCCCAGTTCAATCGAAGCGTCATGGCGTTCCTGGCGCGGGAGCTGAACTTGCACGCTTCCGAACTTTCGTAGGGAGACTCCCGGCCTTGAATTCAACCCATCTTGCAACCGGCGCCCGAATCGGCCAGCGCCTTGGCGGCCACGCCGATCACCTTGTTTTCCTTGTTCTCGACCACGCGCAGGTACATGTCCTGCACCGGATTGTGTGACTTGCTCATGGTCCATTTGCCGCGCGGGCTATCGATCGTGGCGGACTCCAGGGCCTTGTACAGCGCCGGGCGGTTGTTGAGGTCGCCATTGACCGCCGCGGCCCCTTGCGCCAACAGCAGGCCGGTGTCATAGCCTTGCACCGCATACACGTCGGGCTGCATGCGGAAGGTCTTGGCG
>DATILI010000204.1:0-3628 GCA_035476635.1 Burkholderiaceae bacterium | reverse complement strand
CTTGAATTCGCCGATGATGTAGTCGATGATGCGCTGGTCGAAGTCTTCGCCACCCAGGAAGGTATCGCCGTTGGTGGACAGCACTTCGAATTGCTTCTCACCGTCGACATCGGCGATCTCGATGATGGAGACGTCGAAGGTACCACCGCCCAGGTCATACACGGCGATCTTGCGGTCGCCCTTTTCCTGCTTGTCCAGGCCGAAGGCCAGGGCCGCAGCGGTGGGTTCGTTGATGATGCGCTTGACTTCCAGGCCCGCGATGCGGCCGGCGTCCTTGGTGGCCTGGCGCTGGGCATCGTTGAAGTAGGCGGGTACCGTGATGACGGCCTCGGTGACCGGCTCGCCGAGATAGTCTTCGGCGGTCTTCTTCATCTTGCGCAGGATGTCCGCGGAGACCTGCTGGGCGGAAATCTGCTTGCCGCGCACTTCGACCCAGGCGTCGCCGTTGTCGGCGGCCACGATCTTGTAGGGCATCAGGTCGATGTCCTTTTGCACTTCTTTTTCGGCGAACTTGCGGCCGATCAGGCGCTTGATGGCGTACAGCGTGTTGCGCGGGTTGGTGACCGCCTGGCGCTTGGCCGATGCGCCCACGAGCACTTCGCCGTCTTCCTGGTAGGCCACGATGGATGGGGTGGTACGGGCGCCTTCGCTGTTCTCGATGACGCGCGTGGTGTTGCCTTCCATGACGGACACGCAGCTATTGGTCGTGCCCAAGTCGATGCCGATGATTCTTCCCATGTTTTACTCCTGCGATTTTTGGAAATTCAGATGTTGACTAGTTGTGGATAACCGCTGCTGTTTCAAGGCTTGATCGAAGCGGCCGGGCCACAACTTATTTAGGTGCGGTCACCGTGACCAGGGCCGGCCGCAGCACGCGTTCGGCAATGGAGTAGCCCTTTTGCAGCACGCTCACCACGGTGTTGGCTTCCTGCTCGGCAGGCACGACGCTGATGGCCTGGTGCTGGTGCGGATCGAACTTGGTGCCGGCCGCCGGGTTGATGGCGATGACCTTGTTGCGCTCCAGCACGCTGATGAGCTGGCGCAAGGTGGCTTCGGCGCCTTCGCGTACCTGCTCGGGCGTGCCGTCCTTGTGGCCCAGGCCCGCTTCCAGGCTGTCGGTAACCGGCAACAGGCTTTCGGCAAAGCTTTCCACGGCGTACTTGCGGGCCTTGCTGATTTCTTCCTCGGCGCGGCGTCGGGCGTTTTCGGCCTCGGCCTTGGCGCGCAGGAACTGGTCGGCCAGCTCGGCGCTCTTGGCCTGCAGGCTGGCTAGTTCCGCTTGCACTTGGGCCAGTGCCTCGGCGTCGCTGGCCGCCTGGGCGGCTTCCAGTTCTTCGGGGCTTGCTTGACCACTAAGTGATTGATTTTGCTGGGGTTGGTGCTGATCGGACATGCTCATGGATGAACTAATTCAAAGGAAATGCAAAGGGAATGGGCGAAAAGTGGGGGTGCATCTCCCCTTTTCAAGTCAGGGGAATGCATTTGTGCTTGCAAAGCTTCTAGTGTTCGGGCTCGCTGACAGCCGCCCAGCGGTCGGCCCAGGCATTGATGGGTTTCAGGCGCTGCAGCAAATCGCCTCCTTCGGCAGTCAGCGCGTAGCCGGAACCCGTAAGTTCGATCACCCGGGCCTCACGCAACTCCTTGAGCCGGTCGTTGAGCACGGATGGCGACATATCGCCCGCACTTGCGCGCAGTAACCGGAATGTCTGCGGTTGGCCGTCGCGCAGTTCCCAGAGCAGGCGAAGCGCGCCACGGCGGCCGAGCAAATCCAAAAGCGCCATGACCGGGCGCCCGGTACGGGAGCCGCGTACCGGCTGGCCGGGCAGGGCGGGTTGGGTGGTCATGGGGCGAGATTGTAATGGTGGCGCTTGTCATGAAGGCGACCATTGCTACGGATTGCGTAGCGATATAGTTTGCATTCGCTACGCATTCCGTAGCGGTTCCCAGCTATTTCACAAGGAGTACTTCAGTGAACGCGACCATTCCCGGAAACCTTCCAGCGCCTGCGCAGGCGCCCCGCATCCCGCCCCTGGCGCCGCCGTATCCACCCGAGCAGCAAGCCCTGCTCACCAAGATGACGCCGCCTGGCGCACCCGGCATCCTGGCGCTGTTTCGCGTACTGGCACAGCACCCGCTGCTGGCCGAGCGCATGACGGGCTGGGGCGGCTTTCTGTTGGGGCGGCACGCGACCTTGAGCCTGCGCGACCGCGAGGTCGTCATCAACCGGGTGTGCGCGCGCTGCGGCGCCGAATACGAGTGGGGCGTGCACGTGGCGGCGTTTGCCAAGGCCGCGGGCTTCAGCGCCGAACAGAACGCGGCGATTGCCGATTCCCATGCCGGCCCCGGTGCCGGTCAAGGCGCGTTGACCGGGCGCGATCGCCTGCTGGTGCAAATGGTCGACGAACTGCACGACACCAGCACCGTGGGCGATGCGCTGTGGCAGCAGCTTGCGGCGCACTGGTCGGTGCCGCAACTGCTGGAGCTATTGATGCTGGCCGGCTGGTACCACGCGATCAGCTACGTCTGCAACGCCGCGCGCGTGCCGCTGGAGAGCTGGGCAGCGAGGTTCAGTGCGCGTCCAGCAGCTCCACGTCGAACTTGAGCGTCGCATTGGGCGGAATCACGCCGCCCGCGCCGCGCGCACCGTAGCCCAGGGCCGCGGGGATGATCAGGGTGCGCTTGCCACCGATCTTCATGCCGGCCACTCCTTCGTCCCAGCCCTTGATCACCATGCCGGCGCCCAGTGAGAAAGCGAACGGATCGTTGCGGTCAAGGCTCGAGTCGAACTTGGCGCCTTGCGTACCGTCGTTGAAGAGCCAGCCGGTGTAGTGCACATGCACATGCTGGCCGGACGTGGCCTCGGCACCGGTGCCCACGGTGGTGTCTTCGTATTGCAGGCCGGAGGGAGTGGTGATCATTTTGAGTTCCTTTGAACAGAGAGGTTGGCTTTACGCAAGAGCCCGCTTTATAACAGCCCGCGCTTTGCCAGGTCGCGCATCAGTGCGCCGAGGCCGTAAGTCCACGGCGCGACCTTGTCGGAGGTGTTGACGCGATTGACCAGGGTGCCGAGCTGCGGCGCGGAAACCGTGACGATATCACCCGCCACATGCGTGAATCCCTGGCCCGGGCCGTGGCGGTCCTGCGTTGGCGAAAACATGGTGCCCAGGAACAGCATGAAGCCGTCGGGGTACTGGTGGTTGTCGCCGATGGTCTGCCAGACCAGCTCGATCGGGTCGCGGCTGATCTTGCGCATCGAGCTGCTGGCCTGCATCGCAAAGCTGTGGCCGTCGCCCGCGTCGGGCCCGGTGACCCGCACGGAGAGCTCGGCGGTGCGCACGTCTTCGATGCTGAAATCCGGGTCGAACAATCGGATGAACGGGCCGATGGCGCAACTCGCGTTGTTGTCCTTGGCCTTGCCCAGGAGCAGGGCGCTGCGGCCTTCGAAGTCGCGCAGGTTCACGTCGTTGCCGAGAGTCACGCCCTTGACGTCGCCACGCGAGTTGACCGCGAGCACGATCTCCGGTTCCGGGTTATTCCATTCGCTGCGCGGATGGATGCCGACCTCGGCACCCACACCCACGGCGCTCATCGGCTGTGCCTTGGTGAACACTTCCGCGTCGGGGCCGAT
>DATILI010000203.1:0-9434 GCA_035476635.1 Burkholderiaceae bacterium | reverse complement strand
GGGTAGAACTTGAAGTAGGGCCGCGCCTGGTCGATGGTGCGTGCCACGGGCGGATGGTCCATCAGGCGCTCGAAGTAGGCTGCCAGGTGCACATGCTGCGGCGGCAGCGGCACGTAGGTCACGGCATAGAACAAGGCCGGCGCTGCGGCGCAGTCGGCCATGCTGAACGCATCGCCGGCCACCCAGGTGCGCCCGGGAAGATGGCGGTCGATGAACGCGTAGGCCGACAAAAGGCTCGCGCGCGCCTGGGCCACGCCATGTGCGTCGCGCTCCCCCTCTGGCCGCAGCAGGTCGGCGGTGAGGGCCTGCATCGGCGTCATCACATACAGGTCGAACAGACGGTCCCACAAGCGCACTTCGAGTGCGGCGTCGGGGTCCTGCGGGATGAGCACCTGGCCGCCGCGTGCATGGTGGCGCTGCAGGTATTCGATGATGACGCTCGTCTCTGGGATGGGCCGGCCCTGGTCCATCAGCAGCGGCATCTTGCCCGTGGGCCACAACGCCAGGTGCGCAGCGCGCTCTGCGGGGTCGCCCAGATTGAGCAGCCGCTTGTCGTCGAGCTCGACGCCCAGCACGTCGAGCGCGATCAGCACCTTGTGGCAGTAGGACGAGAGCGGGTGGTAGTGCAGTGTGAGAGCAGCCATGTGACTCCATATGGTGAGTGGTGGCCTTCACGGCCTCATGCCACCAGCGGCTCCTCCTGCATCGCTTCGATCTGCTCGTTGAGCATCAGCACCTGGCTCTTCCAGTAGTCGCTGGAGCCGAACCAGGGGAAGTTGATCGGGAAGATCGGGTCGTCCCAGCGGCGCGCCAGCCAGGCGCTGTAGTGGATCAGGCGCAGGGTGCGCAGCGGCTCGATCAGCGCGAGCTCGCGGCGGTTGAAATTGCGCACCTCCTCATAGCCGTCCAGCAGCGCGCTCAATTGCGCCGTGCGCTGCGCGCGCTCGCCGGACAGCAGCATCCACAAGTCCTGTACCGCGGGCCCGGTGCGCGCGTCGTCGAGATCGACGAAGTGCGGCCCGGCACCGGGCAGGTCGGCCGGCGTCCAGAGGATGTTGCCCGGGTGGCAGTCGCCGTGCAGGCGAATGGTCTTGATGCTTGCATTGCCCGAGGCCACCGCACCCACCGCGCCCTTCGGCAAGTCACTCTTCGCGATCATCTCCAGCGCGATCTCGCAGGCCGCGCCCCAGGCCGACTGCACATCCAGCGGAATCATCTCGTGGCCCAGCAGCCAGTCGCGTTGCGCGGTGCCAAAGCTTGCGCAGTCCAGCGCGGGCCGCTCCTGGAACGGCCGCGCCGCGCCCACCGTGTGGATGCGCGCGAGAAAGCGGCCGATCCACTCCAGCACTTCGAAATCATCGAGCTCCGGCGCCCGCCCGCCGCGCCGCGGGCTGACCGAGAAAGCGAAGCCGCCGAAGTGGTGCAACGTGCGGCCTTCCAGCACCAGGGGGCCGACCGCGGGCACTTCCGCCGCCATCAACTCGGCCGCAAATGCGTGCTCCTCGGCGATTTGCGAATCGCTCCAGCGGCCGGGCCGGTAGAACTTGGCGACCACCGCCGAGCCGTCTTCCAGATGCACCTGGTAGACCCGGTTTTCATAGGAACTCAACGCGAGCAGGCGGCCATCGCCGTACAGGCCCACGGCGGCAAGCGCATCCAGCACGGTATCGGGCCCGAGGGCCTCATAGGGATGGCCGGAGGACGGAGAAGTTTGGGTTGACACCATGGCGACATTGTCGTCGCCAAACTCGGGGCAGCCCCGCTTGCCAAGCCTGTTTTACTGCCCTATTATAAGTTCAGTTAGGAAAGTAATAATCCCGAAAAGGCCCAAAAGAAGGCCTTCAGACCATTCCTCAGGAGACGCGCATGGCGCTTTCGGACAACCCTTTGCTGGGCACCTGGCATCTGGTGCGCTGGGACATTCAATATGGCGACGGGCGTGCCGCCACGCTGCCCTTCGGCGACGCGGCAACCGGCCTGATCTCGTACACCGGCGACGGCTGGATGAGCGCCTGCATCGCCCGCGGCAACCGTGGAAAACTGTCCAGCGACAGTGTGCGCAGCGCGCCCGAATCCGAGCGCCTGGCTGCGTTCGAAAGCTACTTTCAGTACGCCGGCCCCTATGCGATCCGCACCAGGGCCGAGGGCGGACAGCAAGTCGTGCACAGCGTCACACATTCGCTGAACCCCAACTTCGTCGGCACGCAGCAGGTGCGCAACATGGCCTTCTCGCCCGAGGGCGAACTCACGCTGTCGGCGTCCGACACCGTGCCCGGTACCGACGTGGCGCGGCACCACCGGCTGGTGTGGCGCAGGGGGACGCAGCCATGAGTACGGCCAATATGGCCATGCCCCTTTTTGAAAAACACCGTGCCGTCTTCGAGCGCGCACAGCTGGCCTGCCGCGAACGCCATTGCTGGAGCCCCTTTCCCGAGCTGCCCAACAAATACCCCGATGCGGCAGCGGCCCAGGCCGCCGGGCTCGCGGCACACCAGGCGCACCTGGGTAGCCGCTTCGCATTGGACCAGCCGGGCATCATCGGCGAACTCGGCGAGGAAATCTCGCCCTATACACAGCAGCCCTTGGGCATACGCTATCCGCAAAGCGATATCGATACCCTGTTTTCCGCCGGCGAAAAAGCCATGCCGCCATGGGCCGAGGCCCCATTCGAGACACGCATCGGCGTCTTGCTGGAAGTGCTGGACACGATCTACCGGCAGCACCTGTTCGAGATCGTGCAGGCCGTGATGCACACCGCCGGCCAAAGCTACAACATGGCCTATGCCGGCTCGGGCGTGAACGCGCTGGACCGCGGTATCGAGGCGCTGGTGTATGCGTACCAGGCGATGCAGGCGGTGGCACCGAAGGCGCGCTGGCAGCGCCAGTTCGGCCCGGCGCAGATCGTGCTCGACAAGACCTACCGCCTGGTGCCGCGCGGCGTGGCCGTGTGCTTTTCGTGTGCGAGCTTTCCGACCTGGAACGCCTGGCCTTCGATGCTGGCCAGCCTGGCCACCGGCAACGCGGTGATCGTCAAGCCGCATCCGGCCACGGTGCTGCCGATGGCGATCTCGGCGCGCATATTCCGCCGGGTGCTGGCCGATGCTGGCTTCGACCCGAACCTGGTGACCATGGCGCTGGACACGGCCGCCGAGCCGATCGGCAAGCGCCTGGTCAAGCACCGCAAGACGGCCATCGTGGACTTCACCGGCAGCGTGCGCTTTGGCCAGTGGGTGGAACAGAACGCGCACCCCGCCCTGAGCTTCACCGAAACCGCCGGCTGCAACACCGTGGTGCTGGAGTCGGTCGACGACCTGGACGCCGTGCTGCGCAGCCTGGCCACCACCTTGTGCATGTTCAGCGCGCAGATGTGCACCAGCCCGCAGAACATCTATCTGCCCGCGGCGGGCGTGAAGACACCCCAGGGCACGGTGCCGCTGGCCGAGGTCGCGCGCCGGCTCGCCGATGCGGTGGCGGCGCTGTGCGGCGATGCGAAGAAGGCCGCGATGATCCTGGCAACCCTCCAGTCGCCGCAGACACTGGCACTGCTGCGGCAACTGGAGGGGGAAGGCCGGCAACGCGGCAAGGTGCTGCTGCGTCCGCAGAGCTACGTCCATCCCGAATATCCGCGCGCGCGCACCAGCACACCGCTGATGCTGCAGGTGACCAAGGGCGAGCGCGACCTGTACGGCGAAGAGCGCTTCGGTCCGATCAGCTTCGTCATCGCCTGCGACGACGCGGCCGATGCGCTCCGGCAGGCCACGACCGACGTCAAGCAATTCGGCGGCCTCACCGCCTTCCTGTACTCGACGGACGAGGCCACCATCGCACAGGCCGAAGCAGCCTATGCGCAGGCCGGCGCGCAGCTCACCATCAACCTCACCGGGCCGATGCCGCTGAACTTCGCGGCCGCCTACAGCGACTACCACGTGACCGGCCTGAACCCGGCAGGCAATGCAAGCCTGACCGATCTTTCGTTCGTGGCCAGCCGCTTTCGCATCGTGCAGTCGCGCCGCCCTGCGGCAGCGGCACCGACGCTGGTTAGCCCAATCAACTCAAACTAGACAGGAGACAAGTGTGCGATTGATGAAAAAGAAGAACTGGATCTTGGCCGCAGGCCTGGCCGCGATGCCGTTGGCCACCCTGGCGCAGTCCAGCGTCACCCTGGGAGGACAGATCAAGACCGGGGTCGACCAGGTCCACTACACCGGCGGCACCGTGGCCAATGCGCCGGTCGCCAACCCCGAGAGCAGGCTGCGCGTGACGGACAACTCCTCCTGGTGGTTCGTCAAGGGCGAGGAAGACCTGGGGGACGGCAACAAGGCCTTCTTCCATGTCGAGTTCTCCTTCAGCGCCGACACTGGCGACGCCGGCCGCGGGCGTTTCTCCGCCGTGGGCTTGAGCAACCCCGCGTGGGGCCGCGTACTGCTGGGCCAATGGCCGCTCTACTTCTCTTCCGACGCCATCATCAGCCCCAACGGCATCCTGGATGCCGGCCCCTATGCCGGTGGCACCCTGAACTTGCTGGGCCCCATCGGTCGGCAGTCGCAGTATTTCTCGGGCGGATTCCTTTCCAACACATTGCGTTACGACTCGCCGCGCTGGAGCGGCTTCGGTTTCAGTGCGGCCTACAGTTTCGACACGGAGGCCGCAGGCCAGAACGGGCACCGCACCCTGAACCTGAACCCGACCTACATCGCCGGCCCGGTGATCCTGTACTGGAACCACCTGGACCGCGGCAAGCAGCCCGGCGTGCCCGGCAACTTCGCCACCGCCTACGACCAGACCGCCGACCGCCTGGGCGCCAGCTATCTGTTTGGCTCAGGCCTGAAGCTCGCTGCCCTGTGGGACCGCAACACCGTGGAAGGCTCGGCCATCGCGGGCGGCAAGCTCAGCCGCGACGCCTGGGCGCTTCCCCTGAGCTACCGCAACGGCCTGCATCTCGTCAGCGCCACCTACGGCCAGGCCAAGTCCTACAAGACCGGAGGCACCACCTCGGCGAACACGGGCGCCAAGATGTTCGCGCTCGGCTACGAATACGCGCTGTCCAAGCGCACCTTCCTGGCCGCCAGCTACTCGACCATCCGCAACGAAAGCCGGGCCGGCTATGACTTCTGGTTCCCGGCCAACAGCCTGGCCAAGCCGGCGGGCTTTTCCGGCTTCGATTCGCGCTATCTCTACGCGGGCATCAAGCATTCGTTCTAAAAAAACATTGAACTGCTGCCCCACAACGCGCATTCTTCTGTGCTGAAAGGAAACACCATGAACATGAATGAAATTCCGGTGCTCTGCGGTGGCTTCGCGCCCATCGATCAAGAGGTGACCCTGGAACTCACGGAGGTCGAAGGCGAAGTGCCGAAAGACCTGTCCGGCATGTACGTGCGCAATGGCCCGAACCGCCGCTTCGAAGCCGAGGGCCGCTACCACTGGTTCGACGGCGACGGCATGCTGCATGCGGTGCGCTTCGAAGGCGGCCGGGTGCAATACCAGAACCGCTGGATTGCCACCGACAGCCTGAAGGAAGAGCTGGCCGCCGGCCATGCCCTGTGGCAGGGCATCAAGGACCCGCCGCGCAAGGACCGGCCCGACATGCCGGTCAAGAACACCTCCAACACCGACGTGAAGTTCTACGCCGGCAACCTGGTGTCGATGTGGTACCTGGGCGGCTCGGTCTACCAGGTGCGGCCTGGCGATCTTTCCACCGTCGGCAAGCTGGAGTTCGACCCACGCATGAAGGACCTGCCGGTATCGGCCCATTCCAAGGTCGACGAGCGCACCGGTGAATTCCTGTTCTTCGCCTACGGCAAGGAGGCGCCCTACATGCACTACGGCGTGATGGACCGCCAGGGCGCGCTAAAGACCTTCATGCCGGTGCAGTTGCCCGGGCCGCGCCTGCCGCACGACATGGCGATCACGCCGAACTACACCATCGTGCACGACCTGCCGCTGTTCTACGACATGGACGCCTTCGCGGCCGGGCGCCACAAGCTCAAGTTCCACCACACCCTGCCCTCGCGCTTCGGCGTGATTCCACGGCACGGCACGCCCGGGCAGATCCGCTGGTTCGAAGCCAGCCCGACCTACATGTACCACGTGTCCAACGCCTGGGAAGAAAGCGATGGCCAGGGCGGCACCGAGATCGTGATGACCGGCACGCCGTTTCGCCTGCCGCGCGACTGGCACGGCAACGTGGATGTGGAGCGCTTTCCCAAGATGCTGGCCAACCTGGAACACGACTTCATGTTCTACGAATGGCGCTTCAACCTGCGCACCGGGCAGACCAAGGAACGCGTGATCGACGACATCGTGAACCAGGAATTCCCGGTCATCAACTCCTGGATGCAGGGCCACAAGACGCGCTATTCCTGGAACGTGCTGATGGGCCGCAGCAACCGCTCGGAGGACCCTCGCTTTTGCGGCTTCGCGCGCTACGACCTGGAACGCGACACCTGCACCACCTACCACGCCGGCGTGAACAAGTGGTTCAGCGAAGCGCCGTTCGCGCCCAGGGACAACTGGAAGCAGGAGGACGACGGCTACCTGGTGGGCTTCATGTGGGACGACGAGAAGAAGGCCTCCTACGTCACCGTGTTCGATGCCAAGGACATCGCCCAGGGCCCGGTCGCGCGCATCAAGATGCCGCAGCGCGTGCCCAACGGCTTTCACGCCACCTGGGTCAGCGCCGAGCGCCTGGCCCGCGGCTACTAAACCAACCTGGGCAGCCATGATCCTGGTCGCACCCGAGAAGATCGCCGAATACAGCGCACACGGCTGGTGGGGCAAGCGCACGCTGTGGGACTTGTTCGCCGGCCACGTGCGCGAACGGCCCGCGGCCGAAGCCGTGGTCGATGCGCCGAACCGCGCCGAGTTCGCGCACGGCGGGCCGCGCCGTCTGAGCTGGGCCGCGCTCGCCGAGGAAGTGGATCGCTTTTGCCATGTGCTGCTGCAAGCCGGCGTGCGCCGCGACGAAGTTCTGGTGGCGCAAATGCCCAACAGCGTCGAGCAGTTCGTGGTCTACCTGGCCTGCGCCCGGTTCGGCATCATCGTCACGCCGGTGCCGATCCAGTACCGCGAGCATGAGCTCGGCCACATCCTGGCGCTGACAGGCGCCGCGGCGGCGGTGACGTTCTCGCGTATCGGCAAGTCCGAGGGCGGCCACGCCAGCGCCGCCATGTTCCTTGGCCTGCAGGCGGCGCACCCCGCGCTGCGCACCGTGCTGGCCTGGGGCGATGGGGTTCCGGCACCGGCCGTTGACCTGGCTGCGCAGACCCGCGCGCCGCTTACCGAGGCGCAGCGCCAGCAGCTGAGCGCGGCCGAGCGCAGCGCGGCCGTGACCGCCAACGATGTGTTCACCATCTGCTGGACCTCCGGCACCGAGGCCACGCCCAAGGGTGTGCCGCGCAGCCACAACGAATGGCTGATCGTCGCGCCCTCGATCATCGAAGCGGCCGGCATTCCCGACCAGGCCCGGTTGCTGAACCCGTTCCCGCTGGTCAACATGGCCGGCCTGTCGACCGCATTCGCCGGCTGGCTCACGCTTGGCGGCACCGTGGTGCAGCACCAGCCGTTCGCCCTGCCCGTGTTCCTGCAGCAACTGCGCGAAGAGCGCATCGACTACACCGTTGCGCCGCCGGCCATCCTCAACATGCTGCTGCAAAACGAGTCCCTGCTGGCCGGCATCGACTTCAAGCGGCTGTCGCGCATCGGCTCGGGTTCGGCGCCACTGTCGGACTGGATGGTGCGCGGCTTTGAAGACAAGTACGGCGTGCAGATCGTCAATTACTTCGGCTCCAACGAGGGCGCGGCGCTGTCGGGCAACCAGGTGGACATTCCCGACCCGGCCTTGCGCGCACAGTTTTTCCCACGCGCCGGGGTCGAGGGCTATCAATGGAGCGTGTCCACCACGCGCAAGATCCGTACGCGGCTGGTCGATGTCGACACCGGTGAAGACATCACGCAGGCGGGCCAGCCCGGCGAGCTGCGCTTTGCCGGCCCGACGATTTTCAGCGGCTACTACGCCTCGCCCGAACTCAGCCAACGCGCTTTCGACGAACAGGGCTTCTACAAGACCGGCGATCTGTTCGAGATCGCCGGCGACCGGCGGCAGTACTACCACTATGTGGGCCGCTCCAAGGATCTCGTGATCCGCGGTGGCGTCAATATTTCCTCCGAGGAAATCGAGAACCTGCTGATGGCCTGCCCCGGCGTGCGCGAGGCCGCCGTGGTCGGCGTGCCTGACGAGACCCTGGGCGAGAAGGTCTGCGCCTGCATCGTCGCGGCCGAAGGGCAGTGCGTGAGCCTCGCCACCATCAACGAATACCTGCGCGAACACAAGCGCGTGGCGGTCTACAAGCTGCCCGAGTACCTGTTGGAGTTGCCCGCGCTGCCGCGCAATCCGGTCGGCAAGATCCTCAAGCGCGAACTGCGCGAGCAAGCCAAGGCATTGGCCCGAACCAAGGAGACTGTATGAAACCCGTCCTGCTGCTTATCCCCGGCATGCTGAACACGTCCAGCATCTGGAACCGCGTGGCGCCGCTGCTGCAAGACGATGCCGACATCCGCATCGCCAACGTGTGCACGCAGACCAGCATCTCAGAGATGGCGCGCGACGCGTGGCGCCTGCTGGAGAACGTTCCCGCGCAAGTGCCCAAGTTGATCTGCGGTTTCTCCATGGGCGGCTATGTCGCGATCGAGATGACCGCCGGCGCCAAGGCGCACGCCATCAACGCCCTCGCCCTGCTGGACACTTCGTGCCGGCCGGAGGCGCCGGAAGGCGTGGCCACACGCGAAAAAACGATTGCGGCACTGGAGCGCAACTTCGAAAAGACCTTCACCGGCATCGCGCAGTTCGGTGTGCATGAAAAGAACCGCGGCAATGCGGCCTTGATGGACGACATCCTGTCCATCATGCGCGACGTCGGCGTTGCGGCTGCGGTGCGGCAGAACCGCGCCATCATGGCCCGCACCGACCACCGCGCCGCGCTCGCGCAATTGCGTTTTCCCGCGCTGGTGATGTGCGGCCGCGCCGACCAGATCACACCGCCTGCGCTGTCCGAAGAACTGGCGGCCACCATTCCCGGTGCGCGGCTCGAATGGATAGAGGATGCCGGCCACATGACGCCGCTGGAGCAGCCCGCGCGCGTGGCGCAACTGCTGCGCGGCCTGCTGCAAGGAGACCCAAAATGACCACGATGCAACGACGCGACGCGCTGCGCACGCTGGGTGCCCTGCCGCTGGCGCTGGCACTCCCGCATGGCCAGGTGCACGCGCAAGCCCAGGCCTTTCCAGAACGTCCAGTGCGCGTGGTCGTGCCGTTCGCGCCGGGCAACACGCTGGACACCGCCTTGCGCCAGGTGGCCGAGGAGTTTCGCAAGAACACCGGCCAGGCGCTGGTGGTGGACAGCAAGCCCGGCGGCTCGGGCATCATCGCCGCGCAG
>DATILI010000202.1:0-11581 GCA_035476635.1 Burkholderiaceae bacterium | reverse complement strand
CTGCGCCAGCGCAGGCCTGATCGTGGGCGTCATCACGTTGACCGGCATGGGCCTCATGATGACCGACTTCGTCGAGCTGGTTTCGGCCGGGAATGTGATGGTGATGCTGCTGCTCACCGCCCTGATCTGCCTGATCATCGGTGCCGGCGTGCCCACCACCGCCAACTACATCCTGGTGGCCACGCTCATGGCGCCGGTGATCGTCGAGCTGGGCGCGCGCAGCGGCCTGGTGATTCCCTTGATCGCCGTGCACCTGTTCGTGTTTTATTTCGGCATCCTGGCCGACGTCACGCCACCGGTGGGCCTGGCCTCCTATGCGGCAGCGGCGATTTCCGGCGAAGACCCGAATGCCACCGGCTGGCAGGCCACCTGGTACAGCCTGCGCACCACGGTGCTGCCGTTCGTCTTCATCTTCAACCCGCAACTTCTGCTGATCGGCCTGGGCTCGTGGGTGGACGTGGTGCTGGTGTGCGTCACCGGCACCATCGCTTCGCTGCTGTTCGCGGCCGGCACGATGAAATGGTTTCGTACGCGCTGCAATTGGCCCGAGGTCATCCTGCTGCTGCTGGCTACCTTTCTGTTCTTCCGACCCGACTGGGTCATCGACCGCTTCTCGCCCAAGTACGTCAGTGCGCCTGCGGCCGACATCTACAAGGTGGCCGACCGGCTGCAAAAAGATGAATGGCTGGTGGTGGGCATTGCCGGCGAAGGCCTGAGTGGCGAGAAGCTGACCAAGACCGTTGCCTTGCCGATGGGCGAGGGCGAGAACGGCCGCGCACGCCTGCGTGATGGCGGCGTGACCTTGAGCCAGCTCGGGCAGGACCTGGAAGTGGCGGCCGTCAAGTTCGGCAGCCGTGCCAAGAAGCTCGGCGTCGAGCAGGGCTACAAGCTCGTGGAGCTCAAGCTGCCCAACCCCGAGCGACCATCGCAGCATTGGGTGTTCATTCCGGCAGCACTGCTGGCCTGGCTGGTGTGGTGGTTGCAAGGGCGCCGCGTACGGCGTACCGTGTTGGCGACCGCATAAGTGAGAACGCCATGACAACACGCATTGCCCTGATCCATGCCTTGTCGCACTCGGTCGCCCCCATCAATGAAGCCATGTTGCGCGATTGGCCCGAGGCCGTGCGCATGAACCTGCTGGACGACAGCTTGTCGGCCGATCTCGCGGCCGGTGGCCAGGGCCTGGACGCCGCGATGCATGAGCGCTTTGCGCGGCTGGCGCAGTACGCGGTGGATTGCGGCAGCCAGGCCATCCTGTTTACCTGCTCCGCGTTTGGATCGTGCATCGATGCCGTGGCGCGCCAGCATGCGCCGTTGCCGGTGCTCAAGCCTAACGAAGCCATGATTGCCGACGCAGTGGGCTGCGGAGCATCGCGCATCGGCCTGGTGGCCACCTTCGCGCCCACGCTGGATTCGATGCCGGCCGAGTTTCCGCCCGGCGTTGCGCTCAGCTGTGCGCTGGCCAAGGGCGCGCTCGATGCGTTGAACAAGGGTCATTTGGCCGCCCACGACGCGCTGATTGCCGAAACCGCCTGGTGGCTTGCCGAACAGGGCGCCGAAGTGATTGTGCTGGCGCAGTTCAGCATGGCGCGGGCCCGCTCGTCGGTGGCACAACGCACCGGCTTGCCCGTGCTGACCGCGGTCGACAGCGCGGTGCGTGCCTTGCAGCGGCGGCTTGGCTGAGGCTGAAGCCCGCGAAGCTATTTACGGCCGTCGTCCACCGAGGCACTCCAGCGGTCGCCCCAGCCGCGCTGCGTTTGGTCGAGCTCGCGCCGCTCGCGCTTGGTCGGGCGGCCGTGTTCCAGGGTCAACGCGGGTTCCGGGGCCAGGCGGCGCTGCTCGGCGGCCTTCTCGCGCGTCTGGATGCTTTCCGCAGTTTCTTCGTAGAGCTGCTGTGCCACCGGCGCCGGCCCGCGCGTGCCGCTCAAGGCCTTGACGACCACGGTGCGCGCAATCGGCCCTTGCCGCAGCGTGACCGTGTCGCCAGCCTTGACCTCGCGCGCAGGCTTGGCCTCCTGGCCGTTGACCGTGATGCGGCCCTTGTTGATCTCTTCGGTGGCCAGCGACCGGGTTTTGTAGAACCGGGCCGCCCATAGCCATTTGTCGATACGCAGTTTTTCCATCAGCCGTGATTTTGCGCCAACGGCAACCGGACCGTGGCATCCAGCCCCGTAACGTGGCCCCGCTCTTCGCGGTTTTCCAACGATATGGTGCCGCCCAGAGCCAGCACGATCTCCTGGCAGATGGCAAGGCCCAGGCCGGAGCCGCTCAAGACGTCGCCGGCGGAGAAAGGCTGGAACAGCCGTGTGCGCATCTCCACGCTGATGCCGGGGCCGCTGTCCGCCACCGTCAAGGCGGCATGGCGGGCATCGGCGACCAGCCGCACCGACAGCGTGCCGCCCTGTGGGATGTGCTTGATGGCGTTGTGCAGCAGGTTGCGCGAAAGCTCGCGCAGCATCCAGTCGTGGGCCTGCACCGCGGCCGCTACGGTGTTGATCTCGAAGTCCACGTCCTTGTCGGCCAGCAGCGGGGAAAGATCTAGCGCCACCGCGCGCACCACCGCAGCCAGATCCACCACGCCGGTATCGGCCTGCTGGCGCAATTGCTCAACCTTGGCCAGCGCCAGCATCTGGTTGGCCAACTGGGTGGCGCGGTCCACCGTGTCATTGATTTCCAGCAGCGCCTGGCGCGGCTCCACGTCGCCGTGCAGTGCCGATTGCACCTGGGTCTTGAGCACGGCCAAGGGGGTGCGCAACTGATGCGACGCGTCGCGCACAAAGCGCTTCTGATGGTCCAGCAGGTGCTGCAGCCGCTCCATCACCTGGTTGGTGGCGTCCACCAGCGGCAGCAGTTCGCGCGGCGCATCCGGCGCGGCGATGCGGCTCAAGTCGTTCTCCGGGCGCGCCTGCAACTGCGCGCTCAGGTTGCGGACCGGTCGGGTGGCGCGCTGCACCACCACCACGGCCACCAGCACGATCACGGCCACCAGCACCGCCTGGCGCAGCAGCGTGTCCAGCAGGATCTTGCGCGCCAGGGTTCGACGCAGCTCCAGCGTTTCAGCCACCTGGATGACTGCCATGCCGCGCCCGCGCTCGCTCGCCACGGGTTGCAGCAGGACCGCCACCCGCACGTCTTCGTCGCGGTAGCGGTCGTCGTAGAAATCCACCAGCGCCGCATAGGTCGTGCGGTCCGGCAGGCGGCCGCGCCAGAACGGCAACTCGGCGAAGCCCGACACCATCTCGCCGCTCAGGCTGGACACCCTGTAGAAGATCCGGCTCTGGTTGTCCGCCTCGAACGCTTCCAGCGCCGAGTACGGCACGGTGGCGCGCAGCCGGGCTTGCTCGTCGAAGCCTTCCACATCGAGCTGTTCGCCAATCGACTTGGCCGAGGCGAGCAGAGTCCGGTCGTAGGCCGTGTTTACGGCATCCAGTGCCTGGCGGTACAGGCTGACCGTGTTGATGACCACGAAGATTCCCACCGGCAGCAAAATGCCCAGCAGCAGGTAGCGGCGCAGGGACAAGGGGCGGGCCGCGCCAGCCGCAAGGCTCATGCATCCGCCTTCAGCAGATAGCCCAGCCCGCGCAGGGTCATCAGCGTGGCGCCGGTGTGCACGAGCTTCTTGCGCAGCCGATAGACCACCACCTCGATCGCCTCGTACTGCACCTCGGCCTCGCCTGGAAACACCAGTTCGAACAGGCGCTCCTTGGAGACGGCGTGGCCGGGCTTGGCCATCAGCGCCTGCAGCAGTGCCGCCTCGCGCGGCGTCAGCTCCAGCACCTGGTCGCGGTGGTAGATGGCGCCGCTGTCTTTCTCGAAGCGCAGCTCGCCCACCGATTGCGGGCTCGCCAACGACGGCTCGGCGCTGGAAAGCGGCCTGCGCCGGTGCAGCGCGCGCAGGCGGGCCTCGAGTTCGTCCAGGTCGAAGGGTTTGGGCAGGTAGTCGTCGGCGCCGGTGTTCAGGCCGATGATGCGGTCGCCCACGGTGCCGCGCGCGGTCAGGATCAGCACCGGCGTGGCCAGGCCGGTGCGGCGTGCCTGCTCCAGCACCTGCAATCCGTCCAGCCCGGGCAGCGTGAGGTCCAGCATCACGACATCAGGCGCCAGGGCGCGCCATTGCTCCAGTGCCAGCCGGCCGTCGCCACAGGCGTGCACCGTCATGCCACGCCGGCTCAGGGCGCGCTGCAGTGTGGTCTGCATGGTGGGGTCGTCTTCGACTAGCAGCAATTTCATCGGTGGGCACTCGCAGGTAAATGTCGCACACGGTTTTGCCGCCGGGCCGCCCCAAGGCAAAACGCGGCCCCCTCGGGGGGGCAGGGAGCCACACGAAGTGGGCGACCGTGGGGGCAACATTAGCATTTTCCCCAATGCTTTCGGACAGCCGATTGACAGCCGGCGAGCGCATGATCGCAGGGTTTGATACCAACCAAGTAGGAGACATCATGCGTCGCGACACCTTCCTGAAATCCCTGGCGGCATTGGCTGCCGCGGGCAGCCTGCCCATGCCGGCCCTGGCCGCGGCCAACATCAAGATGATGATCCCGGCCAACCCTGGCGGCGGCTGGGACACCACGGGCCGCGCCCTGGGCAAGGCCATGCAGGACGCCGGCGTGGCCTCCAGCGTGAGCTACGAAAACAAGGGTGGTGCCGCCGGCGCCATTGGCCTGGCGCAGTTTGTCAACGGCGCCAAGGGCGATCCGAATGCCATCATGGTGATGGGCGCGGTGATGCTGGGCGGCATCATCACGGGCAAGCCACCGGTGAGCCTCTCGCAAGCCACTCCGATTGCGCGCCTGACCAGCGAATACAACGTGTTCGTGCTGCCGGCAAATTCGCCTTTCAAGACCATGAAGGATGTGGTCGAACAGCTCAAGAAAGACCCCGGCAGCGTGAAATGGGGCGGCGGCTCGCGCGGCTCCACCGAGCACATCGCGGCGGCCATGATTGCGCGTGAAGTCGGCGTCGATCCGGCCAAGATCAACTACGTGGCCTTCCGTGGCGGCGGCGAAGCCACGGCGGCCATCCTCGGCGGCAACGTCACGGTGGGCGGCAGTGGCTACAGCGAGTTTGCCGAGTACATCACCACCGGCAAGATGCGCGCCATAGGCGTTACGTCGGGTGCGCGCCTGAAGAACGTCAGCACGCCGACGCTCAAGGAACAGGGCATCAACGTGGAAATCGGCAACTGGCGCGGCGTCTATGCCGCGTCCGGCATCACGCCCGAGCAGCGCAAGGGCCTGACCGAGCTCGTGCTCAAGGCCATCAAGTCCAAGGCCTGGACCGAAGCCCTGGAGAAGAACGGCTGGACCCCGGCCGTGCTGGCGGGCCCGGAGTTCGAGAAGTTCGTCGATGACGAATTCGCGAGCCTGCGCGCCACCATGGTCAAGTCGGGCATGATCTGATACAAGATGCCAGGGGCGCCGCCGGCGCCCCTGGCCATTCAGCTGCCCGGCGAGGCGGCGACCCGAGCGAGGCAAAAACAATGAGACAACATCCTCCGAATTCCCTTTTCCAAACCCTGATCGGCGTCGGCGCCTTGGCCGTCGGCGCGGTGCTGGCCTTTGGTGCCATCAGCATTCCAGGCGAAGCCGGTTACGGCGGCGTCGGGCCCAACTTCCTGCCCTGGGTGGTGGCGGTGGTCATGCTGATCTGCGGCGGCTGGATTGTGTGGGAAGCGCGCACCGGCGGCTTTCGCAACATGGATGAGCCTTCGGGCGCCGCGCAGGGCCACTGGCTGGGCTTCGTCTGGATTTCCGTCGGCTTGCTTGCCAACGCGGGGCTGATCACCACCATCGGCTTCATCCTGAGCTGCAGCCTGTGCTTTGTCCTGGCGGTGCAGGGCTTTCGCGCCGCCGCCGGCAAGGGCGACCTGAGGCCCGCCACCTTGATCAAGGATGTGGTCACTGGTGTGCTGATCGCGGCGCCGGTGTACTGGATGTTCACGAAATTGCTGGCAATCAACCTGCCGGGACTGACCTCGACGGGATGGCTTTAATGGGCCCCCACGCTCATATTCATTCGCTGCCCCCCGAGGGGGCCGCAGCCTCCTTTGAGGCGGCTCGGCAGGAGATCTGATGGAAATCTGGAACCAACTCATGCAGGGGTTCGCAACCGCGATCACCCCGATCAACCTGATGTGGGCCTTCATCGGCTGCGTGGTCGGAACAGCCGTGGGCGTGCTGCCGGGCATCGGCCCCGCGGTGGCCGTGGCGATGCTGCTGCCCATCACCGTCAAGGTAGAAGCCACGGCGTCGATGATCTTCTTCGCCGGCATCTACTACGGCGCGATGTACGGCGGCTCGACCACCTCCATCCTGCTCAACACGCCGGGCGAGACCGGCACCATGGTGACCGCCATGGAAGGCAACAAGATGGCCAAGAACGGCCGCGCTGGCGCCGCGCTGGCCACCTCGGCCATCGGCTCCTTCGTCGCGGGAACGGCGGCCACCGTGCTGGTCACGCTGTTCGCGCCGATCGTGGCCGAGTACGCGGTGCAGCTCGGGCCGCCGGAATACTTCATGCTCATGCTGCTGGCCTTCACCACGGTCAGCGCCGTGCTGGGCAAGAGCACCTTGCGCGGCATGGCGGCGCTGTTCCTCGGCCTGGCCGTCGGCCTGATCGGGCTGGACCAGATCTCGGGCCAGGCGCGCTACACGGCGGGCGTGCCGGAGCTTCTGGACGGCATCGAGGTGGTGCTGGTCGCCGTCGGCCTGTTCGCGGTGGCCGAGGCCTTGTACAACGTGCTGTACGAAGGCAGGACCGTCGAGCAGCAGCACAAGATGACCAGTGTGCACATGACCGGCAAGGAGTGGCGCCGCTCCTGGCCCGCCTGGCTGCGCGGCACGGCGATCGGTTTTCCGTTCGGTACCATCCCGGCCGGCGGCAGCGAGATTCCCACGTTCCTGAGCTACGGCGTGGAGCGCAAGCTTTCCAAGCACCCCGAAGAGTTCGGTACCACCGGCGCGATCGAGGGCGTGGCCGGGCCGGAAGCGGCCAACAACGCCGCCGTGACCGCCACGCTGGTGCCCCTGTTGACCCTGGGCATTCCCACTTCCACCACGGCAGCGATCTTGCTCAGCGCGTTCCAGAACTACGGCATCCAGCCCGGCCCGCAGCTGTTCACCACCTCGGCGACGCTGGTCTGGGCGCTGATCGCCTCGCTGTACATCGGCAACATCATGCTGCTGGTGCTGAACCTGCCGATGATCGGCCTGTGGGTCAAGCTGCTCAAGATCCCGAAACCGCAGCTCTATGCGGGCATCCTGATCTTCGCCACCGTCGGCGTCTACGGCATGCGCCAAAGCGCGTTCGACCTGGTGCTGCTGTACTTCATCGGCTTGCTCGGCGTGCTGATGCGGCGCTACGACTTTCCCACGGCGCCGGTGATTGTCGGCATGATCCTCGGGCCGCTGGCGGAGGCGCAGATGCGCAATGCGCTGTCCATTGGCGAAGGCAAATGGACCGTGTTCCTGGAGCGCCCCGTGTCGCTCGCGCTGCTGGCGATCGTGGTGGCCGTGCTGGTGTTGCCCCGCATTGCCAAGGCCATGGCGGGCAAGCGCGCCGCGGCGGTGGGGTAGTGCCGTCCAGGCGTGTGCGGTAGAAGCGCGCTTCAGGTAAATTGCAGCGAACCTTGGGCCGGGTGGCGCCGGTGGTGCGTTGCCTGCGGAACGCGCGTGTGGACAAACGCTTCAAGTTCCTGCGCCTCCAGTGGGCGGCTGAACAGATACCCCTGGTAGGTGTGGCAGCCGTTGTTCGAAAGGAACTCGCGCTGCGCCTCGGTTTCCACGCCCTCGGCGATCACGTCCAGCCCCAGGCTTTGCCCCAGCGTGATGATCGCGCAGGCAATCGCCGCATCGTTCGGGTCGGTCAGTACGTCACCCACGAAGGACTGGTCGATCTTGAGCTGGTCCAGCGGCAGGCGCTTGAGGTAGTTCAGCGACGAAAAGCCGGTGCCGAAATCGTCCAGCGAGAAGCCGATCCCGCGCGCCTTGAGTGCGGTCATTTTGCGCACGATGTCGTCGATGTCGTCGGCCAGCATGCTTTCCGTCAGCTCCAGCTTGAGCAGGGCCGGATTGATCTCGAAGCGCTCGGCCACCGACAGGACGTGGTCGACAAAATCGTTTTCATGGAACTGCTTGGCGCTGACGTTCACCGACAAGGTCAAGCCCGCTGTCTCGGGATGCGCGGCCCACGCCACCAGCTGCGCGCAAGCGGTGCGCAGCACCCAGTCGCCCAATGGAAGAATCAGCCCGCTGCGTTCGGCGACCGGAATGAACTCGGCCGGCGACACCATGCCGCGCACGGGATGCTTCCAGCGAACCAGCGCCTCGGCGCCGACCACCAGCCCGGACTCGGTGATCTGGGGTTGGTAGAGCAGCTGCAGCTCATGGCGCAGCAACGCCTTTTGCAGTTCGGACTCCAGCGCGCTGCGTTCGATCTGATCGGTCTGCATGATGTGCAGCAAGCTGTACAGCGCTACCAACGCACCCGCGCCGTTGACCCAGGTTCCGATCGTGCGCACGCTTTCCGGCAGGGCATAGGCGGTGAGGATGCCGCTGTTGCTGCCGGCAAACACCAGGAAGGCGCCAAAGCAGGCCAGCGTCATGCCGTGGCGCAGCCAGGGATGCTCGCCCTTGAACACAAAGCTGGAGCCCATGCCCAGGGCAAGAAAGTACAGGTGTGCGGTGCGCGGAATGCCATTGCTGGGTACATCCAGCACGGCCGAGGTAAATCCGCAGATCAGCAACAAGCTGCCGACGAGCAGGTAGGAAGCCAGCCGGGCCTGGTTGCGCCGGGTGAGCGCGGCGGTAAGCAGGCCGATGAACGCGGCGACCACATGCAGGCCGGTGATCAGCCAGGCGTGGCGCAGGCCAAAGAAAACCACCCAGTTCAGGCTGAGCACGACCAGCAGGTAGCTGCTGGCCAGCAATACCAGTTCAATACGGCGCAGGTGGTTTGCGCCCGGATCGGACGAGACGTGGCTGCGATTTGCAGCCGGGCTCTTAGCCTTCATTGAGCTCCCTGGCAGGTTCTCTTGAATAAAGCCTGCAGGAGCCAATGTAGCATCGCGCTACCATTCGCGCATGCATTCTTCCGACCCCGCGCCTCTGGCTTTGCCCGTGGATGCTCAAAGCATCCTGGAACTGGCGGCGCGCTCGATGTTCCACCTGTTTTCCAGCATCAGCCAGGGCATGTTCCTGGTCGACCGTTCGGGCCGCATCGTCTGGGTCAACGATGGCTACAAGCGCTTTTTGCCCCTGCTCGGCTTTTCGTCGGTCGACGAGTTCGTCGGCCACATGGTGGAGGACGTGATCCCCAATACCCAGATGCGGCGCGTGCTGGAAACCGGCGAGCCGATCCTGATCGACCTGCTGACCAACAAGGCCGGCACCTTCGTGGTCAGCCGCATTCCGCTGCGTGACGAGACCAGCAATGCGGTCATCGGCGCGATCGGCATCGTGCTGTTCGACCATCCCGAAACCACCTTGCAGCCGCTGATCAGCAAGTTCGCCCTGCTGCAGCGCGACCTGGACGACGCCCGGCGCGAACTGGCGAGCCAGCGCGCCAACCTGCAGCAAGGCCAGCGCCGTGCCAAGTACACCTTCGCCAGTTTCGTCGGCACCAGCCCCGCGGCGGTCGAGGTCAAGCGCCAGGCCCGGCGTGCGGCGCAATCCTCCAGCCCGGTGCTCTTGCTGGGCGAAACCGGCACCGGCAAGGAGTTGCTGGCGCATGCGATCCATGCTGCGTCCGCGCGCAACCGCGGGCCGTTCGTGAGCGTCAATATCGCGGCCGTGCCCGATACGCTGCTCGAAGCCGAATTCTTCGGCGTCGCGCCCGGTGCCTACACCGGCGCCGACCGCAAGGGGCGCGAAGGAAAGTTTCGCCTGGCCGATGGCGGCACCTTGTTCCTCGACGAAATCGGCGACATGCCGCAAAGCCTGCAGGCCAAGTTGCTGCGCGCCCTGCAAGAGGGCGAGATCGAGCCGCTCGGGTCCAACAAGCTCATACCCTTTGATGCACGCATGATCGCGGCCACCTCGCGCGACCTGGCCGGCATGGTGCGCGAGGGCAAGTTCCGTGAAGACCTGTACTACCGGCTCAATGTGTTGCCGATCCGCGTGCCGCCGTTGCGCGAGCGCCGCAGCGACATCCCGGCGCTGGTCGAGGTACTGGGCGAAGACATGGCGCTGCGCAGTGGGGCAGGGCAGCCCGAGCTCACGCACGAGGCGATCGCGCTGCTGTCGGCGCAAACCTGGCGCGGCAACATCCGCGAACTGCGCAACGTGCTGGAGCAGTCCGCCATGCGCAGCGAGTCGCAACGCATTCACACCGCGCAGCTGGAAGAGGTGCTGAAGGAAACCGGCATCGAGAACATCGCCCCCGCATTGCCGCCGGCCATGGCGGAGGCTCCTGCGCCGACTGCAGCCCAGGCCTTGCGACCGTTGGCACAGCAAGTGGCCGAAGTGGAGAAGCGGGCGATTGCGGCAGCGCTTGCGGCGTGCGGCGGCAACAAGCTGGCGGCGGCGCGGATGCTGGGAATTTCGCGGGCCACGCTTTATGAGCGGTTGGGATGATTGTTCGAATTTCAGGCATTTGTCTGAAATTATGGCAATAGAAATTGTCCAAGAATCAGACGTTTCTCGTCGCGGTTCGAAAAAACCGTTATAAATCAACAGCGCTGGTTCTGGCATGGCATGTGCATTCATGGTGCACGTCAATCATAAAAGGAGACATCCATGCACCGTCGTACCTGGGTCGCGCGCGCCGCGCTGCTCGCCACTGCCGTGGCCGCCACGTTCGCCTCGACCGCGGCGTTCAGCCAATCCAAGGAAATCCGCATCGCCCACATCTACAGCAAGACCGGCCCGCTGGAAGCCTATGGCAAGCAGACAGCCACAGGCTTCATGATGGGCCTGGACTACGCAACTGGTGGCACCATGGAAGTGGGCGGCAAGAAGCTGGTGGTGATCGAGAAGGACGACCAGGGCAAGCCTGACCTGGGCAAGTCGCTGCTGGCCTCGGCCTACTCGGACGACAAGGTGGATCTGGCTGTCGGCCCCACTTCATCGGGCGTGGCGCTGGCCATGCTGCCGGTGGCCGAGGAATACAAGAAGATCCTGCTGGTCGAGCCCGCCGTGGCGGATTCGATCACCGGCGACAAGTGGAACAAATACATCTTTCGCACCGGCCGCAACAGCTCGCAGGATGCGATCTCCAACGGCGTCGCGCTGGACAAGCCGGGCACCACGATCGCCACCCTGGCGCAAGACTATGCCTTCGGCCGCGACGGCGTGAAGGCGTTCAAGGACGCGGTCAAGAAGGCCAAGGTGGTGCATGAGGAATACCTGCCCACCAGCACCACCGACTTCACCGCCGGTGCGCAGCGCCTGATCGACAAGCTCAAGGACCAACCGGGTCGCAAGGTGATCTTCATCATCTGGGCCGGAGCGGGCAATCCGTTCAAGATCGCCGACATGGACTTGAAGCGCTACGGCATCGAGATCGCCACCGGCGGCAACATCCTGCCGGCCATGGCGGCGTACAAGAACTTCCCCGGCATGGAAGGCGCGGCCTACTACTACTT
>DATILI010000201.1:0-14462 GCA_035476635.1 Burkholderiaceae bacterium | reverse complement strand
GGGGACGGGGGCGGCGACGGTGATCGGCACATCGAACAAGGTGCCCGCTCCCTGGGCCGCGATGATCAATGGCACGGCCGCCCATGTGCTGGAGATCGACGACAACTTCTACCCGGCACTGACGCATGCTTCCGCCATCCTTGTGCCGGCGCTGATCGCGTTGGGAGAGGAGGTCGACGCCAGCGGTGCCGATCTGTTGGACGCATTCATCGTGGGGCTGGAATTGCATGCCGTCCTGGGGCGCGGCGTCAACCGTTCGCACTATTTCGCGGGCTGGCATCCGACCGCGACCGTGGGTTGCATCGGGACGGCGGGCGCCTGCGCACGTTTGTTGAAACTGGACCAGGCGTCGACCGTTGCCACCATGAGCCTGGCCGTCAGCATGGCCTCCGGAAACAAGGCCCAGTTCGGGACCGAGGCCAAGTCGTTCCAGTGCGGCATGGGCGCCTCGAACGCGATCATCGCGGCCACCCTGGGCGCGGCCGGCTTGCAGGGGAATCCGCAGGCGCTTGAGGATCCGCAGGGCTTTCTGACGTTGTACGGCGGCCCCGCCCCCAGGGGTTGGGACGAGCCGCTGAAGAAGCTCGACAAACCACTGGCGCTGGAAGAGTTCGGCCTGGCGCCCAAGCGCCATGCGTGCTGCGGCTCGGCGCACAACACACTCGATTGCCTGCTCGATCTGAAGAAGGAGCATGGATTCAGCGCAGAAGATGTGCAATCGGTCGAAGTGCTGGTAGGCGCCAGCAACAAGAAGAACCTGCGCTACGCCCATCCCGAAGATGAATTCCAGGCGCGTTTCTCGCTGAACTACAACGTTGCCTTGATTCTGTTGCAGGGCAGTGTCGGCCTCGCCGACTTCACACCCGAGGCGGTGCACCGTGAATCGGTGCGGCGCCTGCTGGGCCTGACCACCATGCGCGCGCGGGCATTCGTGGATGAGCCCAGCGACCCCGACCAGCGCCCGCCCCACATCGTCAAGCTCACCTTGAAGAACGGCAAGGTCCTGGAGGCGCAGCGCATCCATGCGCGCGGGTTGATCCAGGATCCGTTCAATGACCAGGAGCGCCTGGAAAAGATCGAGCAATGCTGCGTGCCGCGGATGTCGCCGCAGGCCTATGCGACCTTGCTGAGCCAACTTGGGTGCTTCCGCACGCTGGGCTCCATTCGCTCGCTGACCGCTGTGTGGGCACGGTGATGAGCAAGAGCCTTGCCCTCGAACATGCCGAGGCCTATTTTGAGAACGGCAGTTTCGAACGTGAACTCGCCGCGCGGGTCGCCTGCCGTTCGGTCAGCCTGGAGCCGGATAAAGCCGCCGAACTGCTGCGCTACCTGACGGAGTCCATCCAGCCTGATCTCGAAGCCATCGGGTTTGTCTGTCGCTACCTCGACAATCCCGTCGCCGGTGGCGCGCCGTTCCTGCTGGCCGAGCGCATGGAATCGCCCGATGCGCTGACCCTGTTGACCTACGGGCACGGCGACGTGGTGCCCGGCTACGACGATCAATGGACGCAGGGGCTGACGCCGTGGGTGCTCGCGCAACGCGATGGGGCCTGGTACGGACGCGGCGTTGCGGACAACAAGGGCCAGCACACCATCAATCTGGCGGCTTTGCGCGAGGTCATCGCGGCGCGTGGCGGGCGGCTTGGCTACAACGTCAAGATGCTGTACGAGATGGGCGAGGAACGCAGCTCGCCCGGCCTGCGCGAGATTTGCGCCCGGCAGCGCGAAGCACTTTCCGCGGACGTGTTCATCGCCTCTGACGGCCCCCGCATCAGCAAGGACCAGCCGACGCTGTTCCTCGGTTCGCGCGGGCATGTCATTTTTGAGTTGGCGTGCGCTGCGCGCGAGGGGGCATTGCACTCGGGAAACTGGGGCGGGATCATGAAGAACCCGGCCACCATCCTTTGCAGCGCCATCGGGTCCCTGGTGGATGGGCGAGGGCGCATCACGATTGCCGGGCTGCTGCCGCCGCCCATGCCGGAACCCGTGCGCGAAGCGCTGTCGCTGCTCGTGATCGACAGCCAGAGCCTGGGCCGGACGATCGATGCGGACTGGGGCGAGCCGGGGATGAGCGCGGCCGAGCGTCTGCTCGGCTGGAATACGCTGGAGGTCCTGACCTTGCACGCCGGCAATGCGGCCAAGCCGGCGAACGCCATTCCGCCTCGTGCCAGCGCGCATTGCCAGTTGCGCTTCGTGGTGGGAACGAACTGGAAGGACGTCGAGGCCATCGTGCGCCGGCATCTGGACGAGGCCGGCTTTGCGGATGTACAGGTGCGGGTGCTCAGGGGCTCGCCGGCGACCCGGTTGAGCCCCGCCAGTCCCTGGGTCGGCTGGGCCAGGAAGGCGGTTCGCGCCGTGACCGGTGCCGATCCTGCGGTGATTCCCAACCTCGGAGGAACGGTGCCGAACGACGCGTTCTCCGACATCCTGGGGCTCCCGACGGTATGGATCCCGCATTCGTACCCGGGCTGTCGGCAACACGCGCCCAACGAACACCTGCCACTGTCCGTCGTGCGTGAGGGCTTGGCGATCATGACCTCGGTGTTCTGGGAGTTGGGGGAGGAGGGCGCGCGCATCGCCTCCAGGCAGCATCGCAGCGGTTGAAGCTGAAGTCTCAGCCCGCAGGGGCTCACCGCATGGTCACAAGCTCTTCGGCATTGGTGGGATGGATCGCCAGCGTGTCCTGAAGATCCTTCAGGGTGGCACCCATGCGGATGGCCACCGCGAAGCCCTGCAACATTTCGTCAGCCCCTTGGCCCACGATGTGGCAACCGACGACGGTTTGCTCCGTGCCGGCCAGGACCAGTTTCATCTCGCACTTCTGGCGTTTTTCGCTTAGCGCGTAGTACATCGGAACGAAGCTGGTGGACTTGACGTCGACCTGGACATGCTGCTGCCGGGCCTGGGGCTCGGTCAGGCCCACGGTGCCAACCGGTGGATGCGAGAAGACGACGGTGGGAATGCAGTCGTAGCGCAGGTGCCTGCCGGGCTGGCCTCCGTAGAGGCGATCCGCCAGGCGTCGCCCCGCCGCGATGGCGACGGGCGTGAGGGCGGCGCGCCCGGTGACGTCGCCGATGGCGAAGATGTTGTCGACGTTGGTGCGCTGCCAGGCATCCGTGGTCACGAAGCCGGACGGATCGGTTGCGACGCCGGCCTGGCCCAGGTCCAGCGCCAGCGTGACCGGCTCCCTGCCAATGGCCCAGATCACGGCGTCATAGGGACCGAAACGCCTTCCGTCCTCGGCCAGCAGTTCGAGTTGGCCGTCGCCTTGCCGTATCAGCGCCGCCGGAACAACCCTTGGCCGGACAACGACGCCCAAGGCATCCATCTCCCGCGCCAACGTCGCCTGAATCATCGGGTCAAACTCTCGCAACAACGCATCGCGCCGCAGCAGCTGATCGACGCGCGCGCCGAAGGCGTTGAGAACGCCTGCCAGTTCAACCGCGACATAGCCGCTGCCGACGATGGCGACCCGTTCGGGCAGATGATCGAGCTTGAAAAAGTCGTCCGAGCTGAGACCATGTTCCGCACCGGGAATGGCCGGGATGGAGGGCCTGCATCCGGTCGCGATGACGATGTGTTCAGCGCTGATTTCCTGGTCGCCGATCCGCAGGGTGTGGGCATCGAGGAAGCTGGCCAGCCCCTCGTGAACAGTGATCTGGCGTCGGTCGAGATTGCGTTGATAGACGCTGTTGAGTCTGCGTATGTAGGCGTCGCGGCGCTGGCGCAGCGCGGCCCAGTCGCAGACCGGAGCGGGCAGGGCGATCGCGTAGGCGGCAGCTTCGCGCGCGCCTTGCATCAGGTGGGCTGCGTTCCACATCACTTTCTTGGGAACGCAGCCCGCGTTGACGCAAGTTCCGCCCAGCGGCGCCGGCTCCACGACGGCACTGCGGGCTCCGTACTCGGCCGCGCGCTGCGCCACCGCCAGGCCGCCGCTGCCGCCGCCGATCGCAAGTATGTCGTAGTGCAGAGTCATGCTCGCGGCCTTCAGCAAAATCGATCAAAGAACACCCGGTCCGCCGGCACGCGGCCGGTCGCCACCAGTTCGCGCATCACGCTGTCGATGAGTCCGGGCGGCCCGGCCATGTACAGATCGCACGCATGCAAGTCATGGATGTCGTGCGCCATGGCTGCGCCAGCCGCACCCTGGCGGCAACTCGAAGGATCAGACGCCGACGTTTCCATCAGCACGAGATTGACCTGCAGCCCGGAATGGCATCGCTGCGCTTGTTCGATTTCGCGTAGCCAGAACAGATCCTGGCTCCGGTTGGCGCCGAAATACAGGCGCAGGCGGCGTTGCGGCGCACGTGCAAGCGCAGCTTGCGCGATCGACCAGATGGGCGCCAGCCCCGAGCCTCCCGCCAGCAGAACGATGTCGCGCGTGCTGTCGCTGCGCAGCCAGGCACGGCCGTACGGTCCTTCGAGATCCAAGCCATCGCCTGCTTGCAGCCGCTCGAAGAGAAACCGGCCTGCCAAGCCACCCGGTTTTCGCTTGATCAGGAATTCCAGGCTGCCCTTGCCAGCGGGCAGGTTCGACATCGAGTACGCACGGCGCCCGGTGCCGGCACCGAAATCGAACAGCACGAACTGGCCGGGCAGAAAATCCATGCCTTGTTCCGTGTCCAGTACCAGATGGATGACATCCTGATTGAGCGGGCGCAAGCTGGCCACCCTTGCCCGGACCGTGCGCGGCGGCAGCCGAACCTCGGCGCTGCCTGGGCGCAAGCGGATCACGCAGTCCGCCTGCGCGATGCTCTGGCAGCACAGGATGCGGTCGCCCTTGCGCCGGTCTCGCTCGCTCAAGCCCGAGGCCTCGGGCCACCGCGCCCGCACCGAGCCCGCGGCCAGCTGCGCGCGGCAACTGCCGCAACTGCCGCTGGCACATTCGTAGGGCAGGTCGATTCCGGCCGCCAGCGCCGCCGCGAGCACGGTCTGGCCCGGAGCGCAACGGAAGCTGCGCCCGTCAGGCTCCAGGCGAACGCAGGCTCCCGGGCCCGCCTGGGCCGAGTTCGTCGTGATCATGTTTTGCGGTGAAGCTGTCTAGGCCTGGGCGCCGAGGCCAGTGTCCGCGAGGAACGCGTCCCATTGCAGCGCGACGCGATCGGCAATCGCCTCTGCCTTGGTGTTGGTTGCGTGGCGCGCCAGCAAGCGGCTGCCGGAGGCGATGATGGCCTCTGCGTGTGGGCGCCATAGCGCCAGGCGCTCGTGCAGTGCCCCCGCATTGCCGGCATCGGCTTGCGTCATGGACCGGCACGCGTCGGCTGTCCAGCGCCGGCTGCGTTGCGCATCGAGGTAAAGGTTTTCCGCGATCAACGCATCCAGTTCGCTGCTGGTCTCACGCGCCAACTCCGCAAAAGTCTTCAGGAACAATTCGTCGACCACCGGCTTGACGACCAGGTTCAGCCCGACGAAGGCCTGGTCCCAGTCGAACGCGAGCATCAGCCGCTCGATCGCTTCACGGGTGGGCTGCCAGTCGGCATCGCCCTCCCAGAACTTGCGCTCGGCGCTGCCGAACCCGTGCTGGGGATGGGCGTTGGCGAGCTGCCGGGTGCGGTAGGCCACGCGCTGCACGCGCCGCAACTGATCGGCCGTCTGAAAGGCAGCGCAGTTGCCGATGTAGCTGGAATGCGCGAGTTGCTGCACGTAGGCGGAAATCATCTGCAAGCCGTGCCCCAGGTAGCGCGCCGGGGCCATCGCCGTGGCCAGCAGGTCGAGCGCCGGTTGGCCCAGGGCCGCGTCGCTGGCCTGCACATCGCTGTAGTGCTGCAGCAATCCGTCCACGTAGGTTTCCTGCTCATCCATCGCCTGCGTGTATTTGCGATAGGTCATCTTGTCGGGATCGCGAAATGCGTCCAGTTGCGCCACCTTCAGCCCGGTGTTGTCGCGGTGCCGTGCCAACCATTGATTGCCGTGCACATCGGGGCCCAATTCCAGCGGCGTCGCGCCAATGGTGTGGTTCATGCCGTGCGTCACGATCTCGTACTCGTTTGGCTTGCGGCCGAGATGGGCGAAGCTGGACCAGGTCTTGGTGCGGCGGGTGCGCAATGTGGGCACTGATGGATTGGCTGTCATCTTGTTTCCTTCTCAGAACTTGAAGTACCACCGGTATTCGCGGTCGCTGGTCTGCATGCGGCCGGCGAACGAGGGCATCTCGATCTCCAGCATCGACAGGTCGTAGCTGCGGCCCAGGCAGCGCTCCAGGCTGGTGCGGGTCAGCCTGCAATCCATAAGCATGTGGATGTGCAAGTAGTCGCCGCGGTCGGTGACGTACACGTCGCGCCCCGGGTTGTCCTCTGCCACCGCGTCGATCACCGCATCGGCAATCTCGCCGCTGCGCATGATGGGCCCGACAGCGTCATATTCCAGCACCTCGGTCATGAACACGCGTTCTGATGTCATCGTTGTCTCCTCTTATTCGTCGATTGGCTCGGTGGCCACCAGGACTTTTCCTTCCACGATGCGAAGCGGGAACCTGCGCAGGCACGCGCCCTTGGGGTTGATCCCTTTCCCATCGCAGGCATTGAAGCTCCATTCATGCGCCCGGCACGTCAGCACATTTCCGTCGAACCGGCCTTCGACCAGCGATACGCTCTGGTGCGGGCAGACGCCGTCGAAGGCCTGCAGCTCACCTTCAACGTTCAGGATCAGCACCTCATGCGTCCCGACGTCGAAGCTTTCCATCTCGCCGGCCCACAGGTCGCCCACGGCACAGACCTCCATGAACGCCTGGCTGGTGATATCGCTCATCGTTGTCTCCTTGCGTTATTTCTTCCAGTCGACCGTTACCCATTCCAGCGGCTTCAGGCCAGTGTCGGCAAGCACCTGGGACAAGGGCTGGTCATTGGCGACCACGCGCTCGCCGATCCGGATGCTGTATGCAGTTGAATCCGGCGCGCGCGGCACGCGCCGCCCCACGCTGTGCATGGCGATTTGTTCGGCGACCTGGTTCATGGTGTCTTCGGTGTCCACCGCCACCAGGTGCGGAACGAAATCACCGATGAACACGCCATAGATGGGAAATAGGGCCATGGGTTTCTCCTTGGGCTTTGGCGTTCAGGCCACCTTGCGTTCGTCCTGGGCGTATTCGGCGGCCCACCGATAGGCGTAGGCGTCGTCGCCCATTACCTCGGGCGTGATGCCCATCCATTGCAGGCCACCGGCCAGATTCATCGGCTGGATCTGGCCGAGCAGGAAACGGTCGATCACGTTGGTATGGCCGGCGTAGCGCTCGGGCTCGCTGTCGAAGATCCATTTCGAAACGTCGGAGTCGAAGTTGTAGAGCCGCCCCTTGTACTCGCTGGTGTACATCTTCAGGTGGTGCCGGTCCCAGGCGGAGCCGAGCGGCAACTGTGTGATGTTGCACAGCGCCGGCAGCGTCTGCGGATAGGTCTGCGCCATCTCGCCACGGTTGACGTTGGCGATGATCTCGTCCCACAGCACGCCCCAGCTGTCTTCCCAGTTCGGGTATTTTTCATTGAGCCACTTGCGCTCGGCACGGGACACGCCGGCATTCGGCTTCCAGAACAGCGTTGGCCGCCAGAACCAGGTGCCGATGTGCATGGCATGGTGGCCATGGTCGAGGCACTGCAGAAAGGTGTCCCAGAACCACGGCTTGGCCAGCCCATAGTCCTTCATGGTGCGTTCGTGGTGGTGCACGACCCACTCGAGCATGAATTCCTTGAACGACATCTTGCGCTTGGCCACCGGCGTGTAGTAGTCCATGGAGGTTCCGGTGAGGGTCTGAAACAGCCGGAACGAACGCCAGAATGACACGTCGAAGATGTATTGCGCGCGCTTCGGGTCGTGCTTCATCAGGACTTCCAGCGTCGGGAAGCCCAGTTGTGCATGGCGCGCTTCATCGGTCTGGATGCTCGACAGCAGGTTGGAGAAATCGATGTCGCCGGCTTCCATCGCGTCGGCCGCCAGCGCCACGAACTGGATATTGGTGAAACCATGCTCGACCACCAGGCTGGTGGCCATCGCGGCCTCGATGCAATTGGCGTTGAGCATCCAGTCGTCGAAGAAATTCTTCACTGCCAGAACGCCCCATTCGTTGGTATGAAAGGCCTTGTTGCACCAGTCGAAGCGCTCGTCGTGCTTGAGCAGATCGTGCGAGAACGCCAGGTCGAGTTGTGCGTGCCGGATTTCATCGAGCATGCCGAACACGCCGAGGTTGCGCCAGCGTGGCGTCGGTGCGAATCGACAGAACCGGCTTTGCATCGTCACCGCCATCTGTTCGACCATGCAGGTCGTTCCCATGTGGAGCTGGGACGAGGCGGTGTGGCCGGGGTCGAGCTTGTCGTAGACGTTGGCCCGCTTGAGCGCCTCGCGCACCGCGTGGGCGCCGGCCTCTTTTTCGCGTTGCACCCGCACATAGTCGCGGAACGTGACGCGAAACGGTTCGTCCCAGGCATCCCAGGCTTCCTTGGGCACCTTGCCGCTGCCGGTCCAGGCCTCGGGAAAGGCCTGCTTTTCGTCGACGTACGCGAGCGTCCAGTCGACGTCTCGCGCGATGTCGTACCAATCGTCTCTGCTGAGCACAGCCATGACGGTCTCCTTTTGTTGGATGCGTGGTCTCAAGTCGAAAGCTTGACGTTAAGTACCTGGATCGAGGTGTACTCCTCCAGCCCGAGCTGGCCGAGTTCCACGCCGATGCCCGAGCCCTTGATGCCGCCGAAGGGGAGGTCGGGTCCCATCGCCGGATGCTGGTTCACCCAGGCACCGCCGGCGTCCAGGCGAGCCGCCAGAGTTGTCGCGCGCTCAGTGTTGCCGCTCCACACTGACCCGCCCAGGCCGTACTCGCTCTCGTTTGCCAGCCGCAGTGCCTCGTCCTCGTTGTCGAACGCGCTGATGGTCAGGACCGGGCCGAAGACCTCTTCCTTCACCACGCGCATCTGGGCGTTGACGTTGGTCAGGATCGTGATCGGCAAGAACAACCCAGGACCTGGTGGCACGGGGCTCTGGTACAAGACCTTGGCGCCCGCGGCGATGGCCTCGTCTACCATGGCGTGCACCAGCTCGTATTGCGCCCGGTTCTGGATCGGTCCGATTTCTACCCCTTCCTCGGTGCCGGGGCCGATCTTCACCGTCGCGGCAAATTGGGCCAGCGCGTCGCAGACCGACGGAAAGACGCTGCGGTGCACGTACATGCGCTTCAACGCCGCGCAGACCTGGCCACAGTTGGAGAACTTGGCCCAGAAGAGGTCGGCGGCGATCTTCGCCGGATCCACGTCGTCCAGTACGATGCCGGCATCGTTGCCACCGAGCTCCAGGGTCAGGCGCTTCAGATTGCCGGCTGCGCTGGCCATGATGCGTTTGCCCGTGGGGCCGGAGCCTGTGAATGCGATCTTCCGAATGCCCGGGTGCTCGGTCATCCAGGCGCCCAGTTCGTTGCCGCCGGACACCACATTGACGACGCCGCGCGGAAAGATGGCTTGCGCCAGCTCGCCCAGGCGCAAGGTGGCGACCGGCGTGTAGGGCGAGGGTTTGAGCACCAGCGTGTTGCCGGCCAGGACGGCTGGCACGATCTTCCACATGGCCAGCAGCACGGGGTAGTTCCAGGCCGTGATGGCGCCGACCACGCCGAGCGGCCGGCGGCGCAATTCGACGCGTTGGGCAGGCGTGTCGCGCAGGACCTGCGGCGGCAAGTCCAACGCCGCGTAGCCGCGTGAGAAGAACACAGCGGAGTTGATCTCGCCGCGCGCCTTGGCCAGCGGCTTGCCTTGCTCCTGCGTGATCAACGGGGCCAGGGTGTCGGCATCGGCAACGACGCGCTCGATAAAGGCGTTGACCAGGCGGCGGCGCTCGTCGAAGGTCTCCGTGCTCCAGGGTTTGAAGGCGCGCTGCGCGGCCTTCACCGCCGACTCCAGCTGTTCGCGCGTGCAATCCGGGACCCGGGTGAACGGGGTGTTGGTGGCCGGATCGATGACGTCGATCTGCGCGAGGCTGGTGACGGATTCGCCGTCGATCGACATGCGGGGCAAGGAAAGACTGGAGGTGCTCATGGCGTTACTTGTTGCAAATAGGTGATTGGGTTCAGGCAGCAGTGGGCTTGCGGGGCGGCTGGCCACCGAACAGCAGGTTCCAGGTCTCGTCGGTGTAGTAGTTGGTCTTCGCGGCAAGCTTGGTGGCATCGTCGCGTTCGAGCTTCCTGCACGCTGACGGTCGCTGCGCAATGGTCTCGGACCAGCGCCTGACGTTGGGAAAGCGATCCAGGTCGATGCCTTGGCCCTTGGCCACCCGTACCCAGGGAAAGGCGGCGATGTCGGCGATGGAGAACTCGCCGTCGATGTAGTCGCGACCGGCCAGCTCGGACTCCAGGACGCCGTAGAGCCTTGCTGCCTCGTTCCGATACCGATCGACCGCATACGCGACGTCGTGGCCGCGATTGGCAGCGTGGCTTACGAAGTGCGCGGCCTGGCCGAGCAGCGGCCCCTGGCTCGACGTCTGCCAGAACAACCACTGGATCACGTTCCAGCGGCGTATCGGGTCAACCGGCAGGAGGCGCCCGGTCTTTTCGGCCAGGTACAACAGGATGGCACCGGACTCGAACAATCGCAGAGGCTGGCCACCGGGGCCGTCATGGTCGATCATTGCCGGAATCTTCCGGTTGGGATTGATCGCGCCATAGGCTTCGCTGTACTGGTCGCCGGCGCTGATGTCGATCCACCGCACCTGGTAGGGCAGTCCGACTTCCTCGAGCATCATCAGCGCCTTGCGGGCGTTGGGCGAGGTGTAGTAGTAGAGGTCCAGCATGTCCAGCCTGCGTGTGGTCTTGTTTCGTGGATCCGGTCAGATGCCGAACTGGTCTTGCATGCGTGCCATGTAGGCCACCAGGTTCTTCTTGGAGGTGGCGTAGTCCTTGGTGTCGAAGCTGAAGGGCGCGTCGATGGTGTGGCGCAGGATGGACAGCACGGGTGCATCTACCCACCGCGGCTTGTCGCCCATGAAGAATGGCTTGTCGCCGAGGAAGCCGGACAGCGCATCGACGTCGGTACGCGCGCGCCGGTAGATGACCTCGGCAGGCATCCGGCCCCAGCCACCGTTCATGAATTCGTTCAGGATGCGGAAGCGGAAGTCGTCGGCGAAGGAGCGCAGTCCAGGCGGAACATCGTTGCTGCCGGCGATGATGCGCAGGTATTTCTCCCAGTTCTCGGTCTCGCGCCAGCGCGGCTGGATCACGGCCACCCAATAGGTGTGCTCGTCGATCATCCGGTTGAAGGCGGTCATCGTGGCCCGGTCCTGCGTCGTCGCACCCTCGCCGAGCGTGTCGCCATACTTGCCCTGCAAGTATTCGATGATGTGGGTCGAGTCGTTGACCGCGGTGCCGTCAGTGTCGACGATGCAGGGCAGCTTGCCGGCCGGAGTGTCCTTGTCCAGGCGCGTGAGGTCTTGCGGTTTGGTGTCGAACTGCAGGCCGGCCATCTTCATGTAGTACGCCACCTTGGTCACGTAGGGGCTGATGCAAGGCACGGTCCATGCTGGAAGGTATTGGTAGAGGGTGATCATGAGGTTTGTCTCCTGGTCTTGGTTGTGGCGATGAGAAGGAAGCCGGGGCGCGGCTACCAGAGCAGTTTGTCTCCGTTGGCGTGGCGAAACTGGCCCGAGGTGGCCGGAGTCAATTCATCCATGCGGGCGATCAGCCCGCGCGCTGCTTCTTCGGGCTGGATGTAGTTGAAACTGCCCGGATAGTCCTTCGTCAAATCCGTGGCGACCATGCCCGGATGCAGCGCCACCACCGACATGCCTTTCTTGCTCAGATCGTGGTGCAGGTTCAAGGCCACCATGTTGGCGCCCGCCTTGGACACACGGTAGGCGTACATGCCGCCCGAGCCGTTGTCGCCCAGCGAGCCGACGCGGCTGGTCACGATGCCCAGCTTGGCGCCCGGCTTGAGGAACGGAACGCAGGCTTCGGCAACCCGCAGCGGGCCCAGCGTATTGATCTCGAACTGGCGGCGCATGTCGTCATAGTCGATCCGCCCCAGTTCGTCCAGGCCCAGCACGCCGGCCACATGCAGCACCCAGTCCAGCTGCGCGCTGCGAGAGCGCAGGCCGGCAACCAGCTTGGCGACCGCCTTCTCGGACGTGACGTCGATGCCGCCGATGCTGTCGACGCCGCCTTCGGTAAATCCTTCGCCTTCGCCGAGGCAAGCCGCTATGACGTGGTCGCCACGGGCGTCAAGCTGCCGGCAGATTGCGTTGGCAATGCCGCGATCGGCACCCACTACGAGTACGTTGTTCATTTGATGTCCTTTCAACCGTTGTTGCGCAGAATTTCACTGCCGATGATCTTGCCGGCTCGCAGCTCCGATCGGAGCGACTCCGAGTAGCCCAGCTCGGCCAGGATCTCGTCGTTGTGCTGGCCCAGCAGCGGCGCTCCGAAGCGGATCCCCGATGGCGTGCGATCGAATTTCGCAGGTGGCCGCGCCTGGCGCAAACGCCCGGCAGCGTGGTGGTCCACCTCGACGATGGCCTCGGCCGCGACGACTTGCGGGTGTCGAATGACTTCACTTCGGGTGAGTGCCGGTGCGCAGGGAACATCGTGCGCCTCGAGGCGCTGCATCCATTCGTTGGTGGTGCGGGTTTTCAATATTTCCTGCGTCATCAGGAGTCGTTCGTTCACATGGCTGTCGCGCGCCTTGGGGGTGGCAAATCGCGCGTCGGCCAGCCACTCCGGCTTGTCCAGCGCTTTGGTCAAGCCGATCCACTCCTTGTTGCTCATCACGGCGACAGTCATGTGGCCATCCTTCGTCTCGTAGATCAGGTCGATGAAGCTGGCAGCTTCCTGGTTGGTCATGGGCTTGTCGGGGTAGGTCTGCGCGCCCATGTCGGAGGCCCACAGGAAATACAGGACCGAGTCGAGCATGGAAATCCGCACATGCTGTCCTTCGCCTGTGCGCAGCTTTGACACGATGGCGGCGGAAATCGACTGCGCCACGGTCACGGCAGCCAGTTTGTCCGGCAAGACTGTCCGAACGAGGCGCGGGCGTTCCGTGTCCGAGCCGGCCTGCACGGTCGTCAGGCCGGAGATGGCCTGGATCACGGGGTCGTACACGGGCTTGCCGACCCAGGGACCGACGTCTCCGAAGCCACTGATGGAGGTGTAGACGATGTTCGGCGCGACGGCGCGAATGTCGGCCTCGCCAACGCCAAGCCGGTCGACGACACCGGGGCGGAAGTTCTGCATGAACACGTCTGCGCCTTTGGCGAGATCCAGCACGATTTCCCTTCCGCGCGCACTCTTGACATCGACCGTGACGGAGCGCTTGTTGCGGTTGATGTTCAGAAACATGGCCGACATTCCGGCCCGCTGATTGCCCAGCGAGCGGACGTGGTCCCCGGTTTCGGGAACTTCAACCTTGATCACGTCGGCTCCCTGGTCCGCAAGAATCATTGCTGCCCATGGGCCGGACAGCATCGTCGTCATGTCGATGATGCGAATGCCGGAAAGAGGTCCACTCATTTGTTGTCTCCATGCTTGGTTCGTTTGCTTGGATCAAATAGTAGGCGGGCCATCAAAAACGTACTAGACCCTTGAAGGAGGATTCAAAGTCCGGTTAAAGTGGACAATCAAACTGATCTGGAACTGATCGAGGAGAACCCCGAATGATCAAGGAGCTGTACCGCATGGCCGTCTTCGTCGAGGTGGTCGAGCATGGGTCGTTTTCCAAGGCGGCGGCAACGCTGGGGCTGGGTAAATCGATCGTGAGCGCGCATGTGGCGGCACTGGAAAAACGGATTGGCGCGCAGCTGCTTACCCGAAGCACACGCGCACTGTCGCTGACGCAGGAGGGGAGCGCTTTCTATGAAAGCTGTCGGCGCATGGTCTCGGCGGGGGAAGACGCGTTCACCACCGTGGAGTCGCACCGCGCCAGCGTCAGCGGAACGATCCGGCTGACCGCGTCCTACAACGTCGGTGTCAGTTTCTTGATCGCCGATCTGGCGCGATTCCGGGAAATTCACCCGGATGTGTCATTCGACCTGGTGCTTGAGGATTCCGTTTCGCATGTCATCGAGGAACGATTCGACCTCGCAGTGCGCGTCGGGCGGCTGCCCGACACGGGGCTCTTCGCCACGCAACTCGGCAACTGCCGGATGCTCCTGTGTGCCTCGCCGGCATTTCTCAAGACGCACGGCAAGGTCAGCAAGCCGGACGACCTGGCCAGGTTGCCGTCGGTCACCATCACCCAATTGCCGCACCCCGAGAAATTGCATCTGGTGCACCGGCGCAGCGCGCAGCAACTGACGATCAGCCTTCAGGGTGCCATCAAGACGCATTCCGGAATCGCTGCGCGTGAATTCGTGCGGTGCAGTGCCGGTATCGGGCTATTGCCAGACTATGCCGTGGAAAAGGACCTGCGCCAGGGCGACCTGGTCCGCATTCTTCCGGCATGGGACGAGGCGCATGAGCGCCCGATATCTGCGGTGTTTCCGAGTCGCGATCGATTGCCAACGCGCGTGCG